>CAJXKI010000001.1 GCA_913055765.1 uncultured Ectothiorhodospiraceae bacterium
GGGGTGGGTATCGAGGACGATGCCGGCGTGGCCCTGGAACTGGTGCACAGTCCACCCGCTGGGGGCGAACGACTCGAGGTACGGCTTGAGCACGCCGTGGGTCATCGCCCCCTCGAGGCCGATGGGGCTCGGCGCGGCGAGGACCTCACGCATCCGGGCGAACTGCTCCTCCGGCATGGGCTGGGTCCAGGGCTGGCTCTGCTGGCTCATGGGGCTCCTCTCGCGTAGCGGGGATGGATTGGGCGATACTGGCTCGCCACGCCTCCTACCATAGCGCAGCAGGCACCGTGGCACCGAACCGCAGCACCGCTAGCGCCGGACTGGACGTCGGCACCTCCGGCTGCAAGGCCGCCGTCGTGGACCACCGGGGCGGGGTACTGGCCCGCTCCCGCATCGCGTGGCCCGACGGGTGCATGCCCGCAGACCCGGGCACCTGGGGAGCGGTCGCGGAGGCCGCCCTGGCGGCCGCCCTGTCCCGGACACGCCGCCGCGTGGATGCCGTGGCGGTGGCCGGCACCTCCGGCACCGTGCTGTGGACGGCGCCGGACGGCACGCCGCTCACCCCCGCCATGCGGTACGATGAGCCGGCCGCCGCGACCTGGGCGGCGGCCATCGCCGAGCACGCCCCGGCAGCGAGCGGCGCCCACGGCGCCGGCTCAGGGCTGGCCCGCGGCCTGCATCTCGCCGCCGCCTACGGGGTCCGCGGGCCCTGCCGGCTGCTCAGCCAGGCCGACTGGATCGCCGGGCGCCTGTGCGGGCGCTTCGATGCCACCGACGAGAACAACGCCCTCAAGCTGGGCTACGACCCGGCGGCGCGCCGCTGGCCGGCGTGGCTGCAGGCCCTGCCCCTAGCCGAGGGCTGCCTGCCCAGCGCCCACGCCCCCGGCACGACGATAGGTACCGTCCGGGCCGAGGCCGCCCGGGCCACCTCCCTGGCGGAGGGCTGCCGCGTGGCCGCCGGCACCACCGACTCCATCGCCGGCTTCCTGGCCACCGGCGCCGACGAGGACGGCGAGGCCGTCACCTCCCTGGGCACCACCCTGGCGCTGAAGCAGCCCACGGCGCAGCCGGTCTTCTCGCCGGCGCACGGCGTCTACAGCCACCGGCTCGGGGCGCGCTTCCTCGCCGGCGGGGCCTCCAACTGCGGCGCCGGCATCCTGGCCCACTACTTCACCGACGAGGAGCTCGAGGCCCTCACCGCGCGGCTCGACCCGGAGCGCGACACCGGGCTGGGCTACTACCCGCTGCCCGCCCCCGGCGAGCGCTTCCCCTACGCCGACCCGGACCTGGAGCCGCGCCTGGAGCCGTGCCCCGCGGAGCCGGCGCGATTCCTGCAAGGGCTGATGGAGGGCGTCGCCGCCGTAGAGGCCGAGGGCTACCGGCGCCTGCAGGCGCTCGGCGCCCCGCCCCTGCGGCGCGTCATTACCGTCGGCGGCGGCGCCGCCAATCCGGCCTGGCGGCGCATCCGCAGCCGCTACCTCGGGGTGCCGGTGGAGACTGCCGCGGAGGATGAGGCGGCGGTGGGCGCGGCGTACCTGGCGGGACGTGCAGGCGCCCCCCTCGCCTAGCCGCGCCCCTGCCGATGCCCTGGACGGCGCCGCGGAGGCGGCGACGCAGGCCGCCGCGGCGCTGGGGCCGAGGAGGCTGGTGGTGCCCGGTGTGCCCCGAGCGGAGGGTCGAGCCTCATCCCGTGAGGCCGCCACCCTCCCTGATGGTCACCTCCGTCGAGGCACACCGCGCACCGCCAGCGGCTCCCCTGCTGCGCGCCGGAACCCCCAGAACGGGCTGGAGCTCGAGGCCTCCGCCTCAAGCGCCACCTGGTGTGCCCCGGACGCCGGGAGGCACCTCTCCCTGGCCATCCGGCGACCTCCCTGTCAGGCACGCCCCCCCGTCCGAGGCACACCGGGTGGCGCCATCACGCCCGGCAGCCGCCGCCCGGATACAGGCCAGGCGGCTCGCCGGCATGTGCGAGGCGAAGGGGGGATGGGAGGCGAGCGTTCGACGGGGTCGAGCCATCCTCCATGGCCATCGAGCTCCTTGCCGATCTCTCCTTGTGCGCTGTCCGTAGCCCTGCAGCCCTAGCGGGCTGGCTAGAGACGATACCACCCTGGCCATCGCCGTCAATACTGTAGGCTGCGGGGCCGCCCCGGGGGGCACGGTAGACCATGGCCCCGTTGCGCGGCAGACTCGGCCGGCAGCCCCGGAGCCTCGCGGCCCTGGGGGCGCGACCACGCACCGCAAGCCGCTTGGAGCGCCGATGAGCGATCGCAACGCTGAGCTGATCCACCGCGACCTGGACGTGCTCTGGCACCCCACGACGCAGATGAAGGACCACCACGACGGCCTGCCCCTGCTGCCGGTGGCGGAGGGCCAAGGCGCGTGGCTGAGGGATCGCGACGGCAAGTGGTACCTGGACGCCATCAGCTCCTGGTGGGTGAACCTCTTCGGCCACCGCAACCCGCGGATCAACAAGGCCATCCAGGCGCAGCTCGGGCAGCTGGAGCACGTCATCCTTGCCGGCTGCTCCCACGAGCCCGCCGTGGACCTCGCCGAGCGGCTCACCGCCCGCAGCCCCCAGGGGCTGGAGCGGGTCTTCTATACGGACAACGGCGCCTCCAGCATCGAGGTGGCGCTGAAGATGAGCCACCACTACTGGCGCAACACCGGCCACCCGGAGAAGACCCGCTACATCAACCTCGCCAATAGCTACCACGGCGACACCCTCGGCGCGCTGAGCGTCGGCGACGCCGGCGTGTTCAAGGCGGCCTACGAGCCGCTGCTCATGGAGCCGATCACCGTGCCCTCGCCGGACTGCTTCCACCGCGAGGCGGGCGTGGGCTGCGCGGAGCACAGCGAGCAGATGTTTGTGCACATGGAGGCCGCCCTCCAGGAGCACGCCCACGAGACGGCGGCGGTCATCGTCGAGCCCCTGGTCCAGGGCGCTGGCGGGATGCGCATGTACCACCCCGTCTACCTGGAGCGGCTGCGCGAGGCGTGCGACCGCCACGGCGTCCACCTGATCGCCGACGAGATCGCCACCGGCTTCGGCCGGACCGGCACCCTGTTCGCCTGCGAGCAGGCCCGGATCACGCCGGACTTCATGTGCGTCTCCAAGGGGATCACCGGCGGCTACCTGCCCCTGGCGGCGGTGCTGCTCACCGAGCCCATCTACCAGGCCTTCCTCGACGACTTCACCAATCTCACCGGGTTCCTCCACTCGCACAGCTACACCGGCAACCCGCTGGCCTGCGCCGCGGCCCTGGCCACGCTGGATATCTTCGACAGCGACGACGTCCTCGCCCGGAACCGGGAGACCGCGCAGCGCATGGCCGACGCCGCCGCGCCCCTGGGCGAGCACCCCCACGTGGGCGAGATCCGCCAGACCGGCATGATCCTCGCCGTGGAGATGGTCCAGGATAGGGCGCGGCAGACCCCGTTCCCCTGGCACGAGCGCCGCGGCCTGACCGCCTACCGCCACGCCCTCGAGCGCGGCGCGCTCCTGCGCCCCATCGGCAACGTGCTCTACTGGATGCCGCCCTACGTGATCGAGCCGGACGAGATCGACTGGCTAGCGACCGTCACGGCCGAGGCCATCGACCGAGCGACCCAGGCGTAGCAGGCGCCCCGATGCCCCGACTGTTCGTCCCGCAATCGCTGACCCCGGACGAGACCCTGGAGCTCACCGCCGACGCCGCTGCCCACGCCCGGGCGCTGCGGCTGCGGCCCGGCGATCCGGTGACGCTGTTCAACGGCGCCGGCGGCGAGCACCCGAGCGAGGTCACGGCCGTGGAGCGCCGCCGGGTGGCGGTGCGCGTGGGCGCGCACCACGCGGTGGAGCGGGAGCTGCCGGTGCCGGTGCAGCTCCTGCAGGCGGTGGGCAAGGGCGAGCGCATGGACACCGCGGTGGAGAAGGCCACCGAGCTGGGGGTCGCGGAGATCGTGCCGGTGCTCACCGAGCGGACCGTGGTCCGGCTCGACGACCCGAGGCGGGCGGCCAAGCGCCAGCGCCACTGGGCGGCGGTGGCCCGCAGCGCCTGCGAGCAGTGCGGCCGCAACACGCCGCCCCGCATCGCCGAGCCGGTGGCGCTGCGCCAGGCTTGGCAGCAGGCAGCAGACTACCCGCTGCGGCTGACCCTGGACCCGCTGGCGGCCCCCCGGCTGAGCAGCCTCGCCGGGGGGCAGGCGACGGCGCTGCTCATCGGCCCGGAGGGCGGGCTCAGCCCCGCGGAGCTGGAGGCGGCGGCGGCCAGCGGCTTCCAGCGCGGCCGGATGGGCCCCCGCGTGCTGCGTACCGAGACCGCCGCTGCCGCCGCCCTCGCCGCGATCGGCGTCGCCCTCGGCGAGCTGTGACGCCCGATCGCTCGTGCCGGCGAGGCTCGGTTACAATGCGGCTGACACCCCTGCAGCCGTGAATGTGCCCATGCCTGCCCGACTCGGCGTCGTGATGGACCCCATCAGCGCCATCAAGCCGTCCAAGGACGCCACCCTCGCCCTGCTGCTCGAGGCGCAGCGCCGCGGCTACGAGCTCTGGTACCTGGAGCCCCGCGACCTCTACGCCGACGGCGGCCTCGCCCGCGGGCGGGCGAGGCCGCTGATCGTCCACGACGATCCACGCCACTGGTACAGCCTGGACGAGCCTGCGGAAACGGCGCTGCACGAGCTGGGGACCCTGCTCATGCGCCAGGACCCGCCGGTGGACGCCGCCTACCTCAATGCCACGCACCTGCTCTCGCTGGCCGAGGCGCAGGGGGCGCGGGTCATCAACCGGCCAGCGGCCCTGCGGGACGCCAACGAGAAGCTCTTCGCCCTGCACTGGCCGCACCTGTGCCCGGCGACCCGGGTCTCCGCCGAGCCGGCGGCGCTACGCCGGTTCATCGCCGAGCAGGGCAAGGCGGTGCTCAAGCCCCTGGACGCCATGGGCGGGGCATCGGTCTTCGTCCTCGGCGACGGCGACCCCAACACCACCGTGGTCCTGGAGACCCTCACCGACGGCGGCCGGCGCTACGCCATGGCCCAGCAGTACCTGCCGCAGATCGCCAAGGGGGATAAGCGGGTGCTGGTCTTCGGCGGCACCCCCTACCCGCACGCCCTGGCGCGGGTGCCGGCGCGGGGCGAGACGCGGGGCAACCTCGCCGCCGGCGGCAGCGGCGAGGCGGCACCGGTCACCGAGCGCGAGCGCGCCGCCTGCGCCGAGCTGTCCCCCACCCTGCGCGCCCTCGGCCTGGAGCTGGTCGGGCTGGACTTCATCGGCGAGCACCTGACCGAGATCAACGTC
Organism: uncultured Ectothiorhodospiraceae bacterium; assembly: GCA_913055765.1. Classification (GTDB taxonomy): domain Bacteria; phylum Pseudomonadota; class Gammaproteobacteria; order Nitrococcales; family Halorhodospiraceae; genus Halorhodospira. Next base: position 5,276 of record CAJXKI010000001.1, read on the forward strand.
ACCAGCCCCACCTGCCTCCGGGAGATCGATGCCCTGTGCGGGGTCAACACCGCCGGCGCCCTCTTCGACCACCTGGAGGGCCGGGCGTGATCCGCCCTGGGGCGGCCAACGCCGGGCGCCGCGCCACGCGTGCCCGCCGCCGGCTGGCGGCCTGGGCCCTAGCCACCGCCGTGGCCCTGGCCGGCTGCAGCCAGGGGCCGGACAGCGCCCAGCTGCGCTTCCTCTCGCTGGGCACCCAGGTGGAGGTGAGCGTCCGCGATACCGGCGGCGGCAGCCCCCAGGCCGCCGCCGAGGCGGCCCGGGCCGAGATCGAGGCCATCGACGAGGCCTGGCAGCCGACCCGCGGCTCCGAGCTGGGCAGGCTGAACGAGCGCCTCGCCGAGGGCCAGCCCATGGCGGTCAGCGACGAGCTGATCGCCGTCCTCGAGCGGGCCCGGGCGATCGAGGCGAAGACCGGCGGCCGCTTCAGCCCGGCCATCGGCGGGCTCATCGAGCTGTGGGGCTTCTCCTCGGCGGATGGTCCGCTATCGGCGCCGCCTCCCGAGGCGGAGATCCAGGCCTGGGTCCAGAAGGCGCCGCGTGTCGCCGACCTGCGCTGGGACGAGGACAACCGCGTCAGCACCCGCAACGAGGCCGTGCGCCTCGATCTCGGCGGCATCGGCAAGGGCTTCGCCGGGCAGCAGGCCGCCGAGGCGCTGCGCGAGCACGGCGCGCGCAGCGCACTGGTCAGCCTAGGCGGCGACCTGGTCACCGTGGGCAAGCCCGCGGGACGGCCGTGGCGGATGGGCGTCCGGGACCCCCGCGATGACAGCGTGCTCGCCGCCGTCGAGGCCCGTGCCGACGAGAGCGTGTTCACCTCCGGCGACTACGAGCGGAGCTTCACCCACGAGGATCGGCGCTACCACCACATCCTCGACCCGACTACCGGCTACCCGGCCATGGGCAGCCGCTCGGTGACGGTCATCCACGAGGACCCGGTCCTCGCCGATGCGGCGGCCACCGCGCTGTTCATCGCCGGCCCGGAGGACTGGCGGGCGCTGGCCGAGCGGCTCGGGATCCGCCACGTGCTGCTCATCGACAACGACGGCGAGGCCTGGCTGACCGAGGCCATGGCGGCGCGGGTGGAGATGCGCCACGAGCCGGAGGCGGTCCATGTCGAGTAGCCGGGCGAGCCCCCGAGGGCGGCGGGCGGCCGCGCTGCGCGCGACCCTTGCCCCGCCAGCAGGGGGTAACGGATACTGGTCCCCATGACAGAGCTAGCCACCCAAGGGAGCGGCGACCGGCTGACCAACCAGTTCCTGATCGCCATGCCCACGCTGGATGACCCCAACTTCGCGCAGACGGTGACCCTCATCTGCGAGCACTCCGAGGAGGGGGCCATGGGGGTGGTCATCAACCGGTCCACGGAGGTCACGCTGGGGGATCTGTTCCAGCACCTGGACCTGGAGATCGCCGAGGGCAGCCCCCAGGAGCGGACCGTCTTCGCCGGCGGCCCGATCCAGCGCGAGCGGGGCTTCGTGCTGCACCCGGCAGGGCCGCAGTGGGAGGCCACCACGCGGATCTCCGAGGAGGTGGCCCTGACCACCTCCCGCGACATCCTCGCCGACCTGGCTCGGGGCGAGGGACCGGAGCGCTTCCTGGTGGCCCTCGGCTACGCCGGCTGGGAGGCCGGGCAGCTGGAGGAGGAGCTGGCGCAGAACGCCTGGCTCTCCGGCCCGGTGGACCCCGAGGTCATCTTCGAGGCCGCGCCGGAGGAGCGCTGGCGGGCCGCCGCGGCCCAGCTGGGCGTGGACATCTCGCTACTCGCCCCGGAGAGCGGCCATGCCTGACCCGGACAGCGGCACGGTGCTCGGCTTCGACCCCGGGCAGCGGCGCATCGGCGTCGCCGTCGGCGAGGCGCTGCTCGGTACGGCGCGGGGCCTGGCGACCCTGCCGGCGCGGAACGGCCAGCCGGAGTGGGCCGAGGTGGCGGCCCTTCTGGAGCGCTGGGCGCCCCAGGCCCTGGTCGTCGGCCTGCCCAGCCACGCCGACGGCACCGACTCGGACAGCACCGCCCTCGCCCGGCGCCTCGCCGGCCGCCTGCACGGGCGCTTCGGCCTGCCGGCGCACACCGTCGACGAGCGCCTCTCCTCCCACGCCGCGGAGGAGCGGCTCGAGCCGCGGCAGCGCCAGCGGGATCCGCAGGCGATCCACGCCGAGGCGGCCGCAGTCATCCTGGAGACCTACTTCGCCCAGCAGGGTAGGGCATGAGCGAGACGGATCTCGACATCCCGCAGCTGCTCGACAGCGTCGCCGCGGCAGCCACCAATGAGCTCCAGGCGCGCGAGATCCGCTCGCCGATCCTGGTCGGCATCCACACCGGCGGCGTCTGGGTCGCCGAGGCGCTCCATGAGCGGCTCCAGGCGCGGCCGCCGGTGGGTACCCTGGAGGTCGCCTTCCACCGCGACGATCACGCCAGCTCGGGGCTCAAGGCCGCGGTGCAGAGCTCCGAGGTCCCCGTGAGCCTACAGGATCAGCCGGTACTGCTCGTCGACGACGTCATCCACACGGGCCGTACCACCCGTGCTGCCCTCAACGCCCTGTTCGACTACGGCCGCCCCAGCCAGGTGCTGCTCGCGGTGCTCGTCGACCGCGGCGGCCGCGAGCTGCCCATCCAGCCGGATATCGCCGGCACGCGGCTGACGCTGCCCGCCGGGCAGCGGCTCAAGCTGCGCGGCCCGGAGCCGCTGCGCTTCACGCTAGAGGGAGGCCCATCGTGAGCGTCCAGCTCGACCCGCAGGGCCAGCTGCGCCACCTGATCAATACCGAGGGGCTGCCGCGGGATCTGCTCACCCGCATCCTCGACACCGCCGAGTCGTTCTCGGAGGTGCTCGGCAAGTCCGTCAAGAAGGTCCCCCTGCTGCGGGGCCGGACCATCGTCAACCTGTTCTTCGAGCCGAGCACGCGCACCCGCACCACCTTCGAGCTCGCCGCCCAGCGCCTGTCCGCCGACGTGCTCAACATCGACGTGGCCACCTCCTCCACCAGCAAGGGGGAGAACCTGCTGGACATGCTGCGCAACCTCGAGGCCATGCAGTGCGACGCCTTCGTGGTGCGCCACGCGGACAGCGGCGCGGCGGAGTTCATCGCCCGCAACGTCGCCCCTGGGGTCTCGGTGATCAACGCCGGCGACGGCCGCCACGCCCACCCCACCCAGGCCCTGCTGGACGCCTTCACCATCCGCCGCCAGAAGGGCCCCCTCGAGCCGCTGACCATCGCCATCGTCGGCGATATCCTCCACTCCCGGGTGGCGCGCTCACAGATCCACGCCCTGCTCGGGCTCGGCGCCGGCGAGGTGCGGGTCATCGCCCCCCGGACCCTGCTGCCGCGGGCCATCGAGCGTCTCGGGGTACGGGTCCACGAGGACATGGACGCCGGCCTCGAGGGCGCAGATGTTGTCATGATGCTGCGCTTGCAGCACGAGCGCATGCAGGGGGCGCTGCTGCCCAGCGAGGGGGAGTTCTTCTCGCGCTACGGGCTCACCGAGCAGCGCCTGGAGCGCACCCACCCGGAGGCCATCGTCATGCACCCTGGCCCGGTCAACCGCGGCGTCGAGCTCGACCCGCGGGTCGCCGACGGCCCGCGCTCGGTGATCCTCCAGCAGGTCACCAACGGCATCGCCGTGCGCATGGCGGTGATGTCCATCGTCCTCGGCGGCCAGGGCGAGGCGCCTACGGGGCCCATCGAGGAGGTGGCGGGTTGAGCCGGATCCACGTCCGCGGCGGGCACGTCGTCGATCCTGCCTGCGGGCTGAGCGAGCCGCGCGATGTCTACATCGCTGACGGCCGCATCCTCGCCGTCGGCGAGGCGCCGGCGGGCTTCACCGCCGATCGGACCATCGCCGCCGAGGGGCAGGTCGTGGCCCCCGGGCTGGTGGACACGGCGGCGCGCCTGCGCGAGCCGGGCGCCTCGCGCAAGGGCGGCATCATCCCCGAGGCGCAGGCCGCAGCCGCCGGCGGGATCACCACCCTGGCCTACCCGCCCGACACCCGGCCGGTCATGGACACCCCTTCCGTGGTGGAGCTGGTGCACAGCCGCTGCCAGGCCGCCGGCGCCGCCCGGGTGCAGCCGCTCGGCGCCCTGACCCGCAACCTCGAGGGCGAGTACCTCGCCGAGATGGCCGCGCTGCGCGACGCCGGCTGCGTCGCGGTCTCCGACGGCGGCCACCCCGTGGCCAACGCCCTGGTCCTGCGCCGCGCCATGGACTACGCCGCCACGTTCTCCCTGCCCGTGATGCTCACCCCCGAGGACCCGGCCCTAGCCGAGGGCGGCCGCGTCCATGAGGGCGAGACCGCCACACGGCTGGGGCTGCCGGGCCAGCCCGCGGCCACCGAGACCGCCGCGGTCGGCCAGATCCTGGCCCTGGTGGAGGAGAGCGGCACGCCGATCCACCTGGGCCGGCTGTCCACCGCGCGCGCGGCGGAGATGGTCGCCGAGGCGCAGCGGGCGAGGCTGCCGGTGACCGCCGACGTGGCCATCCATCAGCTGCTGCTCACCGAGCACAACTGCGACGAGTACAATACCGAGGCCCTGGTCCGCCCGCCCTTCCGCACCGCCGCGGACAGGGACGGGCTGCGCCGGGCGGTGGCTGAGGGCACCATCTCCGCGATCTGCTCGGACCACCAGCCCCACGACCCGGACGCCAAGGCGTGCCCCTTCGCCGACAGCGAGGCCGGGCTCAGCGGCTTGGACACCCTCCTCCCCCTGGCCCTGCGCCTGGTGGACGAGGGGCTGCTGAGCCTCGCCGAGGCCATCCACCGGGTCTGCCTCGGCCCAGCGCGCGCGCTGGGCCTGCCCGCTGGCACCCTGGCGCCGGGCAGTATCGCGGACATAGCCATCATCGACCCACGGGCGGCGTGGCGGGTCACCCCGGAGAGCCTGCGCAGCCGCGGCCGCAACACCCCCTTCATCGGCTGGGACCTGGCCGGGCAGGCCACGGCCACCCTCGTCGGCGGGCGCGTCGCCCACCCTGGTAATGAAGCCGAACCGAGCCGGAGGCAACTGTGAGCGAATCGCCCAACGTCATCGACGTAACCGCGGAGGACTTCAAGGAGCAGGCCATCGATGCCTCCATGCAGCAGCCTGTCCTGATCTACTTCTGGGCGGAATGGTGCCAGCCTTGCAAGACCCTCAGCCCCGCCCTGGAGAAGCTCGCCGACGAGTACAAGGGCGCCTTCCGCCTGGCCAAGGTGGACTGCGATCAGCAGCAGCAGCTCGCCGCGCAGGTAGGGGTGCAGAGCCTGCCCACCGCGCTCCTGGTCAAGGAGGGCCAGCCGGTGGACCAGTTCACGGGCGCCGTCCCCGAGGGCGAGCTGCGCCAGTGGCTCGACCAGTACGTGGAGGCCCCCCAGGCGGATCCGCTCGAGCAGGCCCGCGAGCTGCTGAGCGCCGGCCGCTCCAGCGAGGCGGTGCCCTACCTGCGCGCGGCGCGGGAGCAGCACCCGGACGACACCAGCGTAGCCCTCGACCTCGCCCGCGCCCTGCTGCAGAGCGGCGAGACCGAGGAGGCCGTCAGCCTCGTCGAGGGGCTGTCGAGCAGCGACCAGCAGGACCCCCGGGCCCAGGGGATCCTGGCGCGCAAGGAGTTCGCCGAGCGGGTGCGCGAGCTGCCGGCGCTAGAGGAGCTGGAGCAGCGCCTCGAGGCGGATGCCAGCGACGGCCAGACCCGCCTGGGGCTGGCGCTACACCTCGTGGTCGCCGGCGGCGAGCTGGAGGCGCTCGACCACCTGCTGCACCTCGTCCAGCGCGACCCGGAGCACCGCGACGAGGCCCACCAGGTGGCGCTGCAGGTGCTCGGCATGCTCGGCCCGGAGCACCCGGAGGCGCGGCGCTACCGGCAGCGCCTGTTCCAGCTGCTGCACTGAGCCGGCGGGCCGGGCGAGGTCAGGCGGCCTCGGCGAGCTGCTCACCCCGGCCGCTGCGCTCCAGGACCCGCTCGATGAAGGCCCGGGTCTCGTAGGGGGCGCGGCGGGCGAGCAGGCGGCGCAGGTGGGCCAGGCCCTGGAGCCGCCCTCCCGAGAGCAGGTGGCGGGAGACGTTGCCCGGCCCCCAGTTGTACGCCGCTAGGGCCAGCCAGGTGGCCACCGGCTCGCCGTAGCCGGCGTAGCGCTCGTGCAGCTGGGCCAGGTAGTAGCTACCGACGAGGAGGTTCAGGCGCGGATCGGCGAGCCCCTCCTGGTCCAGCTCGACGCCCCTAGAGGCGCTGAGCCGCTCCAGCCACTCGGGGCGCCGCGCCTCAAGGTGCGCCGCGGTATCCGGGTGGATCTGCATCAGGCCCACCGCCCCGGCCTCGCTGACCGCGCCCGGGCGGTAGTCGCTCTCGGTACGCGCCACGGCCCGGATCAGCCTCGCGCTCAGGCCGCTAGCCGCGGCCGCCTCCGCCACCAGCTCGTCCAGCCGCTCCGGGGCGAGCGCCCGGTTGGAGTCGAGCCACGCCCGGCCTCGGTAGGCGACGGCAAGGGGCTCGACCACCTCGCGGGAGACCGCAGGCAGCCCGGCCGCGGCCCGCAGGGCCTCGAGCTCGGCCGAGCCGCTGACGGCTACCGGCCCAGCGCCGCGCTCCACCGCCCAGGCCGAGTGCTGCAGCTGGTAGGCCCCGAGCGCGGACAGGATCAGGCTACCCCCCACAGTGAGCCAATCGGCGCGGTTCCTCATAGCCTCCGTCAGCGTTCGCCTCGGTGAGGCTTGGATCCTAACACGGAGATCGGGCGAGGCGGGGCGGCTGCCCCGGTGCAGTTCGACGCAGCCCACGCCGGCCCGTATCATCTATCATCGGCCGCACCAACCGACCGGGAGCGCCATGAGCGATATCGCCACGCGCCTGGAGGCAGTGCTCGCGCGGGTCCGCGCCGCAGAGGCCGAGTACGGCCGTGCGCCGGGCAGCGTCCGGGTGCTGGCCGTGAGCAAGCGCCACCCGCCCGAGGCGATCCGCGCCGCCCACGCAGCAGGCCAGCACGCCTTCGGCGAGAACTACCTGCAGGAGGGCATCAGCAAGCAGGACGCGCTCGCCGGGCTGGGGCTCGAGTGGCACCTGGTCGGCGGGCTGCAATCGAACAAGACCCGCGAGGCGGCGGAGCGCTTCGACTGGGTCCACACCGTGGACCGGGGCAAGCTCGCCCGCCGCCTCAGCGAGCAGCGCCCCGCGGGGATGGCGCCGCTGAACGTGTGCCTGCAGGTGAACATCAGCGAGGAGCCGCAGAAGGCCGGCTGCCCGCCCGCGGAGGTAGCGGCGCTGGCCGCCGCCGTGGACGGCCTGCCGGGACTGCGCCTGCGCGGGTTGATGGCCCTGCCGGCACCGGCGGAGAGCTTTTCCGCCCAGCGGGAGCCGCTGGCTCGCCTGCGGGCCCTCCAGGAGCAGCTGTGCCAGGCGGGCCACGAGCTGGACACCCTGTCCATGGGCATGTCGGCGGACCTCGAGGCCGCCGTCGCGGAGGGGAGCAGCATGGTACGGATCGGCACCGCGATCTTCGGAGCGCGGGACTAGAGGAGGAGCAGCGATGACCCGTGAAGCCCGGATCGCCTTCATCGGCGGTGGCAACATGGCCCGCTCCCTGATCGGCGGGCTGATCACCGACGGCTACCCGGCCAACCGCATCGTGGTCAGCGAGCCGGATGCGGACCGCCGCAGCCGGCTGGGCGCGGAGCTCGGGGTGGAGGCCACCGAGGACAACGCCGCCGCAGCGCAGGGGGCCGAGGCGGTGATCCTGGCGGTCAAGCCGCAGGTCATCCGCGGCGTCGCCGACGCGCTCGGCCCGACGATCCGCCAGCAAGGCGCGGTCGCCGTCTCCATCGCGGCCGGCGTGCGCCTCGGGGACCTGGAGCGCTGGCTCGGCGACGGGACGCCCATCGTGCGGACCATGCCCAACACGCCCTCGCTGGTGCGCAGCGGGGCCACGGCGCTGATCGCCAACGATGCGGCGTCGAGCGCACAGGGCAACCTCGCTGAGCGGCTGCTGCGCGCTGTGGGGCAGACCCGCTGGCTGGACACGGAGCAGCAGATGGACGCCGTCACGGCCCTGTCCGGCAGCGGGCCAGCCTACTTCTTCCTGGTCATGGAGGCCCTCGAGGACGCCGGCACGGAGCTGGGCCTGGACCGGGAGACCGCCCGCCTACTCACCCTGGAGACAGCCACGGGGGCAGCGCGCATGGCCCTGGAGGCCGACGACACGCCGGCGCAGCTGCGCCAGCGCGTCACCTCGCCCCAGGGCACCACCGAGCGGGCGCTAGGCGTCCTCGAGGACGCCGATCTGCGCGGCGCCCTGCAGCGCGCGGCCGAGGCCGCGGCTGAGCGCGCCGATGAGCTTGGCAATCTGCTTGGGGAGCAGTAATGGACTCGAACTACCTGACCAATCCGCTGATCTTCCTGATCGGCACCGCCTTCTCCCTCTACATCCTGGCGGTCATGCTGCGCTTCCTGCTGCAGACCGTGCGCGCCGACTTCCTCAACCCCATCTCGCAGACCCTGGTGCGCGCCACATCGCCGGTGCTCAGCCCGCTGCGCCGGGTCGTCCCGAGCGTCGGCGGGGTCGATACGGCATCCCTGGTGCTGATGCTCCTCCTCCAGCTGGTGGCCCTCTACCTGATCTTCCTGCTCGCCTACGGCCAGCCGCCGCCCATCGGGCCGCTGGCGCTGGCCTCGGTAGGGCGCCTGATCGGCCTGGCGCTCAACCTCTACACGGTGCTGATCCTGGTCGGCGTGATCATCAGCTGGGTCAACCCCACCGCCACCCACCCCGGGCTCAACCTCCTCCACCAGCTGGTCGGCCCGGTGCTCCGGCCGATCCGCTCCTCCCTGCCGGAGATGGGCGGCATCGACCTCTCCCCGCTGGTCGCGCTGGTGCTCATCCACATCGTGCGGATGCTGACCGTGTACCCGCTGGAGGCGCAGCTGCCGCTGCCGATCTAGGACGAGCACCATGGCCTGGGCCCAACGCGACCCGCAGAGCGGAGACTGGCTCCTGAGCCTGCGCATCACCCCCCGTTCCAAGCAGGAGGCGCTGAGCGTGGAGGGCGGGCAGCTGCGCGTCCGGCTGAAGGCACCGCCCGCCGAGGGCAAGGCCAACGCCGCGCTCCGCCGGCTGCTGGTCAAGCGCCTGCGGGTGCCGAAGTCCGCGGTCTCGGTAGAGGCCGGGGCACGGGGGCGGGACAAGAAGGTGCGCATCGCCGCCGAGCCGACCTGGCCGGAGGGGCTGGCCGACCCCCAGGGCCCGGGCCCGTGACTGGCTTGTCCGCCCGCTCACCCGCTCGATAGACTGGATAGCTATCGCTCAGCGATCGGGAGCGCCATGGTCAAGAGCCCCCCTGCCGAGTCCGTCGGACTCGTCACGCAGCACAAGGCGGCCTTCGAGGAGCCACTGCCGCTAGTCTGCGGGCGGGAGCTGCCCCGCTACGAGCTGGTCTACGAGACCTACGGGGAACTCAACCGCGAGCGGACCAACGCCGTCCTGGTCTGCCACGCCCTGTCGGGGAACCACCACGCCGCAGGGTATCATTCGGAGCACGACCGCAAGCCGGGCTGGTGGGAGACCTGCATCGGCCCCGGCAAGCCGCTGGATACCAACCGCTTCTTCATCGTCTGCAGCAACAACCTCGGCGGCTGCCACGGCTCCACCGGGCCGGCGAGCCTCAACCCGGAGACCGGCAAGCCCTACGGCGATCAGTTCCCGGTGGTCACGGTCCGGGACTGGGTACGCAGCCAGGCGCGCCTCGCCGATCGGCTCGGCATCCGGCAGTGGGCGGCGGTGGCCGGGGGCAGCCTCGGCGGCATGCAGGCGCTGCAGTGGGCCATCGACTACCCGGACCGGCTGCGCCACGCCGTCGCCATCGCCGCCGCGCCGCGGCTGTCGGCGCAGAACATCGGCTTCAACGAGGTCGCCCGGCAGGCGATCATGAGCGATCCCGAGTTCCACGGCGGCCGCTACTACGACTACGGCGTCTCGCCCCGGCGCGGGCTCGCCGTGGCCCGGATGCTCGGCCACATCACCTACCTCTCCGACGACGCCATGCGCGCCAAGTTCGGGCGCGACCTGCGCGGCGACATCAGCTTCGACTTCGAGGAGGTGGACTTCGAGGTGGAGAGCTACCTCCGCTACCAGGGGCAGCGCTTCGTGCAGGACTTCGACGCCAACACCTACCTGCTCATGACCAAGGCGCTGGACTACTTCGACCCGGCCGCCGAGCACGATGACGACTTCTCCGCGGCCCTGGCGAGCGTCGCGTGCTCGACGCTGCTGCTGTCCTTCTCCAGCGACTGGCGCTTCCCCCCGGCGCGCTCGCGGGAGATCCTCCGCGCCCTGCTCGAGAACAACAAGCCGGTCAGCCACATGGAGATCGAGGCCACCCAGGGCCACGACGCCTTCCTGATGCCCATCCAGCGCTACCTGGAGGCCTTCTCCGCCTACATGGGCAACGTCGCCCGGGAGGTGGGGGCGTGAATCCGCTGCGCCGCGAGCTGGAGATCGTCGCCGAGTGGGTGGAGCCGGGCTCCCGCGTCCTGGACCTGGGCTGCGGCGACGGCACGCTGCTGCAGTACCTGATCGAGCGCAAGGGGGTGACCGCCTACGGCCTGGAGCACGACCCGCGCAAGGTCACGGGCTGCATGGCCCGCGGGGTGAACGTGGTGCGCGCGGACCTCGACGACGGGCTGAGCGACTTCCATCGCGACAGCTTCGACCACGTCATCATGAGCCAGACCATCCAGGCGGTCCGCTATCCGGACAAGCTCCTCGAGGACATGCTGCGGGTGGCCCACCACGGCATCGTGACCTTCCCCAACATCGGCTACTGGCGGCTGCGCGTCCAGCTGCTGCTCCAGGGGCGCATGCCGCGCAGCCCGGCGCTGCCCAACGCCTGGTACAACTCCCCGAACATCCACCTGTGCACGGTGCGCGACTTCGAGCGCCTGTGCGCCAGCATGGGCGTCCAGATCCGCGAGCGCCGCCTGCTCGACCGCGCCCACCGCTCCACGCCGGTCATCGACCTCGCCCCGAACCTGCTCGGCGAGATCGCCATCTACCGTTTCGTACGCGGCAGCGAGTCGCTGTAGAATCCCCGCTACGGGACGCGGGCCCTGCGGGCCCGCGGGCGCTTTGAACCTCGCAGGATCGGAACGGCCTATGCAGCCCGAGTATGTCCGGTACAACCAGACGGTCGTGGAGCGGCGCCGCTCCCCGTACCAGGATATCGTGATCGCCTACGACCCTGGTGTCGGTCACCTGCTCTACCTCAACGACGACCTCCAGATCGCCAACGCCGACGAGCCGTACAACCGGACGCTGATCGAGCCGCTGCGCCAGGGGGGCGCCCTCGGCGACGTGCTCATCCTCGGCGGCGGCGACGGCGGCGTCCTGCGCGCCGTGCTCGACGCCGGCGCCCGCCGGGCCGTGCTCGTGGACATCGACGCTGAGGTCATCGAGCTCTCCCGGCGGTACCTGCCCGACCTGTGCGGCGACGCCTTCGATCGCGAGGGCGCCGAGGTGATCGTCGGCGACGCCTTCGCCCGCCTCGACGCCGAGGAGCGCTGGGACGGCATCGTCTACGACCTGACCATGGATCCCGTCCGCGAGGACCAGCCGCGCACCGCGTACATCCGCGAGATCCTCGGCAAGATCGGGCGGCGCCTGCGTCCCGGCGGGGTGATGTCGATGCAGTGCTGCGGCGCCGACGAGCCCGGCCTGCGCGAGGAGATCCGCGCGGGGCTGGACCATACCTTCGCCGAGTGGGATGATTGGGAGGCGCAGATCCCCTCCTTCGACATCCCCTGGGTCTTCGCGTGGGCGCGCGCCCCGCAGGAGGAGCCTTGACCACCTGGCTGATCACGCACCCGCAGTGCTCGGAGCACGAGGCCGGCGACGGGCACCCGGAGAGCGCCGAGCGGCTGCAGGCCATCCTCCGGGCCCTGCAGCACCAGACCTTCGAGTACGTGCTCCGCGAGACGGCGCCGCGGGCGAGCCTCGAGCAGCTCGAGCAGGCTCATGAGCCGGGCTATGTACGCTCGGTGCTCGACAGCGTACCCAGCGAGGGGGTCCACGAGCTCGACTCGGACACGCGGCTCTGCCCGGCCTCCGGCGAGGCGGCCCTGCGCGCCGCCGGTGCCGTCTGCCACGGGGTCGACGGCGTGCTCTCGGGCAAGGCCCGGCGGGCCTTCTGCGCCGTACGGCCACCCGGCCACCACGCCGAGTCGGACCGGGCCATGGGCTTCTGCTTCTTCAACAACATCGCCGTCGCCGCCGGCTACGCCGTAGCCCACTACGGCCTGGAACGCGTCGCCATGGTCGACTTCGACGTCCACCACGGCAACGGCACCGAGGAGATCAGCCGGGGCCGGCGCGGCCTCTACTACTTCTCCACGCACCAGCACCCGCTCTTCCCGGGCACCGGCATCCCCTCGGACGACGCCCCGGCGAACATCGTCAACGCCACCCTCGCCGACGGCGACGGCTCCGAGGCCTTCCGGCGGGCCTTCAACGAGACCGTCCTGCCGCGGCTCGACGCCCTGGCGCCGGAGCTGATCCTGATCTCCGCCGGCTTCGACGCCCACCGGGCCGATCCGCTGGCCACGCTCCAGCTGGACGAGACGGACTTCGCCTGGGCCACCCGGGAGCTGGGGGCCGTCGCCCAGCGGCACTGCCAGGGACGGATGGTCTCGGTGCTCGAGGGCGGCTACAACACCGCCATGGTGGGCCGCTGCGCTGCCGCCCACCTCGAGGCGCTGATGATGTAGGCTGCGTCGGGGTGGCGCAGGGCGCCGCGCCCGGCAAGGCCCAGCACAACCCGAGGGTACGGCTATGGCGAGCGATCAACACCAGGCCCAGACCGATGACGAGCCGCGGGCGCTGTCGGACCACCAGGTCCGCGACAAGCACAGCCGCGAGCAGGTCCAGCGCTGGCGGGAGGAGGCGGCCCGCTACCACCAGCGCTGGTTCCGCGTCATGAACAACCCCTACGGCCGGGACTAGAGGCCGCCCGGCACCCCGCCTACGAGGCCGGCACCCGCGGGTTGAGGCTGTAGGTGGCGGTCAGGCGCGCCTGCGCCAGGACGTGGGGCCGGACGGCGGCGAGCAGATCCCGCCCGCGGAAGCCCGCTGCCAGCGGGAGCCGCGGCGTATCGAGGGCGTAGAGGGTGAAGGCGTAGCGGTGGGGGACGGCGTCGTTCCACGGCGGGCAGGGCCCGTCGTAGCCGTAGTAGGTCCCCTCGAGGGCGGCGTCGCCGGCGAAGCGTTCGGTGTAGTCGTTCACCCCCTGCCGGCTGCCGTGGGGGCCCTGGGGCGCACGCTTGCCGCCGGGGATCACCCCCTCGGCGCAGGCCCCCTCCGCCAGCTCCCCCGCCGCCGGATCCAGGTCGGCCAGCAGCCACAGGAAGGCGTTGACTCGGGGCAGATCCGCCGGGACCTCCCGGTCCTCGCGGTTGATCGCGCAGGCCTGGCTGGGGGCGTCGGGATCGTGGCAGACCAGGGCCAAGGAGCAGGTCCCTCGGGGCAGGCCTGCCCAGCCGAGGTGGGGACTGAGGTTCCGGCCCGGGGCCGTGCGCTGCTCGGGGTCCGGCACGCCGAAGGCGCATCGCTCCGGGACCCGCTGCCCCTCGGCCAGGCTCCGGCTGGTCAGCCGCATTGCCGCCCCTCCTGCCGCTCGGGTTAGCCTTGCCCTGGAGTATAATCGCCGACGGCAGGGCGTGACGATGCGGATACGGCTCTTCGCCTACGGCACGATCCTGGAGGGAGCCAGCGACCCCCAGGTCGAGGCGGCTGTCCACCGGTACACCGAGCGCGTGGATGAGGGGCGGGTGCCGGGCCGGCTCTACGACCTAGGGCCGTTCCCCGGGGCGGTCCCCCAGGCGCCTGAGGCGGCCCAGGCGGCGTGGGTCTACGGGGTCATCCTCACCCTCCTGGACCCGAGCCGGGTCTTCCAGGTGCTTGACCCGTACGAGGACTGCGATCCCGACCGGCCCAGGGACGGCATGTACCGCCGCGAGCGGGCCTCCGTCACCCCGCTCGGGGATCCGGAGCGGCCGCTCACCTGCCAGGTGTACTGGCTCAATGAGGTGCCGGGCTACGCCCGCCCCATCGGCGGCGGCGACTGGCGCGCCCATCTCCGTGCCCGGCCCTGAAAGAAGAAAAAGGCGGGCGAGCTGCCCGCCTGGGGGAGAGGGGCGCCTGGCCGATGCAGGCGCCGAGGGCCGCCCCGCCGGCGGCGGGCCGCTCACGCCGCCCGCTGGACCTCGATCCGGCGGGCCTGCTCGGCCTCCTGGGCCTTCGGCAGGGTGACCGTGAGCACGCCGTTGCGGAACTCGGCGTTGATCTGCTCGTCGTTGATCGCCCGATTCAGCGGGATCTGCCGCTCGAAGCGGCCGTAGGCGCGCTCGGTCACGTGCACCTGTCGGCCCTGATCCTCGTGCTCGGCGCGCTTCTCGCCGGCGATGCGCAGCACGCCGTCGTTGTACGTCACCTCGACATCGTCCTCCGTCATGCCGGGCAGCTCGGCGCTGACGTAGAGGTTGCTGTCATCCTCCTGGACGTCGACCTGCGGCGCGGCGATGCCCGCCCCCATGGCCGCGCTGGCCGGCGCCTCAAGGCCGCCACGGCGCAGGTCATCGAAGAGGCGCATCATCTCCGTCTGCAGCGCGGAGAAGGGATCGCGGGCCATCACATCGCGATTGGTAGCCCGGCCCTGCGGACCGACATCTGTCGCGGGGAAGAGACTCCGACGCACCATACGGCATCACCTCCTTGCTCGCTTGCCCGTAGACCTACCTGCACCTCGCTGCGCTTGCCTCGCCGAGATCCTCCTGTTGCCACTCCCTCAGCTATAGGCGGTGGCCGGGCTCTTCAAGGGGGGAGGCCAGGCAGCGCCGCTCGGGGCGCACCGGGCTAGCCAGCCCAGGCGGGCGGCGGCTGCAGGTAGTCGGCCACCCGCTCCGGGCTCGGGTCCGCCAGGCAGGGGATCCGGCCTAGCCGCGGCGCCGGCAGCCGGGCATCCAGGGCGGCGATCTGCGCCTCCCGGCGCGGGTCGTCCGCATCCAGCTCACAGGCCACCCAGCCGGCCAGGGCCAGGCCGTCCGCCTGGACGGCCTCGGCGCTGAGACGGGCGTGGTTGAGGCATCCCAGCCGGATGCCCACCACCAGCACCGCCGGCAGGCCGATGTGGCGGGCCAGGTCGGCGACGTCCTGGTCCCCGTCCAGCGGGGCCCGCCAGCCGCCGACGCCCTCCACCACCGTGAACCGCGACCGGGCCAGCCGCCGCGCCGCCGCGGCCAGGCCGAGGATATCGACACGGCGCCCCTCCTCGGCGGCCACCAGGTGGGGAGCGGCAGCGGCCTCCAGGGCGCAGGGGTTCACGGTGGCGTAGTCCGGTGTCGGCGTGATCAACGACCGGAGGCGCTCGGCGTCGTCGTTGCGCAGCCCGTCAGCGGTGCGGCGGCAGCCGGAGGCCACCGGCTTCATGGCCGCCACCGCCGCCCCGCGCCGCTGCAGGGCCCGGATCACCCCCCCGGCGACCACGGTCTTGCCGACCTCGGTATCGGTGCCCGTGACGAACACGCCACCGGCAGGCGGGGTATCGGCCGAGGCGGGGTCCAGGCCCTCGATCATCGCCGGCGCCGCCCGATGCCGCTGGCGCTCAGGCAGACAGCGCCGGTCTCATCCACCCGCTGCGGGGTGCCCGCCATGCCCCAGGCGTGGCCGTAGACCACCTCGTAGGTGGCGGGCACCCGGCCGTCCGCCTGGCGCCAGGCGGCGGCGTAGGCCGCCTCCACGCGGGCGAGCCGACGGGGGGAGAGCAGCCCGCGCGGGCGGCCGGCGCTGGCGTTGGCGGCGCCGAGGGCCTTGAGCTCGCGCATCACGCCCCGCGGCTCCTCGTAGGTGAGCGTGAAGGGCTCGCTGTCGAGGACGGGATCGACGAAGCCTGCCTCGAGCATGCGGTCGCCGACGTCGTGCTTGTCGGCGAAGCGGTGGACGCGCTCGTGGCCATCCAGCTCGGCCCAGGCCTGGCGCAGCTCGCGCAAGGTGTCCGGCCCGAAGGTGGCGAACATCACCGCCCCCTCCGGCGCCGTCACGCGCTGCATCTCCCGGAGCGCGCGGGGCAGGTCGTCGGCCCACTGCAGCGCCAGGCAGGAGAAGACCAGCCCGAAGCTGTCGTCGGGGTACGGCAGCGCGTGGAGGTCAGCGCAAGCGCAGCGCGGCCGCCGCAGCCACGGCGCGCGGCGGCGGGCCCGGCGCAGCATGGCCGGGGCGATATCGACGGCGTGGATCTGCGCCTTGCGGTAGCGGCGCATGAGGGGCCGGGTGGCGTAGCCGGTGCCGGCGCCGAGGTCGAGCACCCGGGCGGGATCGATCCGCACCGGGTCCAGCCGGCCGAGCAGCCGGTCGGCCACCTCACGCTGCAGGACGGCGACGTCGTCGTAGCGCGGCGCCGAGGCGTCGAAGTGGCGCCGCACCCGGGCGCGGTCGATGCCGGGGGTCTCGTCTGCGCTCACGGTCAGATCCTTCCCAGGAAGTCTCGGATGGCCTGCGCCACGGCGGCGCAGTGGGTGTCGTGGGGCACATGGCCGGCATCCGCCAGGATCCGGGCGTCACCGCCGAAGGCCGCAGCGGCGTGGCGGAGCGCCTCCGGCGGCACCAGCGGATCGCGCTCGCCGCCGAGCCACAGGGTCGGCACCGAGACGCCTGCGGCGGCCGGTCGCGAGTCGGCCTCCGCCAGCGCGGCCAGCCCGGCGGCCAGCCCGGCCGGCGTGGCCGAGCCGGCGCCGGCAACCGCGGCGGCGTCGGCGTCGGAGACGCTGCCGAGCCGGCGCCGGAAGCGCCGCACGGTGGCCGCCGGGCTGCGCGCCAGGCCCGCGCGCATGGCGTCCAGCTCCTGCGCCGGCACGGCCCAGGGCCAACCGTCGCCCACGATGAATCGCGGCGTCGCCGCGAGCAGGACCACACCGCGCAGGGGCTTGCCACCGCGCAGGGCCTCCAGCGCCGCGGTGCCGCCCAGCGACCAGCCCACCCAGACAGCGCCGTCGGGCACCGCCGCGGATACGGGCCCCACCACACCGGGCAGGTCGGCGGTAGCCGGATCGGCCCGGCCGCCGTGGCCCGGCAGCTCGACCACCCCCGCGGGCGCCTCATCGCCGAGGGCCGCCAGCAGGGGCCCGAAGGCCGCGGCGTCGAAGGACCAGCCGGGGACCAGGCACAGCGGCGCGCTCATGCCGAGGACCCCACAGGGTGGTGACGGGCCGCAGCGGCCAAGGCGTCCAGCAGGCGGTCCACATCCGCCTCGCTGTGGCAGGCGGTGAGGCTCACCCGCAGCCGCGCGGTCCCGGCGGGCACCGTCGGCGGACGGATGGCCGCTACGCGCAGGCCGCGGGCCGCCAGGGCGTCGCTCCAGGCCCGGGCCGCGGCGGCGCTGCCGACGACCACCGGCTGGATCGGCGTGCGCGGCCCGGCCCGCTCCGGGACCGGCAGGCCCAGCTGCCGGGCACCGGCGCAGAAGCGGGCCGCCAGGGCCTGCAGGCGCTCACGGCGCCACGACTCGGCGCGGGCGATGCGCACCGCCTCCAGCGCCGCTGCCGCCTGGGCCGGCCCGGGGGCGGTGGTGTAGATGTAGGTCCGCGCCAGCTGCCGCAAGGCATCGATCAGGGTGGCGCTGCCGGCCACGAAGGCGCCGAGGTTGCCGAAGGCCTTGCCCAGGGTGCCGATGAGCACCGGCACGCGGCGCTGATCGCAGCCGGTGGCCGGGACGCTCCCGCCGCCCTCCGGGCCGAGCACACCCAGGCCGTGGGCGTCGTCGACCACCAGGGCCGCTCCCGCGTCCTCGGCGGCGGCTGCCAGCTGCGGCAGCGGGGCGACATCGCCCTCCATGCTGAACACCCCATCGGTGATGGCCAGCGTGGCGCTCCCCCCTAGGCGCTGCGCCAGGTGCCCGGCATCGGCGTGGCGGTAGCGCCGCGGCCGGGCCCCGGCGAGGCGCACGGCATCGAGCAGCGAGGCGTGGTTGAGCCGATCCTCGGCCACGGTGTCGCCGCGGCCGGCCAGGGCCGTGACCACCCCTAGGTTGGCCATATAGCCGGTGGAGAAGAGCAGCGCCGCCTCACGGCCCGTGAGCGCCGCCAGCTCGGCCTCCAGGGCCTCGTGCTCAGGGCGGTGGCCGGTGACCAGGTGGGCGGCGCCGGCGCCGCTGCCCAGGCGCCGGGCCCGCTCGGCCAGCACCGCCGCCGGGCGCGGATCGGCGGCCAGGCCCAGGTAGTCGTTGCCGCAAAGCACCGTCACCCGGCAGCCGTCCGGGGTCACGGCAGCGGCCCCGTCGTAGCCTGCCAGAGGCTCGGCACGGCGATAGAGGCCCGCCTGCCGGCGCTCCTCGAGCAGCGGCGCCAGGCGGCCGTCGAGCCGAGCCACCGGGTCGCTCAAGGCTCCAGCTCAGCGCAGGCGTGCTCGTGCGGCTCCAGGCCCATCCCCAGCCGCGCGAGCAGCTCCCGGTCGCGCTCCGCGTCCGCGTTGCCAGTGGTCAGCAGCCGGTCGCCGAGGAAGATGCTGTTAGCGCCCGCGGCGAAGCACAGGGCCTGGAGCTCGTCGCTCATCCGCTCGCGACCCGCCGCCAGCCGGACGTAGGAGCCCGGCATGGCGATGCGTGCCGCCGCGATGGTGCGCACCATCTCGAACGGATCCACCGGCTCCGCCTCCTCCAGCGGGGTGCCGGGGATGGGGATGAGCTGGTTGATCGGCACGCTCTGCGGCGGGACCGGCTGGTTGGCCAAGGTCTGGATCATCTCCACGCGGTCGGCGCGGCGCTCGCCGAGGCCGATGATCCCGCCCGAGCAGACCCGCATCCCGGCCCGGCGGATACGCTCCAGGGTCGCCAGGCGCTCCTCGTAGCTCCGCGTGGAGACCACTTGATCGTAGTAGGAGGCGGAGGTATCCAGGTTGTGGTTGAAGTAGTCGAGCCCGGCCTCGGCCAGGCGCTCCGCCTGGCCCTCGGCGAGCACCCCGGCGGAGAGGCAGGCCTCTAGCCCCTCCGCCTTCACCGCCTGGACCATGGCGATGAGGGTGTCGAGATCGCCCTCCCCGGGCCCCCGCCAGGCGGCGCCCATGCACAGCCGCGTGGCGCCGGCCTGGCGGGCCTGGCGGGCGGCGGCGCGTACCGTGGCCACGTCCGTCAGCCCCTCGCGCTCCAGGCCGGTGCTGTAGTGGGCGCTCTGGGCGCAGTAGGCGCAGTCCTCGGAGCAGGCGCCGGTCTTGATGGACAGCAGGGAGCAGGCCTGTACCTGCCCCGGGTCGAAGTGGCGCCGGTGGGCCTCTTGGGCCCGGTACAGCAGCTCCGGGAGGGGCAGCTCGAAGAGCTGCGCGATCTGCTCCTGGCTCCAGTGCGTCTCGGGCTCGCTCATGGGTACCTCCCGGTGGGTCATGGGTGCCGGGACGACCGCCACCGGGCCGCCCCGCGGCGCCACGGCAGGGGCGCCTGCCGCAGGCAGTGGCGCCTATGGTAGCAAGGAGGCCACCATGGTCAATTACAAGGGGCAGACGACAGTCAACAAGTGGGTAAGTATTGCCCAGACCGCCCTCTACCCGCCCCGCTGCCGCCTCTGCGGTGACCCGGGGGCGGAGGGGCTGGACCTCTGCGCGCCGTGCCGCGCCGAGCTGCCGTGGAACGTACCGCGCTGCCCCCGCTGCGCCCTGCCCACCGGCGACGACGGCGGCTGCCCCTGCCGAGCGCGTGCACTGCCCTTCAGCCGCGCCGTCGTCCCGCTGCGCTACGAGGGCGAGGTCCAGGCCCTGGTGGGGGCCTTCAAGTTCCACGGCCGCCTCGCCGACGGCCAGCTCCTGGGCGGCCTGCTCGCCCGCGCCTTGCGCCAGGAGGCGGGGTCGCCGCTACCCGAGGCCATCGTGCCGGTACCCCTGCACGCCCGACGCCTACGCCAGCGCGGCTTCGACCAGACCGCGGAGCTCGCCCGCGCCCTGCGCCGCCAGCTCGCCCCCCTGCCCCTACGCCGCGCCCTCGGCCGGCACAGGGGCGGCGCCCGCCAGGCGGGCCTCCCGGCGCAGGCGCGCCTGGGCAACATCCGCGGCGCCTTCACCGCGCAGCCGCGGCGCACGCCGCGCCACGCCGCGCTGCTGGACGACGTCGTCACCACCGGGGCCACCGCCGAGGAGGCGGCCTGGCAGCTCCTGGCGGCAGGGGCCGAGCGTGTGGACCTGTGGGCGGTGGCGCGGACGCCGGCCTAGCCGCCTAGATGGATATCAGCCGCTAGGCCGGCGAAGACCGCGCCGCCCAGCCAGGCGTTGTTGAGGAAGGCCCGGAAGCAGGCGTGCCGCTCCCGGTGGCGGATGAGGTACTGCTGGTAGGCGAAGAGGCCCGCCGCCGCCACCAGGCCCAGGTAGTAGGCGGCCCCTGCCTCCAGGTACAGCCCTACCTGCACCATGACGCCGAGCATCAGCGCCTGCAGGACCGCAACGATCACACGGTCCAGGCCGCCGAAGAGGATCGCCGTGGACTTCACGCCGATCTGCAGGTCGTCGTCGCGATCCACCATGGCGTACATGGTGTCGTAGACCGTGGCCCAGAGGACGTTGGCGGCCAGCAGCAGCCACGCCTCGAGCGGTATCGCCCCCGTCTGCGCGGCGAAGGCCATGGGGATGGACCAGCCGAAGGCGAGGCCGAGGTGGACCTGCGGCAGGTGGGTGTAGCGCTTGGTGAAGGGGTAGGTGGCGGCCAGGACCACGGCGACGAAGGACAGCAGGATGGTCAGCAGGTTGGTGAGCAGGACCAGGCCGAAGGCCAGCAGGCAGAGGGCGACGAACACGCCCAGCGCCTCACGCTCGGAGACCCGTCCGATGGCGAAGGGGCGTTGCCGCGTGCGCCTGACGTAGCCGTCGATATGGCGGTCGGCGAAGTCGTTGATCACGCAGCCTGCGGCACGCATGACCCAGACGCCGAGGACGAAGATCACCAGCAGGTCCGGGTCCGGCACGCCGTCAGCGGCCACCCAGAGGGCCCAGAGCACCGGCCAGAGCAGCAGGAAGTTGCCGATGGGCCGGTCGAGCCGCGCCAGCTGCCCGTAGGTGCGCAGCCGCTCGGCCAGGCCCGAGGACCCACCGCTATGCGCCTCGCCGCTCACCGTCTCGCGTCCTCCTCATCCACCGTCGCCCAGGGCAAGAAGACCTCGGTTATCAAGATGCTCCGCCCTCGGGCAGAGAGCCTCGAGCGCCGCGCCCAGGCATCGCGGACGGGCGTGAGCCCGTAGCCGCAGAGCCGATGGGCCAGCGGCTCGTGGCCCCGCAGGCGCGCCACCGCCACAGGGCCGCGCTCCACGTCGGGCGCCGAGAAGAGGAGCCGGCCCAGCGGCCGCTCGCCAAGCCGCGGTAGCTGCTGCCACGACCCGGGCAGGCGGCGGGGTGCCAAGCTGCGGGCGTAGACTCGGGCGCTACCCTCGCAGGCGAGCACGACCTCCCGCAACCAGGCGTGTCGCCCCAGCGGCAGGCCGAGCGCCACGGCCTCATCCAGGCTCGGGCGTTGCCGGCCCTGGCGCAGGACATGGACCCGGACCGGGCCGAGGCCCTCCAGCCGCGCCGTCAACGAGCCGCGCTCGGCGAGCAGCTGCCGCATCCAGCGCGGCGGCCGCCCGGGCGCCGCGGCGATCCCCGGCCGCCAGGCCGCCAGGCGCGGCTGCCAGCCCGCGCCCCCTCCGAGCCCATCTGCCAAAGCGCATCCACCCCTCGTGGCCCGAGCTAGACTTGCCCGTAGCGCTCCGCCTCGCCCACCCAGTCCCGGATCAGCGCCTCGGCGGCCTCCGGGTCCTGATCGAGCAGGCGCGCCCCCTCTCGCTGGACCCCCTCCAGCAG
Source organism: uncultured Ectothiorhodospiraceae bacterium (assembly GCA_913055765.1). Lineage (GTDB taxonomy): Bacteria > Pseudomonadota > Gammaproteobacteria > Nitrococcales > Halorhodospiraceae > Halorhodospira. The sequence goes on from CAJXKI010000001.1 coordinate 27,127, forward strand.
GTCCGCGTCGCGGTGCAGATCGGCTACGCGCAGGTTGAGCGCGCCGGTCTGCCGCGCGCCGAGGAGCTCGCCGGGGCCGCGGATGGCCAGATCGCGCTGGGCGATGGCGAACCCATCGTCGGTCTCGCGCAGGACAGCGAGCCGCTGGCGGGCGCTCTCGGAGAGCGTGCCATGATACATCAGCACGCAAGTCGACGCCGTGCGCCCCCGCCCGACCCGGCCGCGCAGCTGGTGGAGCTGGGCCAGGCCCAGACGCTCGGCGTTGTCGATGACCATCAGGCTGGCGTTGGGCACGTCCACGCCTACCTCGATGACCGTGGTCGCCACCAGCAGGGCGACCTCGCCCCGAGCGAAGGCGGCCATGGTGCGCTCCTTCTCCCCGGCTGCCATGCGGCCGTGGACCAAGGCCACCCGGTGCTCACCCAAGGTCTGGCCGAGCTCGGCGGCGGTATCCGCCGCCGCCTGGGCCCCCACCTCCTCCGAGGCCTCGATGAGGGTGCAGACCCAATAGGCCTGACGCCCCTCGTCGAGGGCAGCGCGGAGGCGCTCCACCACCTCGCCGCGGCGCCGCCCGGAGATCGCCACCGTCTCCACCGGCGTACGCCCGGGCGGGCGCTCGTCCAGGGCGGAGACGTCCAGGTCGGCGTAGGCGGTCATGGCCAGGGTGCGCGGGATCGGGGTAGCGGTCATGGTCAGCTGGTGGGGCTCGGCGCCGCCGCCCTTGTCCTTGAGCGCCAGGCGCTGATGGACGCCGAACCGGTGCTGCTCGTCCACGACCACCAGGCCCAGGCTGTGGAAGGCGACCTGCTCCTGGAACAGGGCGTGGGTCCCCACAGCGACCCCGGCCTGCCCGCCGGCCAGGCGCTCCAGGGCCACTCGGCGCTCGGCGGCAGGCGCACCGCCGGAGAGCCACGCCACCTCCACCCCCAGCGGCGCCAGCCACCCCTGCAGGCTACGGCAGTGCTGCTCGGCGAGCAGCTCCGTGGGGGCCATCAGGGCGGCCTGGCAGCCGCTGCCCACGGCCCGGGCGCAGGCCAGGGCCGCCACCACGGTCTTGCCGGAGCCCACGTCGCCCTGGAGCAGGCGCAGCATCGGCACCGGCTGCGCCATGTCGGCGGCCAGCTCACTGTCCACCCGCTGCTGGGCACCGGTGAGCGTAAAGGACAGGCCCTCGCGCAGGCGCCGCGCCAGCGGCTCGCCCTCGTCCAGGCGCGGGGCGCGGGCCTCGGCGCGCAAGGCCTGGCGCCGCCGGCGCAGGCTCATGTGGTGGGCGAGCAGCTCCTCGCAGGCGACCCGGCGCACGGCCGGGTGCGTCCCCTCGAGCAGGGCCTCGGTGTCCGTATCCGGCGACGGGCGGTGGATGGTGCGCAAGGCCTCGGCCAGGCCAGGCCAGCCCGGCTCGAGCCAGGCGCCGGCGGGCAGGCGCTCCGGGGCGCCCTCGGGCAGCAGGGCCAGCCCGGCCCCCACCAGTTTGCGCAGCTGCCCCTGGTAGAGCCCCTCGGTGCTGGCGTAGACCGGGGTCAGCGTATCCTCGGCCGGCGCGTCGACATCACCGGGGGCGACCTGCTGATACTCCGGGTGGGCCATCTGCAGCACGCCGTAGCCGCTGCGCACCTCGCCGAAGCAGCGCAGGACGGCGCCGCGGCGCAGGCGCTCGGCCTGGCGGGGGTGGAAGTGGAAGAAGACCAGGTCGAGCTGCCCGGTACCGTCGCTGAGCCGGCAGAGCAGGCGCTTGCGCCGCCCGCGGGCGACCTCGGACCACTCCACCCGGCCCTCGAGGAGCACCCGCTCACCGGGACAGAGGCTGCCGATGGGGCGCAGCCGGGTGCGGTCCTCGTAGCGGATGGGGCGGTGGAGCAGCAGGTCCCCCACCGTGTGCAGCCCCAGCCGCTCCAGGCGCCGGGCCAGCCGCGGGCCGACGCCCGGCAGCGTGGTCAGCCGCCGCCGCGCCCCCTCCACGAGGCGGCCTCAGCCCGCTCGAGGCAGGTGGAGGACGGCGTCCATCTCCACCGCCGCCCCCTTGGGCAGCGCGGCGACCCCGAGGGCTGCCCGCGACGGGTAGGGCTCGGACAGGTACTGGGCCATCATCTCATTGACCAGGCCGAAGTGGCCGAGATCGGTGAGGTAGATGGCGATGCGCACGGCGTCGGCGAGGCTCCCGCCGGCGGCCTCCGCCACGGCGGCGAGGTTATCGAAGACCCGCGCGATCTGGCTCTGCATATCGGCCCCGACCAGCTCGCCGCTGGCCGGGTCCAGCGGGATCTGGCCGGAGATGTAGACGAACTCCCCGGCGCGCACGGCCTGGCTATAGGGGCCGATGGCCGCCGGGGCGGCGTCGGTGTGGATGATCTCTCGGGACATACAGGGGCTCTCCTCAGCCGTCTTTCTTGCGCACGATCCGCTGCACCGGCGGCATGGCCCGCAGGTGGCGCATCACCGTCGCCAGGTGGCGGCGATCGCGGACCAGGATCAGGAAGTGCACGGTCGCCACTATGCCGTCACGCTCCTCGATATGGACGTTCTCGATGCTCGCCCCCCGCTCCGAGATCCCGTGGGCGAGCTGGGCCAGGGCGCCCCGCTCGTTGACCACGTCGAGGACGACCTGGGTGGGGAACTCGGCGTCTACAGACGCCTCCCAGTCGACGTCTACCCAGCCCTCGGAGCGCTTGCTGCGCTGGCTGGCGGCGGCATTCTTGCAATCGCGGTGGTGGATGACCACGCCCCGGCCGGTGCTGGCGAAGCCGACGATGGGGTCGCCGGGTATGGGCCGGCAGCAGCGGCCGAAGGTGATGACGGTCCCCTCGTTGCCGCGGATGGTCAGGTGGCCGTGGGGCTCGTGCTCATCGTCGCGACCCTCCTCGAGCGCCACGTCCGCCTGCTCCAGGCCGCTGAGCTGCTGCGCCACCAGCCACGGGACCCGGTTGCCGAGGCCGACCTCCCGGAACAGCTCCTCCAGGCTGTGCGCGCCGATGGCCTCCAGGGCCTCGTCGATGCGCGCCTGCTCGAGGCCGTCGAGCTCCAGCGACAGCGCGGACAGGGCGCGCTCGACCATGCGCCGGCCGAGCTCGACGGCCTCGCTGTCCTGCAGGCGCTTCAGGGCGTGGCGGATGGCGGTCCGCGCCTTTGCGGTGACCACGAAGTCGAGCCAGACCGGGTTGGGCCGCGCCGTCGGGCCGGTGATGATCTCCACCATCTGGCCGGTCTGCAGCGGCGTGCGCAGCGGCGTCAGGCGGTGGTCCACCTTGGCGGCGACGCAGGCGTCGCCGATATCCGAGTGGATGGCGTAGGCGAGATCCACCGGCGTGGCGTTGCTCGGCAGCTCCAGGATGTCGCCCTTGGGCGTAAAGACGTAGATCTCGTCGGGGACGAGGTCGATCTTGACGTTCTCGATGAACTCCTGGGAGGTGCCGACGCTGCGCTGCATCTCCAGCAGGTCCTTGACCCACTCCCGGGCACGCACCTGAGCGGTGTTGGCGCCCTCGCCCACGCCCTTATAGAGCCAGTGGGCGGCGATCCCCGACTCGGCCACGGCGTGCATCTCCCGGGTGCGGATCTGCGCCTCGAGGCGGATGCGGTGCGGACCGACCAGCGTGGTGTGCAGCGACTGGTAGCCGTTGGCCTTGGGGATGGCGATGTAGTCCTTGATGCGCCCGGGGCGGGGCTTGTAGAGGCGATGGAGGATGCCGAGGACGCGATAGCAATCGTCGATGCTGTCGACCACTACCCGGAAGCCGTAGACATCGAAGATGTCCCGGAAGTGGAGCTGCTTCTGGGCCATCTTGCAGTAGATGGACCACAGGTGCTTCTCCCGGCCCTCCACCTCCGCCTCGATCCCGGCCTCCTGGAGCCGCGAGCGCACCTGATCGCAGACGGTGTCGAGGATGACCCCACGGCGCCCCCGCTGGCGGGCGAGCTTCTCCTTCAGGGCGCGGTAGCGCAGCGGGTAGCGCGCCGCGAAGCTGTGGTCCTCGAGCTCCGTGCGCATGCTGTTGATGCCCAGCCGCTGGGCGATAGGCGCGTAGATATCGAGGGTCTCGCGCGCGATCCGCCGCCGCTTCTCCGGCGGCATGATCCAGATGGTGCGCATGTTGTGGAGGCGGTCGGCGAGCTTGATGAGGATGACCCGGATGTCCCGGGCCATGGCCAGGATCATCTTGCGGAAGCTCTCCGCCTGCGCCTCCGCCTTGGTCCTGGCGTCGATGGCGCCCAGCTTGGAGACGCCGTCGACGAGCTCCGCCACCTGCTCGCCGAAGCGCTCGGCGAGGCACTCCTTGGCGGTGGGGGTGTCCTCGATGACGTCGTGGAGCAGCGCCGCGGTGACGGTCTCGGCGTCGAGGCGCATCTCGGCGAGGATGCGGGCCACGGCGATGGGGTGGACGATGTACGGCTCGCCCGAGCGCCGCCGCTGCCCCTCGTGGGCAGCGGCGCTGAACTGGTACGCCGCGTAGACCTGCTCGATCTGCTGCGGCCCGAGGTACGCCTCGAGCAGCGCGCACACCTCCTGAATCCGCCGCTCCGGGTCGGCGGCTGAGGCCGATTCAGCGGCGTTGATCACGCTCCCAGGACGCGGCATACCTTGCCCGGCACAGGGTCACGAGGCCGGGTCGGGACCATCCCCCTCGGGCTCAGCGCCGACACCCGGATCACCGGCCGCCTCGTCGAAGGAGCGCTCCTGGCTGGCCTCGGGATCCGGCTGCACCGGGCCGCCGCCTACCTCGGCCTCGACGTCGGCGGCGCTGAAGCCCCCGGCACCCAGGCCCTCGGCCGCAGTCTCCTCAGTCCTCGTCAGGATCTCCGAGGTGACGTGGCCCTCGGCGATCTCGCGCAGCGCCACCACGGTGGGCTTATCGTGCTCCCAGTCCACCAGCGGCTCAATCCCATTGGCGAGCTGCCGGGCCCGCTTGGCGCTGGCGAGCACCAGCTCGAAGCGATTCTCGACGTTCTCCAGGCAATCCTCGGCGGTTACGCGGGCCATCCTCTCCTCCAGATCCAATGCTGCAATCTATACAAGGATTCTACCGCCTTGCCGCCGCGCTAGGAAGGCGCATTGCCGCACACGCCGGGCCTGGCCCGGCAGCAGGGACCGAGGGCTCGCGCCCTCCGCCAGGGGAAATGCGCTGCCGGCTCAGGGCATCAGCTCCAGCAGCAGGCTATCGAGCACCTCCAGGCCTGCGGCGCTGGGCCGGATCCGGTCCGCGTCCGTCCACTCCAGCCAGCCGCGCTCGCGCACCGGCGCCAGCCAGGCGGCCAGATCGGCCCGGCTGCAGCCGCTGCGTGCCACCGCCAGGGCCGCCGGGATGCCGTCGCACAGCCGCAGCCCGTTGAGGAAGACCTCGAAGCGCAGCGCCGAGGCGCTGAGCGTCTCGCGCTCGCTCTCCGCCCCGTGGCCGCCGGCGGCGGCCATCCAGCGCCGCGGCGCCGGCTCCTGGCGGGTACGGACCACCCGGCCGTCGGCGCCGGTGAGCTTGCCCGCCGCCCCCGCCCCCAGGCCCAGGTAGTCGCCGAAGGTCCAGTAGCCGAGGTTGTGGACGCTACGCTGCCCAGGCCTGGCGAAGGCGGAGACCTCGTAGCGCGCCAGCCCGGCCGCCGACAGGCGCCCGCGGCAGGCGGCCTCCATGGCGAGGATAGCGGCCTCGCCGGGCAGGTCGGCGGGGGGGCGGCGGCCGAGGGGGGTCCCCGGCTCGATGGCCAGCTGGTAGTGGCTGACGTGGTCCACCCCCAGCTCGAGGATACCGGCTACGTCCGCCTCGGCGTCGGCCACACCTTGCCCCGGCAGGCCGTACATGAGATCGGCGTTGATGCCGCGGAAGCCGGCGGCGCGGGCCTCCGCCACCGCCGCCCGCGCCGCGGCGGCGTCGTGGATGCGGCCGAGGCGCGCCAGCGAGGCGTCATCGAGGCTCTGCACGCCCAGTGACAGGCGCGTCACCCCGGCCTCGCGGAAGCCGGCCAGGCGCGCCGTCTCGGTGGCGCCGGGATTGGCCTCCAGGGTGATCTCGGCGCCGTCCACCACCCCCACGACCCGATCCAGCTCCGCGAGCAGCTCGCCGATGGCGCCCGGCGGGAAGAGGCTCGGCGTCCCGCCGCCGATGTAGACGCTCGCCAGGCGACGCCCCAGGGCGGCACCGGCCTGCCGGCGCAGCTCCCGCCCCAGCGCCGCCACGTACGCCTGCGCGGGGAGCTCGCCGCGCAGGGTGTGGGCATTGAAGTCGCAGTAGCCGCAGCGCTGCAGGCACCAGGGCAGGTGCACATAGGCCGCCAGCGGCGGCAGCCCCGAGGCCGGGTCGGCGCTCATGGCGCGGCGCGGGTCAGCCGCGGATCTCGGCGGCGATGCCGTCGACCAGGGCGCGCAGGGCCTGGCCGCGGTGGCTGCGGGCGTCCTTGTCCGGGGCCTCCAGCTCAGCGCCCGTGCGGCCGAGCTCCGGGTCCTCGAAGAGCGGGTCGTAGCCGAAGCCCTGCGTCCCCCGGGGCGCCTCGACGATCTGCCCATGCCAGCTGCCGTGGGCGATCAGCGGCGCCGGGTCCGCGGCGTGGCGCAGGTAGACCATGACGCAGTGGAAGGTGGCGCGCCGGTCGCCGCCGCCGCGGGCGGCCAGCTCAGCGAGGAGCTTGCGATTGTTGGCGGCATCGTCGGCCTCGGGACCGGCGTAGCGGGCCGAGTAGACCCCCGGCTCACCGCCGAGCGCCGGCACCCCCAGGCCCGAGTCGTCGGCCACCGCCGGCAGGCCGCTGCGCTCGGCGCAGTGCCGCGCCTTGAGCAGGGCGTTCTCGACGAAGGTGGCGCCGGTCTCCACCGGCGAGCCGAGCCCCAGCTCCCCTTGGCTGACCACCTCCACGCCCCCCACGCCGCAGCCGGCGAGCATGCGCGTCAGCTCCGCGAGCTTGCCGGCATTCCCTGTCGCCAGGACGATCCTCATGCCGCCAGCGCCTCCTGCTGATGCCGCATCAGCTCCATAACGCCGTGCTCAGCCAGGGCGAGCATGCGATCGAGCTCGTGGCGCCGGAAGGCGTGGCCCTCAGCGGTGCCCTGGAGCTCGATGAACCCGCCGGCGTCGTTCATGACCACGTTCATGTCGGTCTCCGCCTCCCCGTCCTCGGCGTAGTCCAGGTCCAGGACCGGCTCGCCGCGGTAGACCCCCACCGAGACCGAGGCCACCTGGCCGTGGATGGGCGAGGCGCTCAGCGCCCGGTCGCGGAGCAGGCCGGCGACCGCGTCGCGGAGCGCCACGTAGCTGCCGGTAATGGCGGCGGTCCGGGTGCCGCCGTCGGCCTGCAGGACATCGCAGTCGACCACGACGCTGCGCTCACCCAGGGCCTCGGCGTCCACCGCGGCCCGCAGGGAGCGGCCGATCAGGCGCTGGATCTCCACCGTCCGCCCCTGCTGCTTACCGCGGGCCGCCTCGCGGTCGCTGCGGGTGTGGGTGGCACGCGGCAGCATGCCGTACTCCGCGGTCACCCAGCCCTGACCCTTGCCGCGCAGCCAGGGCGGGACCCGGGCCTCGACGCTGGCCGTGCAGAGCACCTTCGTATCGCCGAAGGCGATGAGCACAGAGCCCTCGGCGTGCTTGGTGAACTGCCGCTGGATGGAGATCGGGCGCAGCTCGTCGACCTGTCGACCGCTCGGGCGCATTCATGCCTCCTGGTCAGGGGCGCGGCGTCGGCAGCGCCACGCCGGTATGCAGCGTAGGGGCGCGGTACCTGATGCTGGTCGCGCACGACGCGCATTTTACGGGATGTGGGCGTACCTGCAATCGCTGCCCTCGGGCCGCGCGCGGCCGCCCCCGCGAGAGCGGTGCGGTGCAATCTGGTAAGATAGTCAGCTTACCACCGGCCGTGGAGGGGCAGCCTTGATCCACAGCATGACCGCCTTCGAGCGCCGCGAGGCCCAGGGCGAGTGGGGCGGCCGTTCTGGGCGTCTGGCCTGGGAGCTGCGCTCGGTCAACCACCGCTACCTGGAGATCCAGCCGCGCCTGCCCGAGGCGCTGCGCAGCCTCGAGCCGTCGGTCCGGGAGCGCGTGCGCGGGCAGCTCGCCCGCGGCAAGGTGGAGTGCCAGCTGCGCTTCGCCGCTGACCCCGGCGGCGCCGGCGGGCTGGAGGTCGACTGGGACCGGGTCGACGCGCTCGCGCGGATCGCCGCGGAGATCGGCGCCCGCTTCGGCGACGCGGCGCAGCCGGCCTCCACTGCCGAGATCCTGCGCTACCCGGGCGTCATCGGCGAGCCGGCGGCGGACCCGGAGCCGCTTCAGGAGGCGGCCCTGGCGCTGCTCGACGAGGCCCTGGCGGGCCTGCGCGCCCACCGGGCCCGCGAGGGCGAGCGGCTGGCGGAGCACATCCGCAGCCGCGCCGAGGCGGCCCAGGCGACCGTGGCGCAGCTGGCGGCAGGCCGCGAGCAGCTCCAAGAGCGCCTCCGCGAGCGCCTGACCGCCCGCCTCGCGGGGCTGCCCGAGCCGAGCGACCCCGGCCGCCTGGAGCAGGAGCTGGCCTACATCGCCCAGCGGGTGGACATCGACGAGGAGCTCGAGCGCCTCCAGGCCCACCTGCAGGAGGTCCTGCGCCTGCTGGAGGCGGCGGAGCCGGTGGGCCGCCGGCTGGACTTCCTGATGCAGGAGCTCAACCGCGAGGCCAACACCGTGGCCTCGAAGTCCAGCCACGTGGAGGGCAGCAACGCCGCCCTGGAGCTGAAGGTCCTTATCGAGCAGATGCGCGAGCAGATCCAGAATGTCGAGTGAGGCCACCCCCCCCCGCGGCACCCTCTTCATCGTCTCGGCACCCTCCGGCGCCGGCAAGACCAGCCTGGTGCGCGCCCTGCTAGGGCGGCTCCCCGGCCTGGAGCTGTCCGTCTCCAGCACCACCCGCCCGCCCCGCCGTGGCGAGAGCGACGGCGTCGACTACCACTTCCTCGACGAGGGGGCGTTCATGGAGCGGATCGAGGCCGGCCGCTTCCTCGAGCACGCCCGGGTCTTCGGCAACCTCTACGGCACCTCGCGGGACGCGGTGGAGGCGCGCCTCGACGCCGGCGCCGACGTCATCCTGGAGATCGACTGGCAGGGGGCGCAGCAGGTGCGCCAAGCCCTGCCGGAGGCCGTCTCGGTCTTCATCCTGCCCCCCTCGCGGGCGGAGCTGCGCCGGCGGCTCAGCGAGCGCGGCCAGGACTCGGCAGCGGTCATCGAGCGCCGCCTGGCCGAGGCGGTCGAGGAGATCTCGCACTACGCCGAGTACGACTACCTCGTCGTGAACGACGCCTTCGAGCAGGCGCTGTCCCAGCTGCACAGCCTGGTCGAGGCGCAGCGGCTCGCCCGCGAGCGCCAGGGGCGGGCGCACGCGGCGACGCTGGCGGAGCTGCTCGGGGAAGGGCGCTAGCCGGGCCGCGCCTCGCGCCCGCCCCTGGCGGGGCAACCCGGGCGCGGCTAGACGCGCTGGATCTGCGCGGCCTGCAGCCCCCCCTCCTTGACCGGTGATGCCACCAAGTCGAACTCCAGCACGAGCTGGTGGCTGGGCAGGTCTGCCGGGTCGATCCCCTCCGGCAGGTCCGCATCGCGGAAGAAGGCCGAGGCATAGGGCGAGTCCGCATCCCGGGTATCGGTGACCCAGAGGTTGTCCCGCCAGTCGAGGTCACCGCGCAGGTAGCGCAGGAAGCCGTAGCTGCCCTCCTGGGCGTGGTAGTAGCAGGTGCCTCGCACCCGCGAGCCCACCTCCCCCCAGGCAGGGCGGCCGTTGCCGTTGCGGCGGATCGGCAGCAGCCCGGGGATCAGGTAGCCGGAGATGAAGTCGTCCGCCTCGCGCTGAAGCTCGCCGGATATGTTCTCGAAGGCGACGATCTCCACGCGGCAGCCCTGGTCCTGCAAGGCGCGGACCACCTGCACGAAGTCGCCGTCGCCAGTGGCTAGGACCACGCGGGAGAGGTTGCGCGACTGGGTGAGGGCGTCCACGGCCATGTCCAGGTCGGCGTTGGCCTTGGCGTAGCGGTTGCCCTCGTCGTCGGTATACCAGCGGAAGTGCTTGACGATGACCTTGTAGCCGAACTCCCGCAGGGACCCGAAGAAATTGCTGATCTTCTGCTGGTAGGCGGCGTCCCGGCAGGCCCGGGACTCATCGTAGACGGCGTAGACGTTGAGCCGCAGCGCCTCCCGCCCTCCCCGGCACGCCAGGCGGCGCAGGACATCGTACTGCATGCCGAAGCCGCCGTTGGCCTGGATATTGGCAACGTCTACGTAGATGCCGACAGCGCTCGCTGCGCCCAATAACCCCCCTATGTACGCAGTGGATCCGTCTACTCCTTATGCTCGCGCAGGCGGACGACGATATCCACCCCAGCGATGCGCTTGCCGGACGGGACCGCCACCTTGCGGCGCACCTGCTCCTCGTCCACCGCCAGGTGGACATCCTCGATCTCGCCGCTGTCCTCGTCGTAGAGGTGGTGGTGCGACTCGGTCTTGGTATCGAAGTACGACTTGCCGGCGTGCACGACGACCTCGCGCAACAGGCCGGCATCCTTGAACTGGTTCAGGGTGTTATAGACCGTCGCCAGGGAGACCTTCACCCCCTGCGCGGTGGCCTCCTCGTAGAGGGACTCAGCGGTCACGTGCCGGTCCTCGCCGGCGAACAGCAGCCCGGCGAGCGCGAGCCGCTGCTGGGTCGGGCGCAGGCCCACGGCGCGGAGGTAGCCGGCCCCCTCGTCCTCCTCGAACCTCGGGGTTGGGCGATGCTCGGTCATACGGGCCTCTGGTCCCTATATCGCGGATTAATGCATAATTAGTCTAATCCTAATAAGGATCGGCGCTCAACCCTCGCCCCGGTTCCCAACCGCGGCGAAAACGCCGACACTGGCCCCCATGGACCTCGCCGCCTGGATCCTCGCCTCCGCCAGTGTCCTCGCCGCACTCGCCGGTCCCATCACGGCCGGCCACGCCCTGCTCACCAAGCAGGAACCCCAGGTGGCGACAGCGTGGATCACCGTCTGCCTGCTCTTCCCCCTCGCCGGGGCCCTCTTCTACTACACCTTCGGCATCAACCGCGTCCGGACGCGGGCGCGCAAGCTGCGGGCCGAGGGGCAGACCGCGCCGGGCCCCGCGCCCTCGGCGGCAGCCCACACCCCCGCCGTCGGCCCGGAATACACCGAGCAGGTCCGCATCTCCGGCGCCGTGACCGGCCGGCCGCTCCAGCACGGCAACCGCATCCAGACGCTGCACAACGGCGAGCAGGCCTTCCCCAGCATGCTCGAGGCCATCGATACCGCGCAGCACTCGGTCTACCTGAGCACCTACATCTTCGGCACGAAGAGCAGCGGCCGGCAATTCATCCGCGCCTTGGCCGCCGCCCACCGCCGTGGCGTAGACGTGCGCGTGCTCATCGACGGGGTCGGCGACCTCTACGCCTGGCCCCGCGCCAGCCGCCTGCTGCGCCGCGCCGGGGTCCCTACCGCCCGCTTCCTGCCGCCGCGCCTGGTGCCGCCGCAGCTGTCGATCAACCTGCGCAACCACCGCAAGCTGCTCATCGTGGACGGCCAGCGCGGCTTCACCGGCGGCATGAACCTCAGCGAGCGGCTCCTGCTGGGGGGCGATCACGCCCACCGGGTCGCCGACACCCACTTCCTGATCGACGGCCCCGTCGTAGCGCAGATGGAGCAGGTCTTCCTCGAGGACTGGGCCTTCACCACCGGCGAGCCCCAAGGGCCCTCAGCGCCCGGGCAGCCCCACGACGGCGGGGCGCTGTGCCGGATCATCACCGACGGCCCCAACGAGGACCTGGACCGGCTGATGATGACCCTGATCGGGGCCCTGTCCGCGGCACGGGAGGAGGTCTGGCTCGTCACCCCCTACTTCCTGCCCATGCGCTCGCTGATGACGGCGCTGGAGGCAGCGGCCCTGCGCGGTGTCGAGGTCAACGTCCTGCTGCCGGAGCGCAACAACCTCCCCTTCGTCCACTGGGCGACGCGGCACATGCTCGGCGAGCTGATCCACTGGGGGGTCCAGGTCTACTACCAGCCGCCGCCATTCGCCCACTCCAAGCTGTTCGTCGTGGATCGGCGCTACGCGCAGGTGGGCTCGTCGAACATGGACCCGCGCAGCCTGCGGCTGAACTTCGAGCTCAACGCGGAGATCTACGACCCGGTCCTCGCCGGGGAGATCGCCACCGAATGCCAGCGCATCCGGGCTCGATCGCGGCGGGTCAGCCGCTCGGAGCTGGCGCAACGGACGCCGGCGGAACGCCTGCGGGACGCCGTGTGCTGGCTCGCATCCCCTTACCTGTAGCCGGCATAATGGCGCCATGAGCGATACCCAGCCCCCTCCGGGCCTAGACCAGGCGCTGCGCGAGCGCCTGGGCGATGACGGGGTCGTGACCGAGCCGGCCCGCCTCGCGCCGTACATGGCGGAGCGGCGCGGGCTATACACCGGCCAAGGCCGGCTGGTCGTGCGCCCCGCGGACACCGACGGCGTGGCCGCTGCGGTCCGGCTGTGCCGCGATCACGGCGCGGCTGTGGTCGCCCAGTCCGGGAACACCGGTACGGTCGGCGGCGGCTCGCCGCGCCACGCCGGCGAGGTGGTGATCAGCCTCGAGCGGCTGCAGCGCATCCGCCGCCTCGACGCCGAGGAGGGCCTCCTGGTGGCCGAGGCCGGCTGCACCCTGGCCGAGCTGCAGGCCGCCGCCGAGCGCGCCGGGCGCTTCCTGCCCCTGAGCCTGGCCTCCGAGGCGGAGTGCCGGATCGGCGGCAACCTGGCGACCAACGCCGGCGGGCTCAACGCCCTGCGCTACGGCAACGCCCGGGCCCAGGCCCTGGGGCTGGAGGTGGTGCTCGCCGACGGCCGCATCTGGCGCGACCTGCAGGGGCTGCGCAAGGACAATAGCGGCTACGACCTGCGCGACCTGTTCATCGGCGCCGGCGGCGAGCTGGGGATCATCACCGCCGCCACCCTGCGCCTGCTGCCGCCGCCGCGCAGCCGCCGCGTGGCCCTGCTGGCGCTGCCGGCGCTGGGGCCCGCCCTGCCGCTGGTCCGGGCCGCCCAGGCCGAGAGCGGCGACGCCGTGGTCGCCGCCGAGCTGATGAGCGCCGAGGCCGTGGCCATGGGCCAGCTCCTCGACGACACTCCGGCGAACCCGCTGCCCGGATCGCCCTGGTACCTGCTGCTGGAGCTGGCCACGTCCGATCCCCGCGCCGAGCTGGATGAGGCGCTGTCAGCGGCCCTGGCCCCGGCGCAGGAGGCCGGGCAGCTCGACGACGCCCGGCTCGCCCCCACCGAGGCGGCAGCGGCCCGGCTCTGGCGGCTGCGCACCGCCATCCCCGACGGCCAGAAGCGGGCCGGGGCGAGCATCAAGCACGACATCGCGGTCCTGCCCAGCGATATCGCCGCCTTCGTCCCCCGGGCGCTGGCGGCCGTACAGGCGGTCGACCCCGACGTGCAGCCCTGCGTCTTCGGCCACGTGGGCGACGGCAACCTGCACCTCAACCTGACCCAGCCGGCAGGCGCCGACGCCGAGGCCTTCCTCGCCCAGAGGGCGGTCTACAACCGCGCCGTCCACGATGAGGTGCACCGCTTCGCCGGCTCGGTGGCCGCCGAGCACGGGGTCGGTCAGCTCAAGCGCGACGAGGTCGGCAGCTACGCCGATCCGCTGGGCCTGGAGCTGATGCAGCACATCAAGCAGGCCCTGGACCCCGAGGGACTGCTCAACCCCGGCAAGGGGCCGGCTGCAGCCGGCCCGCGTCCTGCCGATCGCGACCGTGGAGACGACACGTCATGCTGAGGCACTGCCACGATAGGGCCCTGCTACGGGCACGGCCCCTGCTGCTGGCGCTGCTGCCGCTGCTCACCGCCTGCGCCAGCACGGGCGATGCCGAGGGCACCGCCGAGACTACCGGCGCCGCCGAGGAGGCCGCCTGGGACGACGGCTGGGAGCAGGGGACGCCGGATCCCCTGGAGCCCTACAACCGATGGGCCTTCGCCTTCAACGACACGGTGGACACGTACGCCCTCCGCCCGGCGGCCGTAGCCTACCGGGACTACATCCCCGAGGCCGTGCGCCGGCCCATCGGCAACGCCCTGGACAACCTGCGTGAGCCCTTCAGCGCCGGCAACTACTATCTGCAGGGCAAGCTCGGCGCGGGCGGGCGCAGCACGGCCCGCTTCCTCCTCAACACCACGGTGGGCGTGCTCGGCCTGCTCGATGTCGCCGGCGCCGCCGGCCTGGAGCAGGAGCAGACCGATCTGGGCCTGACCCTGGGCGAGTGGGGGACGCCAGGGGGCCCCTACCTGGTCCTGCCGCTGCTCGGGCCGAGCAACGTCCGCGACGCCGGCGGGCTGGCCGGACGCTACCTCACCCGCGACTACCACGATCCCCTGCACTGGGCCGACGCGGGGCGTGCCACCCGCTACACCGTGGCGGCCGTGGACATCATCGACACCCGGGCCGGCCTGCTCTCGCTGGACGAGCTCATGGCCGACTCCGGCGCCGATCCCTATGTCTTCATGCGCGAGTCCTACCTGCAGAACCGGCGCGAGCGCCTCAGGGACGACGACTGGGGGGATTGGGAGGGCGGCGACTGGAACGATAGCGGCGACGCCTGGGACGAGGGCGGGGGCTGAGGGCGCGGCGCCCCGTAGCGGGCCCATCGCCGATGGCGGATGCCTGGGCCTCCCGAGGGCGCGCGCCGCCTGCCCCTCAGAGCAGCGCCTGCAGCTTGCGGCGGATGCCGTCGGCGTCCAGCCCGTGCTCGGCCAGGACGTGGTCGCGGGCGCCGTGGTGGATCGGCGCATCCGGCAGGCCGAGGTGGGTCACCGGCACGCTGTGGCCGGAGCCGGCCAGGCACTCGGCGACGCCGCTGCCGGCGCCGCCGGCGATGACACCCTCCTCCAGCGTCACCAGGTGCCGGTGCTCACCGGCGAGGCGGCGCACCATCCCCTCGTCCAGCGGCTTGACGAAGCGCATGTTGACCACGGTAACCCCCAGCTCCTCGCCCACCGCCTCGGCCACCGGCAGCAGCGCGCCGAAGACGAGCAGCGCCACGCCGCTGCGGCCCTCGCGGCGTACCTCGGCCTGCCCCACGGGCAGCGGCTCCAGGTCGTCGGGCAGCGCCTCGCCAGGGCCGGCGCCGCGCGGATAGCGCACCACCGCCGGCCCGCCCAGGCCCAGCCCGGTGGATAGCATGCGCCAGCACTCGGCCTCGTCGCCCGGCGCCATGATCATCAGGTCCGGGATGCAGCGCAGATAGCTGAGATCGTAGGTCCCCTGGTGCGTGGCGCCGTCGCCCCCTACGACCCCGGCGCGGTCCACGGCGAATAGCACGGGCAGGCGCTGCAGGGCGACGTCGTGGACGAGCTGGTCGTAGCCGCGCTGCAGGAAGGTGGAGTAGATGGCCACCACCGGGCGGACGCCCTCGCAGGCCATGCCCGCGGCCAGGGTCACGGCGTGCTGCTCCGCGATCCCGACGTCGAAGAAGCGCTCCGGGAAGCGCTGCGCATACCCTACCAGCCCGGAGCCCTCGCGCATGGCCGGCGTGATGGCCGCCACCCGCGTATCCGAGGCCGCCGCGCGGCAGATCCAGCGGCTGAAGACATCGGTATAGTTGAGCCGCCCCCCCTGGCCCTTGGTGAGCCCGCGCTCGGGGTCGAAGCGGCTGACGCCGTGGTAGGAGATGGGGTCCTCCTCGGCGGGGGCGTAGCCCTTGCCCTTGCGGGTGACCACGTGCAGCAGCCGGGGTCCGGGCTGATCGCGCAGGTTGCGCAGCACGCGCACCAGATCCTCGACGTTATGGCCGTCCACCGGGCCGAAGTAGTGGAAGCCCAGCTCCTCGAACAGGGTTGCCGGGGCCAGCAGGCCCTTGACGTGCCCCTCGGTACGCCGCGCCAGCTCGTGGATCGGCGGCAAGTTGCGGAGCACGTCCCGGGCGCCGCGGCGCAGCTGCCCGGCTATCGGCTCGGATAGCAGGCGGGTGAGGTAGTTGGACAGGGCCCCCACGTTCTCCGAGATGGACATCTCGTTGTCGTTGAGCACCACCAGCAGATCGGCCCGGACGTCGCCCGCGTGGTTGAGCGCCTCCAGGGCCTCGCCGGAGCCCAATCCGCCGTCGCCGATGACCGCCGTGGCGCGGCGGGGCTCGCCACCGGCGCGCTCCGCCAGGGCCATGCCCAGCGCGGCGCTGATGCTCGTCGAGGAGTGGCCGGCGCCGAAGGCGTCATAGGGGCTCTCGTCACGTACCGGGAAGCCGGCCAGGCCGCCGGCCTGCCGGATGCCGGAGAGCTCGCGGCGGCGGCCGGTGATCAGCTTGTGCGTATAGCACTGGTGGCCCACATCCCAGACCAGCCGATCCCGCGGGGTCTCGAGGGTGTAGTGCAGCGCCAGGGTCAGCTCCACGGCCCCGAGCCCGGCCGCCAGGTGCCCGCCGCTCTGGGCGACGCTCTCCACCAGGTAGTCGCGGACCTCCTGGGCCAGTAGCGGGAGGCGATCCACCGGCAATTGGCGCAGGTCCTCCGGGTCCTCGATAGCCGAGAGAAGCAGCTTATCTTCGTCACGCGGTCCCTTGATCATGGGGGCATGATAGCCCATTCAAGCGGCAACGGAACCCGGGGGCGGCGGCAATACGCCCAAGCGGCACCGGATAGCCCGGCGTGGCGCGGGCTACTGCGGCTTCACGGCGCTGGCGAGGACGTAGTCGAGGCCCGCGTAGAGCGTGGCGGCGTCGATGCCCCGGGCCAGGCGCGCCGGTACGCGGGCCACGGGGTGCAATCGCTGCAAGGTCTCCGGGTGGTCGCGCAGCCACTGGTGAAGCGGGGCGTAGACCTGCTCGCGGATCGAGCGCACCGCCACGGCGGTGAAGCCGGCGGCGTCCAGAAGGTCCGCGTAGGCGTCCCGGGTATAGCGGTTGGCATCGGGGATGGCGAAGCGGCTCGCCACCAGCCACCAGGACAGCCGCTGCTTGAGCCGTCCGGCCCGGCCGGTGGCAGCCGGCTGCGGGAGGATATCGGCGGTCACCAGCCGTCCGCCCGGCCGCAGCACACGCCACGCCTCGCGGAAGAAGGCCTCGCGTGGACGGAAGTGGAAGGCCGACTCCAGGGCGACGACGGCGTCCACCGAGGCGTCGGCCAAGGGCATCTCGGTGGCCGAGCCCTCGCGTAGATCGAGCTGCGCCTCGAGGCCCGCCTCGCCGACACGCCGGCGCGCCTCCGCCACCTGCGAGGCGGTAATGTTCAGCCCGATGATCTGCGCCGGGGCGTGGCTACGCGCCCAGAGCAGGTCTTGGTCCCCGAAGCCGTAGCCGACATCGAGGACGGTATCGCCAGGGCCCATGCCGGCGGTATCCGCCACCAGCCGCGCCAGGGCATCGCTGGCGGCGTCGAGGTCGTCCGCCGCCTCCCAGTAGCCGAGGTTGAGGTAGAGGCCCTCGGCGGTGATAGCGCCGGTGCCGAGGAGGTCGTAGACCTCGGTGACATCGCGGCGCTGGAAGGGGTTGAACACCCAGTCGAGGTAGCCGAGCCCGCGGGCCAGCGCGCCACGGCGGCGCCCACCCCCCTCGGGCCGTCTGGAAGCAGGGTCGGATTCAGCCATGACGGCTACCTCGGTGATGGCACGGATGATAGCTAGGTATTCTAGCAGGCGACGGCCATGGGCGTAGCCCGGGACGAGCCGACCGTCGACCACCGTTTACCGGACACGACCCGTACGCGGCTTGAGCGGTAGACTGTCCCCATGCTCGGCTTCCTCCAGGGGCTGGCCTACGGCCTGCTGATCTCCTGCCCGCTTTGGCTGACCATCGGCCTGATCGAGCCGCGCTGGGCGGTACCTACGGAGCCGCCCCGGCGCTGGCAGGTGCTGCTGCGCTACTGGCTCCTCGTCCCCTTCCTCGCCGCCACCCTGTGGCTGACCTCGCTATTCGGCGGCCTCGGGCCGTCGCTCGGCGGCTGGCTGGCCGGGCTGGCAGCCATCCCGCTGTCCCTGCCCGTGGAGCGCGCGCTGCGCCGCGGACAGCGCAGGCTGGCGCAGCGGCGCCGGCAGGCCGCGCAGGCCGCCGCCGCATCGCGCCGGCGCGCCGCCCGGGAGCAGGAGGCGCGAGAGGCCGGCTGCGCGGATCTGGACCCGGCGCACCCCCCGCCGGACGCCGACGACCTGGTCGAGGCGCTGTGCCAGGCCAAGGGCGCGCTGCTCGGGCTGGAGCGTCCCGATCTGGCGGTCCAGGCCGACCGGGTCTACAACCGCTACAGCCACGTCTGCGGCGTCCTGGATCGCGCGTTCGCGCCGGGCGAGATCACGGACGAGCGCGCCCGGGCCCTGGCCCGGGAGGTGTGCTGGACCGCCGTGGACCAGTTGAAGACCATGGCCTCGATCGCCCAGGGCGTGCGCGGGGTGGACGCCGCCCACGTCCGCCGCCGCCTGGCGCAGGAGCGCGGTACCCTTACCGCCGACGAGCGCCAGGCCCTGGAGCAGCGACTGCGGCTCGTCGAGGGGACCGAGGCCCGCCTGCGCGAGCTCAGCGGGCGTAACGAGGCCGCGATCACCGCCCTCGATGACACCGCCGTCTCCGTCTCGGCGGTGCGCACCGACCGCCCGCACGCCTCGGTCGACGCCGACCGGGCGCTGGCGGAGCTGCACCGCTTCGCGGCGCGGGCCGAACAGTACGAACGCCAGTAAGGGGGAGGCCCGATGACCCAAGAGGAAGGGAGCGGGAGCACAGCGCTGAACCTGTCGATACCACCCGCCGAGGAGATCGCCAGCCGGGTGCAGGAGGAGACCGACCCCGAGCCGGCCATGGCGGATCCGGCCCTCATCGAGCACGCCGAGGCGTTCGTCGAGCAGGCCCTGGCCGCAGCGCAGCAGGACGCACCCGACCACCAGCCCCGCCAGGCGGTGGACGAGATGGGCCTGGAGGTGCAGCGCCAGGCGGCCCACCGCAGCGAGATGCTCCAGGGCCCCATCCGCCAGCTCGCCCACCAGGGCGACGACGGCGGCCCGGTGGCAAGCTCGCTGACGGAGCTGCGCAACCGCATGGAGCAGCTCGACCCCCAGCGCCACACCCTCACCGCCAGCGGCCTGCCCGGGGCCCTGTCCCGCCTGCCCGGGGTAAGCTCGCCGCTGCAGCGCTATTTCCGCAAGTTCGAGACGGCCCAGGAGGCCCTGGACGCCACCATCAAGGACCTAAAGGCCGGCAAGGACCGGCTCCACCGGGACAACTTGACCCTGAGCGATGATCAGCAGTCGCTACGCGAGAGCCTCGAGCAGCTACGCCGGCAGATCGCCCTGGGCCGGCTCATCGATCACCGCCTGCAGGAGCGCGCCGGCGAGCTGCCGGAGGGCGATGAGAGCCGGCGCTACATCGAGGCGGAGCTGCTCTTCCCATTGCGCCAGCGGGTAGTGGATCTGCAGCAGCAGCTCGCGGTGAGCCAGCAGGCCATCCTCTCCCTGGAGGTCGTCATCCGGAACAACCGCGAGCTCATGCGCGGGGTGGACCGCGCCATCAACGTCACCGCCTCGGCGCTGAACGTCGCCGTCACCGTGGCACTAGCCCTGGCCAACCAGCGCCTGGTGCTCGACCGCGTAGAGGCGCTCAACGCCACCACCTCGCAGCTGATCGCCGGCACCTCCCGGAACCTGCGCACCCAAGGCGCGCAGATCCAGGACCGGGCCTCGTCGAGCATGCTCGACATAGAGCGGCTAGAGCAGGCCTTCGAGGACGTCATCGGCGCCATCGACGAGGTCACCCGCTACCGTCGCGAGAGCCTACCGGTCCTCGACACCCAGATCGAGCGTCTGGACACGCTGACAGCGCAGGGCCAAGCCGCGCTCGGGCGGCTCGAGCGCGGCAGCCGCGGCGAGACCGGCGCCGACTCGTAGGCGTCCGAAGGGGAGCACGGCGGCTCGCTCCTGCCGACGTCGAGAGGACCGATCTCAGGCTCCGCCCGCCCGATGGCCGAGGCGGGGCTCGGCCCGTGGCCTGGCGCCACCTGCCTGGAGGGCTAGCGGTATCGCGGCCTGGCCGCCGGAGCGTCTACAATCGGGCATCCGTCACTCTGAGGCCACGGGCCGCCCCCGCTTGGAGGCCCTTATATCGGCAACCCAGCCCGCACCCCGGGGAGGTACGCTTTGGCAGAGATCCACCGAGAGCGCTCGAGCGATTCCAAGGAGGACGAAGATATCGTCATCCGCATGGGATCGGCGGAGCTGCTCATCCGCCGCCGCTACCAGACGCTCAGCATCCTCAACGACTTCCTCATCGGGATCTGGTTCCTGGTGGGCAGTATCTTCTTCTTCTGGAGCGCCTGGCAGGAGACCGGAACCTGGCTGTTCGTGGTGGGCAGCGCCCAGCTCCTGATCCGGCCGGTGATCCGCCTGGCCCACCGGATCCACCTCAAAAGGTCGGCAGCCTTCGGCCAGTGGGAGATGTAGCAGCCGGTGGGCCTGCCCCGCGCAGGAGCCAGCGATGGGGCCGAGGCTGGAGGTGCGGCTTCGCTACCCGGGCAGGCCTGCTGCCCTCGGCCACCGCGCTCGCCGAGCAGACGCCCATCTCGCTGGATCGGCCCCCGCAGCCAGGGGCAGCGCGTCACGATGGCGACGCAGAAAGGGCGGGTGCACCGGGTGGGCAGTAGATGCGGGGGGCCTCGTTGAGCCCGGCCTCGGGCGTCGAGGCACTCCGTTACCGGCAGGCCCTTTGGGGGTGGCTTTGAGGGGTTTCCGCCTATGGCGCGCTGGCTTGTCGGCTCCGCCGCCCGCTTTATGGGAGTGGTTTGCGGCCTGGTCCTCGCAGGCAGTGCTTCCGCGGCGGTTTTCCCGGCGAGTGCAGGTTCGCTGGAGCTGAGCAGCCATGTCGAGTATATGGCGGATCCCTCCGGGGCGCTGACCATCGAGGAAGTGCGCCACGGGGATTTCCCGGGGCGGTTCCGGTCGTGGTCGGGTGCCGGCGCCTTCAATCAGGGCTATGCCAACACCGTCTACTGGCTGCGCTTTCCAGTAGCCGTGGCTGCCGATGGCCCGCCGCGATTGCTGCTGGAGGTCCGGTATTTCTCCCTGGAATCGCTGGCGCTGTTCACGCCCAATGGCGAGCGCATCCGAGGGGGACTAGAACGCTCTGCGACCCCCCAGATCTGGCCTCACCGCTTTCCCACCTTCCGTATCCAGCCGGACACGGAGCCCGAGTATTACTACCTGCGGCTGTCATCGCGGGGCTCGCTCACCCTCCCCCTGACCCTGTGGACGCCGGAGGCCTTCGCCGCCAAGACCGAGCGGGGCTATCTCCTGCTGGGGCTGTATTTCGGTGGCTTGCTGGCGCTGGCGCTGTTCAATTTCCTCCTGTTCCTCTCCCTGCGGGACCAGCGGTACCTGCTGTATGTGCTCTACGCGGGCTTCTTCGGGGTGGGCTTGCTCGCGCTGGAGGGCGTAGGGAATCAGTTCCTGTGGCCGGCTAGCCCCCGCCTGAGCACCTTGGCCAGCAACGGGGCCTTCTCCCTGGCTGCCGTGTTTGCGGTCTTATTCGCGCAGCGCTTCCTGGATAGCCGGCATTTCACACCCCGTCTGAACCGGCTCCTGACGCTGGTGGCGGTGATCTTTGCGGGCAATGCCCTGATCGCGTTGAGCGGTGTCGGGATCCAGTTCTCCTCGCGGCTGCTGTCCTTGGGGGTCCCGGTTGCCAGTGTCGGCATCCTTATCACGGCCTCTTTGGCATACCGCCGCGGGAGTCGAGGGGCACGGTTCTTCCTGTTGGCGTGGGGGATCCTGTTGGTCAGCTCCATAGTGGGCGGGCTACGCAATCTGGGATGGGTGGCCACGACGCCGCTCACGAGCAATATCCTGCCCCTAGGGTCAGCGGGGGAGATGATCCTGCTGGCCCTGGCGCTGGCGGATCGCATCCATGTGGAGCGTGCCGACCGCGCCGCGGCGCAGGAGGAGGCCCTGGCGGCCAAACAGCAGCTCGTAGCCAACTTGGCGGACTCGGAGCGCCGTCTCGAGCAGAAGGTGGCGGAGCGTACCGCCGAGGCGGAGGCGTCCCGGCAGCATTTGCAGAGTATCCTGGAGAACTCCCCCGTGGGCATTGCGTTCCTGGACGGGAGCAGGCGCATTCGCCAAGTGAACCAGGCCTTTCTGGATCTATTCCCCTACCGGGAGGAGCAGGTGCTCGATGCCATCCCTGATGGGCTTTACGCCTCCCGAGCCGAGTACGAGCGCATTGGCCGCGAGGCCTACCCCATCCTCCGCGATGGGGGAACCTACGATACGGTAGCGCAAATGCGAGGCGCCGACGGCCAGGCCTTCCCTGCGGCCCTCCACGGCCGGGCCCTTAACGCCGACGACCTCAGTGAAGGTTTTATCTGGATCCTCCAGGATATCAGTGAGCAAAAGCGCCTGGAGGCCGAGCTGATCCACGAGGCCTCCCACGATCGCCTGACCGGCGTTTACAACCGCAAGCACTTCGAGGAGATCCTGGATGCCGAGATCGAGCGTGCCCAGCGGTATAGCCACAGCTTTAGCCTGGTCATGTTCGACATCGATCACTTCAAGGCCTTCAACGATACCTACGGCCATGCCATAGGCGACATTGTGCTCAAGCGCACCGCCGAGCGGGCTCATGCCGAGCTGCGCGCGACCGATTCCTTGGCCCGGTGGGGCGGCGAGGAGTTCATGGTGATGCTGCCGGAGACGCCCATTGGCAACGCCGAGAGGCTAGCGGAGCGCCTGCGCAAGGCGGTTCTTGTGGCCGACGAGGATTCGCGCTCGGCCGTTTCCATTAGCCTGGCGGTTACCGAGTACGAGATGGGAGAAGCCGCCGACACGACCCTACGGCGGCTGGATGATGGCCTCTATCGGGCCAAGGCCGAGGGCCGCAATCGCGTCATCCGTAATGGACCATCCGGTTAGCCCTGCACAGAGGATGGTCTTGGCTGGGCTGGTCGCCCGGTGATGGGCGTCTGTGACCCTTGCTGGGCCCACGGTGTCTTACGGCGGAGGGCCGAGGCTACGCATCGCGTAGCCTCCTGATGGAGCCGGTGGCTATGGGTGGATTCGAACCACCGACCTTCGCATTATGAGTGCGACGCTCTAACCAACTGAGCTACATAGCCAAGGTTAACACGCATTTATTTTCTGCGGCTCGCCCCTCGCTGTCAAGGCGCCACCACCGGCTGTATGGCCCTTGGTACGCCCCGCCGAGTCCGTCAGAATGAAAGACGAGCGCAAAGCTCAGCGTCTACTACGCTGGGCAGCAGATCCCACGAGAACCTGGGAGGGAGCATCCATGCAGATCCAGATCAATCCCGGCGCTGGCGTCCACGTCTCCGATGCCCTGGAGCAGAGCATCCGCGAGTCCCTCGGCACCGTGGACCGGCGCTTCGGCGACCACCTGACGCGTATCGAGGTGCACTTCCAGGACACCAACGGCCCCAAGGGCGGGGTCAACAAGCACTGCCGCATCGAGGCGCGGCCGCGCCGCCTTGAGCCGGTGCTCGCCGAGAACACCGCGGACGACGCCTACGATGCTGCCCGCGGCGCCGCGCGGAAGCTCGAGCGGGTCCTCGACAGCCGGCTCGGCAAGCTGGCGGACAAGCAGCGCCACGCGGAGCACAAGGCCGAGCAGCAGCCCGAGTGACCGGGCGCTCCGGGCGCGGCGACGAGCGCCGCGCCCGGAGCACCGGGACCGACCTGCTCAGGGGGCCTCAGACGTTGAAGCGCACGTGCACCACGTCCCCCTCCTCGAGGACGTAGTCCTTCCCTTCCAGCCGCCAGCGGCCGACCTCCTTGGCACCCTGCTCGCCGTTGTAGGCGATGAAGTCGTCGTAGGCGACCACCTCGGCGCGGATGAAGCCACGCTGCATGTCGGAGTGGATCTGCCCGGCAGCCTCCGGCGCGGTGGCGCCCTGGCGCACCGTCCAGGCCCGGACCTCCTGCGGGCCGGCGGTGAAGAAGGTCTGCAGCCCGAGGAGCTGGTAGCCGGTACGGATGACCCGGTTCAGCCCCGGCTCCGCCAGCCCGTACTCGGCGAGGAACGCGTCGCGCTCCTCGTCCTCGAGCGCCGCCAGCTCGGCCTCGATGGCGGCGCAGACCGGCACCACCCACGCCCCCTCGCTGTCGGCGAGGGTCCGCACACCGTCGAGCAGGGGGTTGTCCTCGAAACCGTCCTCCGCAACGTTGGCGATATACATCAGCGGCTTGAGGGTGAGCAGGTGGTAGCCCTGTAGCAGCCGGCGCTCGTCGCTGTCGAGCGCCAGGGTGCGCAGCGGATACCCCTCGTCCAGGGCCTGCCGGGCGCGCTGGAGCAGGTCGCGCAGGCGGACGGCCTCCTTGTCACCGCTCTTGGCGGCCCGCTCCTGGCGGTTGAGGGCGCGGTCGACGGTGTCCATATCGGCGAGCGCCAGCTCGGTGTGCAGGGTCTCGGCGTCGGCGCGCGGATCCACCCGACCGTTCACGTGGTGGACCTCCTCGCTCTCGAAGCAGCGCAGGACCATGGCCACGGCGTCGGTCTCGCGGATATGGGCGAGGAACTGGTTGCCGAGCCCCTCGCCCCTGGAGGCGCCGGAGACCAGGCCGGCGATATCCACGAACTCCATGGTGGTCGGCACCGTCTGCTCGGGGCGGACGATCTCCGAGATCCGCTGGAGCCGCGGATCGGGGACGGGGACGATCCCGACGTTGGGATCGATGGTACAGAACGGGTAATTCTCTGCCGGGATCTCGTTCCGGGTCAGCGCATTGAACAGCGTCGACTTCCCGACGTTGGGGAGCCCGACAATGCCGCAGTTGAAGCCCATTGGTGCGGTCCTGAGATAGCGTGCAAAGTGCGGCCGAGGCGCGGTGCCGGCGTGCTAGCCGTGGAGCCTCTGGCAGGCCCGGTCCCACTCCCCCGCGAGCAGCCGCGGGATCTCGTCGGCGGCGTTCTCGATGGCCACCTCGATGTGCCGGCGCTCATGCTCGCTGGGCCGGGAGAGGACGTACGGGACCACGTCGTCCTTGTGGCCGGGATGGCCAATGCCGAGGCGCAGCCGTGCGAACTCGGCACGCCCCAGGGTCGACTGGATGTGGCGCAGCCCGTTGTGGCCGCCATGGCTCCCACCGCGCTTGACGCGGACGCCACCCGGGGGCAGGTCGATCTCATCGTGGACGATGAGGATCGCCTCCGGCGGGATCTTGAAGAACTGCGCCAGAGCGCCGACAGCCTGGCCGCTGTGGTTCATGTAGGTCGTCGGCTTGACCAGGCGGCAGTCGTAGCCGTCGATGAGCGTCCGCCCGACGGCGCCGTGGAACTTGGCCTCGTCGCGCAGGCCACAGGCGTAGCGGCGGCTGAGCTCGTCCACAAGCCAGAACCCGGCGTTGTGCCGGGTCCCTGCGTGCCTGTTGCCCGGGTTACCGAGGCCGACGATGAGGCGGAAGCTGCCTTCCCGAGCGGCCACCTCGGTGTCAGGCCCCCGACGCCTCGTCCTCGTCGCTGCTGGCGCCGCCACCCCGGGTCTTGCGGGTCGCCTGCACGGAGACCACGGGCGCGTCGTGCTCCATGCTCTGCTGCAGGGCCGCCGACTCGACCCCGCCGGGCAGGGTCAGCTCGCTGATGTGGACGGCGTGGCCGACGTTCAGCCGGGAGACGTCCACGTCGATGTGCGGCGGCAGATCCTTGGGCAGGCAGACCACCTCGAGGTCGAGCATGTCGTGGTGGAGCACGCCGCCCTTCTTCACGCCCGGGGATTGCTCCTCACCGTAGACGTGGATCGGCACGTGGACGGCTATGGGCTGGTCCTCGCGGACGCGCTGCAGGTCGATGTGCTGGACCAGCGGCTTGTAGGGGTGGCGCTGCAGGTCCTTGACGATGGCCTGCTCGGTCTCTTCGCCTACCTGGACCTTCAGGACCGTGGAGAAGAAGGCGTCCTCCTCGAGTAGCCGATAGAGCTGATCGCTCTCGAGGGCCACCGGCTGCGGCCCTTTACCTGCCCCGTAAACGACACCGGGGACGCGCCGGGCGCTCCGCAGACGGCGCATAGCACCGCGGCCAGTCTCCGTGCGCGGATGCGCGTCGAGCCTCATTTCCACCGTCATGTTGGTTCCACTCCTGGTTGGGGATCACTCTACGAAGAGCTCGCTCACCGATTCGTCGTTGCTGACCCGACGCATGGTCTCAGCGAGGATCTCCGCGATACTCACTTGCCGGACGTTCGGGCACGCCGCCGCCTGCTCGCCCAGCGGGATGCTGTCGCTGACCACCAGCTCGTCGAGCCCAGAGGCGGAGATCTTATCGACCGCACTGCCGGAGAGGACGGGATGGGTGATGTAGGCGACCACCTTCCGCGCCCCGTGCTCCTTGAGGGCATCCGCCGCCTGGCAGAGCGTACCGGCCGTATCCACGATGTCGTCGACGATGATGCAGGTCTTGTCCTCGACATCACCGATGATGTGCATGATCGACGACTCGTTGGGCCGGGGCCGGCGCTTGTCGATAATGGCCAGCTCGGTGTCATCGAGGCGCTTGGCCACCGCCCGGGCGCGGACCACGCCGCCGACGTCCGGCGAGACCACCACCTTGCGCGGGTAGAGCTGCCGCCAGATATCCCCTAGCAGGATCGGTGAGGCGTAGACATTGTCGACCGGGATATTGAAAAAGCCCTGGATCTGGTCGGCGTGCAGGTCCACGGTAGCGATCCGGTCGTAGCCGGCCGTCTGGAGCATGTCCGCTACCAGCTTGGCCGATATCGGCACGCGCTGGGAGCGCGGCCGGCGGTCTTGCCGGGCGTACCCGAAGTACGGGATCACCGCTGTCACGCGCGCGGCCGAGGAGCGGCGCAGCGCGTCAGCGATGGCGAGCAGCTCCATGAGATTGTCGTTGGCGGGCTGGCAGGTGGACTGCACCACGAACACGTCCTTGCCACGGACGTGCTCGTTGATCTCCACCATGATCTCGTCGTCGCTGAAGCGGCCCACTACCGCATGACCGAGGCGGGTCTTCAGGTGGGCGGCAATGGACTCGGCGAGCTGCGGGTTGGAGTTACCCGCGAAGACCATCATGGGTCCGTTCACTTGCACGGCTAGAGGTCCACCTTACGGCTTGGTGTATATCGGTATGGCTGGGGCGGCAGGATTCGAACCTGCGATTCCCGGTACCAAAAACCGGTGCCTTACCGCTTGGCTACGCCCCAATTGTCGATGGATCAGCCGGGCTACTCAGCCGCAGCCAGCGCTGCGTGTAACGGCGACCGGGCCACGGCACGGGCGACGAACCCTTCCCACTCCGCGGGGAGCGCATCCAGTGCAGCCCGGGCCTGGCTCTCGGCCGAGAAGCCCGCGAAGCAGCAGCTCCCCGTGCCGCTCATGCGTGCCTGGCCGAAGCGCGCCAGCCAGTCTAGGGCCTCGGCCACGCTGGGCCAACGGCTCCGCACCACCGGCTCGCAATCATTCCGCACCTCTCCGGCGCGAAGATCGTTTATTGTGATAGCGGGGGAGTTGCGTGTCAATTCCGGCGCGCCGAAGACCTCGGCCGTGGAGACGCTCGCCCGCGGGTCGACCAGCAGGTACCAGGCGTCGCCGGCGTCCTCAGGCAGGGGGTCGAGCCACTCGCCCACGCCCTCCCCCCAGGCGCTGCGGCCGCGGACGAAGACCGGCACATCGGCACCCAGCTCCAGCCCCAGCGCTGCCAGCCGGGCCTCGTCCAGCCCGGCACCCCACAGGTCGTTGAGGGCCACCAGCGTCGTGGCCGCGTCGGAGGAGCCGCCGCCGAGGCCACCGCCGGCGGGCAGGCGCTTCTCGACGTGGATGTCGGCGCCGGGCCGGCCCGGTACGGCGGCCTGCAGCAAGCGGGCGGCACGCAGGGTAAGGTCGGCCTCCGCCGGCACCCCGGGCAGCTCGCAATACCGCTCGATCCGGCCGTCGCCGCGCGGGCGCAGGTGGACCCGGTCGCCGTGGTCGAGGAGCTGGAAGGCGGTCTGCAGGTCGTGGTAGCCGCTCAGCCGCCGACCCAGGACGTGCAGGAAGAGGTTGATCTTGGCTGGCGCCGGCCAGGCGCTCCAGTCATCCGCCATCGCTCAGGCTCCACTCCGACAAGGCGACGCGCAGGTGCCGGCTGCCGTTGCGCAGGTCGATCCGCCCCGGCAGAGCCACGCCCTCCACCTCGCTCCAGCCGTGGAAGAGCACCTCCCAGCCCGCTTGCACGAGGCGCTCGGGGCGGCCGTCGCCGTCCAGGCGGAGCGCCTCCACCGCCAGACCTGCCGCCGGCCGGCCGACGATCCAGTCACGCAGGGCCGTTACCGGCATACGGTGGCCGGTCGCGGTAGCGAGCAGCTCCTCCGGCGTCCTCGCGGTCACCGTCCGGCCGCTGCCGCCGGTCAGGGCGACCGCGCCCGGCTCGCCGCGGATCTCTACGCCGCCGGCCCCGAACGGCCCCGTGAGCCGGATGGTGTACGCCTCGCCCCGCTGGCGCCAGCGCAGGGAGAAGGTCGCCGCCTCGCCCTCGGCGCGCAGGGCCGCACGCCCCGCCACCGACCAATCACCGAGCGTGGCGTGCTCGTCGAGGAAGGCCTCGTAGGCGGCCTCGCGCTCGGCCTGCGGCGCCAGCGGGGCGCAACCGGCGAGCCCCAGGGCGGCGAGCAGCACGGCCGCCCAGCCCACCACGATTCCCCGGTCACCAGGCATGCGGATCCACTCCGTAGCGCTCCAGGGTCTGCCGCAGGACCCGGTGGTCCGGATCCTGCTCGTGCGCCCGCTGCCAGACGGCCCGCGCCCGCTCGCGCTCGCCGAGCTCCCATAGCACCTCGCCGAGATGGGCACCGATCTCGGCTTGGGGCTGCTGCTCGAAGGCCCGCTGGAGGGGGTCGCGGGCCTCCGCCAGCCGCCCCTCGCGGTAGAGGAGCCAGCCCCGGCTATCGAGGAAGGCGGGATTGTCCGGCTCAGCCTCGAGGGCGCGGTCGATCAGCTCGCGCGCCCTGTCCAGGTCACGGGCGTGATCCGCCAACGTATAGCCCAGGGCATTCAGGACGTAGGGGGCGCCGGGCTCGGCCTCCAGGACACGGCGCAGGTCCGCCAGGGCGCTGCCCACGTCACCGCGGCCGGCCCGGACCAGGCCCCGGCCGTAGAGCAGCTCCGTGTCGCCAGGGGCCTCCGCGAGCCCGCG
Source organism: uncultured Ectothiorhodospiraceae bacterium (assembly GCA_913055765.1). GTDB lineage: Bacteria > Pseudomonadota > Gammaproteobacteria > Nitrococcales > Halorhodospiraceae > Halorhodospira. The sequence goes on from CAJXKI010000001.1 coordinate 56,180, forward strand.
GTCGTAGGCCGCTTCGGCCTCGCCCAGCCGCCCGGCCTGCCGGAGGATCTCCCCCTCCACGAGGGCCGCCTGGGGCAGGAGCTCGGGCTGCGCCTCGCGCAGGCGCTGCAGCGTCGCCAGGGCCTCCTCGAGGGCCACGGCCTCGGCCCGGCGCGCCCGGGAGAGTGCCTGCAGGAGGGCCTTACCCGCCTCCCGGTCCGAGGGCGCGAGCTCGAAGGCGCGCTCCGCCGCTGCCAGCGCCCGGGCGGGCGCATCGGCCCACCCGGCGGCGGCGGCAACCGCCCGGTGGGCCTCCGGCACGTCCGGATAGCTCTGGGCCAGCTCGCTGAGCACGCCCAGGGCCACTTCTGGCTCGCTATCTGGGCCCAGCAGGGTCGTAAGCTGCAAGAAGGCCTGGCCGGGCGTGCCTGGCCAGCGCTCGATAACCTGCCCCAGCGACTCCCGAGCGGCCTCGCCGTCGCCGCGGCGCAGCGCCAGCAGGCCGAGGAGCTGGTACGCCTCGGCCCGCTCCGGGGCAAGCTCCCGCCAGCGCTGCGCCGCTGCCCGGGCACTACCCTCCTCCTCCAGCACGAGGCTGAGCTCCACGGCCCGCTCGGCGACGCGCTGATCCGGGGTCAGCGCCATGGCCGCCAGGTACGCCTCCAGGGCGCGATCGAACTGCTCCCGGCGGGCAGCGATCTCGGCGACGAGGAGGTGCTGGATGGCGCGGTCCCGGTCCGTCCGCTCCCAGGGTGGCGGCTCCGGGCCGGCGGCCTCAGGCAGCGCCGGCGTGCCGCCCTCCCCGGATGGCCCGGTCGCCGGGCCAGCGCATCCAGCGAGGAGCCCGCTGAGCAGGAGCGCCCAGGGCCACAGGCGGCGGGCTCGGGCCGGGTGGGCCGGCGATCGGGGGGGAGGCGGCATAGGCTCGGACATTTTTTCGCAGCGGCAGCGCTTTACCTGAGCGCTCGCAGTTCGTAATAATCCGTGTAGTTACCTGATGGTGCCCTAACGCAGCCTAATGACGCCAGACTCATGCCACTATTTGCGATCGGACTCAACCACGACAGTGCACCCGTAGCGATCCGGGAGAGCCTGGCGTTCAACGCCGACACGCTCGGGGAGGCGCTCCAGGACGCGAAGAACGAGACCGGTGCGGACGAGGTGGCGATCCTGTCCACCTGCAACCGTACCGAGATCTACATCCGATTGCCGCATACCGACCCCGAGGTGGTCATCGGCTGGCTGACCCGCCGGCAGCGGGTCGAGCTGCACAGGGTGCGCCCGCACCTCTACGTGCGGCGCAGCACCGACGCCATGCGGCACCTGATGCGTGTCTCGGCCGGGCTCGACTCCCTGGTCCTGGGCGAGCCCCAGATCCTCGGCCAGGTCAAGGACGCCTACCACAAGGCTGCCAGTGCGGGGAGCCTCGGGGCCGTCCTGGAGCGGCTGTTCCAGCACGCCTTCTCGGTGGCCAAGCAGGTCCGTACCGATACGGATATCGGCTCCAACCCCATCTCGGTGGCCTTCGCCGCCGTGACCATGGCCAAGCAGATCTTCGATGATTTCCACAAGCGCACCGCCGTCCTGGTCGGGGCCGGCGAGACCATCGAGCTGGTGGCGCGCCACCTGACCCAGCAGGGGCTCGGCCGCGTCCTGGTGGCCAACCGCAACGTCGAGCGCGCCAAGCGACTAGCCGAGGCCCACGACGGCGAGGCCATGAGCCTCAACGACCTCTCGCGGCGGCTGCACGAGGCCGACGTGGTCGTCTCCTCCACCGGCAGCAGCCTGCCCATCCTGGGCAAGGGCACGGTAGAGCGTGCGGTCCGGTCACGCCGGCACAAGCCGATGTTCATGCTCGACCTCGCCGTACCGCGGGACATCGAGCCCGAGGCCGGCGAGATGGACGACGTCTACCTCTACACGGTGGACGACCTGCGCGATGTCGTGGCGGAGAACATGCGCTCCCGCCAGGAGGCCGCGGCCCAGGCCGAGGCCATCGTCGACCAGCAGGTCCGCCACTACCTGGAGTGGCGCCGGGCACGGGACGCCGGGGAGGCCATTCGCACCTTCCGCGACCGGGCGCACAGCTACGCCCGGGCTACGCGCGCCCAGGCGGAGCGGCAGCTGGCCCGGGGCGATGACCCCCATGAGGTCATCGAGTGGCTGACGCACACCCTGACCCGCCGGCTGATCCACGCGCCCACCGTAGGCCTGCGGGCCGCGGCCGCCACCGGCGACCGCACACGGATCCAGCACGCGCTGGAGACCCTAGCCATCGAACAACAGGTTGCAGAGACGAGGTCCGGTGAAGGCGACGATTCGGAACAAGCTGGAGCGGATGGCGGAGAGGCACGAGGAGATCGCCGCGCAGCTAGCGGATCCTGAGATTGTCGGCGATTCCTCGCAGTTCGCTGAGCTCTCCCGCGAATACGCCCGGCTAGAGCCCGTCGTCCAGGACCTGAAGGCCTACCGCGAGGCGACCGAGGAGGTCGCCAACGCGGAGGCCATGCTCGGCGACAGCGATCCCGATATCCGCGCCATGGCCGAGGACGAGCTGGCCAGGGCGCGGGAGCGGGCCGCTGCGCTCGAGACCCGGCTCCAGGGCCACCTCGTGCCAGAGGATCCCCATGACGGGCGCAACGTCTTCCTGGAGATCCGTGCCGGGGCCGGCGGCGACGAGGCCGCCCTCTTCGCCGGGGACCTGCTCCGCATGTACCTGCGCCACGCCGAGCGCGAGGGCTGGCAGACCGAGGTCCTCTCCGCCCGCGAGGGCGAGCACGGCGGCTACCGGGAGGCTATCGCCCGGATCAGTGGCCGCAACGTCTACGGCCGCCTGAAGTTCGAGTCCGGCACCCACCGGGTCCAAAGGGTTCCGGCCACCGAGTCCCAGGGCCGGATCCACACCTCGACCTGCACCGTGGCCATCCTGCCGGAGCTCGACGAGGTCAGCGCCGTCGAGATCGACCCCAGCGAGCTGCGGGTGGACACCTTCCGCGCCTCGGGCGCCGGCGGGCAGCACGTGAACACCACGGAGTCGGCCGTGCGCATCACCCACCACCCTAGCGGGCTGGTGGTGGAGTGCCAGGACGAGCGCTCCCAGAACAGGAACCGCACCAAGGCGATCGCTCTGCTCCAGGCGCGGCTGACCGAGCAGGAGCAGGCACGCCAGCAGTCCGAGCGCAGCGAGCAGCGGCGCCTGGCCGTCGGCTCCGGGGACCGCTCCGAGCGCATCCGCACCTACAATTTCCCGCAGGGGCGGGTGACCGACCACCGGATCGGGCTGACGATCTACAGGCTGGAGCAGGTCATGGAGGGCAACCTGGACGAGCTCCTGGCCACGCTAGCCCAGGAGCACCAGGCCGAAGCCCTCGCGGAGATCGCCGAGGGCCCCGGCCCCTAGCCCGCCCATGGGCGGGCTCGGCTGTCAGGCCACGCGCTGGCGCTCCCGGATCTCCTCCAGGGACTTGCAGTCGATGCACAGCGAAGCCGTCGGGCGCGCCTCGAGCCGCCGCAGGCCGATCTCCACCCCGCACTGCTCGCAGTAGCCGTAGTCGCCCGTACGGATCTTCTCCAGCGCCTGGTCGATCTTCCGGATCAGCTTGCGCTCCCGGTCCCGGGCGCGCAGCTCAAGGGCGAACTCCTCCTCCTGGGTGGCCCGATCCGAGGGGTCGGCGTGGTTGTTGGCGTCGTCACGCATGTGGTGGACCGTACGCTCCACCTCCTCTTGGAGCTCACGCTTCCACGCCTCGAGCAGCTGGCGGAAGTGCTCGAGCTGCTCGTCGCTCATGTACTCTTCCTGCTCACCGGGCTGGTAGGGCTCGAAGCCCTTCACCGGCATCGCATGTCTTGTCGGAGCCATACCGCGTCTTCCTCCCTTAAAGCCCCTGCCGCTCTCCGGCGGCGAGGATCTCGAGTCGTGCCTTCTCGTGGCACGCGATCCGCAGACACTTACACCCAGTATTGACTCGAGTCAACTGGACCGGACGGATGCCCGTTCCTCGAGAACGCCCTGGAGCTGCCCGGCAAGCTGGCGCATGACCTGCTCCGTTGTCGCCCAGTCGATGCAGGCGTCCGTAATCGATACCCCGTACGCCAGCGCCTCGGGGTCGGAGCCGAGCTTCTGCTTGCCCCACCCTAGATTACTCTCGATCATCACGCCGACAATGGACCGGTTGCCCTCACGGATCTGCCGGGCTACATCCTCCAGCACCATCGCCTGCAGGGCCGGATCCTTGTTGGAGTTGGAGTGGCTGCAGTCAATGGCCACGCGCTGGGGCATGCCGGCCTCTGCCAGGGCCTGCTCGCAGAGGCGCACGCTAACGGAGTCGTAGTTCGGCTGCTGGCCGCCGCGCAGCACCACATGGCCGTAGCTGTTGCCGCGGGTACGGATGATGGTGATCCTCCCCTCCTGATCGATGCCCAGGAAGCTGTGTGGCGAGGCAGCCGACTGCAGGGCGTTGATCGCCACGGTCTGGCTGCCGTCGGTGGCGTTCTTGAAGCCCACCGGCGTGGAGAGGCCGCTGGCAAGCTCGCGGTGCGTCTGCGACTCGGTGGTCCGTGCACCGATGGCGGTCCAGGAGACCAGGTCGCCGTAGTACTGCGGCGCATAGGGATCGAGCGCCTCGGTCGCCGTCGGCAGCCCCATGGCGTTAATCTCGCGGAGCAGCTCCCGGCCGATGCGCAGGCCCTCGTCGATCCGGAACGAGTCGTCCATGTCCGGATCGTTGATCAGCCCCTTCCAGCCCGTCGTCGTCCGCGGCTTCTCGAAATAGACGCGCATGACGATGTAGACGGAGTCCTTCAGCTCGTCGTGCAGCGCCTTGAGCCGGCGCGCATAGTCGCGTGCCGCCTCCGTGTCGTGGATCGAGCACGGCCCGACGACGGCGAAGATGCGCTGATCCTCGCCATCGAGGATGTCCCGCAGGACCTGGCGGCCCTCCAGCACAGTCCGCCGCGCCTCCTCGGTTAGCGGGACCTCGGCCTTGATCTCGGCCGGGGTAGGAAGACGCTCACCGTTGGCTACGTTGACGTCGTTGACGTGATCGCTATCTTGCATGTCGATCTCGAGTCGCACCCGCTCGCCTGCGGGGGTGAATGGTCAGTCGACTAATCCTAATCGCGGGTGCTGAGACCTTCAAGGTGACCTGGTCGAACTGACGCGCCCCTCCGGCTCCCTCGCCGGGCGGCGTATCAGCTCGGGCCGTGACGGCCTCGGGGCTCAGGCGCACCCTACGGCCGAAAAGGTCTCAGGCGTGGTATACTTCCAGATATGGATAAGAAGCTACTCGACATCCTCTGCTGCCCGGTGACCAAGCGGCCCCTCCAGCCCCTGCCCACGCAGGAGCTGGAGACGCTCAACCAGCGCATCGGTGAGGGCCAGATCCACTACATGGACGACTCCCCCGTGGAGGCGGCCATGGACGAGGCCCTGATGACCGACAACGGCAGCCGCATCTACCGCGTGGATGACGGTATCCCCGTGATGCTCGAGGCGCGCAGCATCCCCGGCAAGGCAGCGGGACGCGACAGCGCCTAGCACCGTGCCGAGCACCGAGGGGACGCGGGCCGTGGCCGGGGCAGGACTGTCGAGGGGCAAGGCCGTACGCGAGGCCGCCGAGGCGCTTGCCGGCAGCTCCTCGAGCCCCCGGCTTGATGCCGAGCTGCTGCTCACCGATCTGCTCGGCATCCCCTACAGCCACCTCTTCGCCTACCCGGAGCGCTGCCTGGCGCCCGGGCAGGCCGCTGCCTTCCGCGAGCGCATCGCGCGCCGCGCCGCCGGCGAGCCGGCCGCCTACATCCTCGGCTACTGCGGCTTCCGAGGCCTCGACCTCGCCGTCACCCCGGCGGTGCTCGTCCCCCGACCCGAGACCGAGCACGTGGTCGAGCAGGCGATCGCCCGTCTGCCGCACGGCGGCAAGCTGCTCGATCCGGGCACGGGCTGCGGTGCCATCGCCCTGGCCGTGGCCGCGGAGCGCCCGGACGCCCGGGTCACGGCCACCGAGCGGTGCCCGGAGGCTCGGGCGGTGGCGGCAGAGAACCGCGACCGCCTGGGGCTTGCGGGGCGGGTGGCGCTCCATGCTTGCGACTGGGCCGACGGCCTTCCCGAGGGCCCTTTCGACGTCATCGCCGGTAACCCCCCTTATGTGGAGACAGGCGCCCCGGAGTGGGCGGACGGCGCCCTGGCCCATGAGCCCGAGGCGGCCCTGGCCGCCGGCACCGACGGGCTGGCCGCCATCCGCAGCCTGCTGCCGCCGGCCGTGGCGGCCCTGGCCCGGGGCAGCGGCACCCTGATCCTCGAGCACGGTGCTGCACAGGGCCCGGCGGTACGCCGGCTCCTCGCGGCAAGCGGGCTGACCGGCGTGGCCACGGGGCACGACCTGTCCGGGCAGGAGCGCGTCAGCCACGGGAGGCGGCCATAGACGACGAGCAGCTGCTGCGCTATAGCCGGCAGCTCCTGCTGCCGGAGCTGGGTATCGAGGGCCAGGAGCGCCTCGAGCGCAGCCGGGCGCTGATCATCGGCGCCGGCGGACTGGGCTCGCCGCTGGCCCTCTACCTCGGCGCCGCCGGGGTGGGCGAGCTGCGCATCGCCGATGACGACGCCGTCGACCTGAGCAACCTGCAGCGGCAGATCGCCCACCGCGACGACGGCATTGGCCGCGCCAAGGCGGTCTCGGCCGCCGAGGCGGTGACCGCCCGCAACCCGGGGGTCCGCGCCGAGGCGCTGACGGAGCGGCTACAAGGCGAGGCCCTCGAGCAGGAAGTCGCCGGTGCCGATGTCATCATCGACGCCACCGACAACTTCGCCACCCGCTTCGCCCTCAACGCCGCCTGCGTCGCCGCCCGGCGGCCGCTGGTCAGCGCCGCGGTGATCCGCTGGGCGTTGCAGGTGACCGCCTTCCGCGCTGGCGGGCAGCCCTGCTACCGGTGCCTGTACGCGGAAGGGGACGAGCCGCAGCTGAGCTGCAGCGAGACCGGCATCCTCGGCCCGCTGCCGGGCGTAGGCGGCAGCCTCGAGGCCGTAGAGGCGATCAAGGTGCTCACCGGCGCCGGGGATCCCCTGTACGGCCGGCTCCTCGTAGTCGACGCCCTGGACATGCGCCTGCGCACCGTCAACGTGCCGGCCGACCCGTCGTGCCCGGTTTGCGCCGCCGGCGGGGCCGGCGCCTGAGCCGCCGCCGCGCCGCTGCTCAGTGGTAGCTGTCGCTGCCCGGTGGGGCGCTCGCGTCGGTCAGGACCTGGGTAACGTCCACCCGGTCGTAGCTGTAGAGCGCGCCGCAGAACTCGCAGCGCAGCTCAACGGCGCCCTCCTCTTCCAGGATCTGCTCGATCTCCTCGCGGCCGAGCCCGCGCAGGATGGAGGCGATCCGCCCGGAGGAGCAGCGGCAACGGAACGTGTGGCTGCGCGGCTCGAGCACGCGCACCGTCTCCTGGTGGAAGAGGCGGTGCAGGACCGCGTGGCTGTCGAGCCCCAGCAGCTCCCGGTCGCTGAGGGTCTCGGCGAGGTAGCCGACTCGGTCCCAGGCGTCCGGATCCTCCGAGGACGCCTGGCCGCTGCTCGGGGGCAGCCACTGGAGGAGCAGGCCCCCGGCCCGCTCGCCGTCGCAGGCCAGGTGCAGCCGCGTCGGGATCTGCTCCGAGTCGCGGAAGCAGCCTTCCAATGTCCGGGCCAGGCCGCCCTCGTCCAGCCCGACGACACCCTGGTAGCGCTGCCCCTCTTCCGGCTCGATGGTGATCGCCAGCCGGCCCGTGCCGCAGAGGGTCACCAGCCCGCCCTGGCGCGGCTCGCGTTGGTAGCGGACGGTCCCGCGCAGGCTGCCGTCGGCCTCGGCCTGCACCAGCAGCAGGGAGACCGCGGCCTCCTCCTCGCCCTCGACCTGGAGGCTGAGCGTGCCCTCCGTGCCTAGCGTGGCGCGCATCATCGCCGCGGCGGCGAAGGCCTCGCCGAGCAGCCGCTTGATCGTCTGCGGGTACTGGTGGTGCTCGCAGGCGTCGGCGAGGGTCTGCTCCAGCTGCACGATCTCGCCGCGGACGTCGGCGTTGTCGAACAGGAAGCGCTGACTGGCGTCGCTCACGATTCGTCCAGCTTCTGCTTGAGCAGCTCGTTGACCTGCTGCGGATTGGCGGTGCCGCCGGAGGCCTTCATGACCTGGCC
>CAJXKI010000002.1 GCA_913055765.1 uncultured Ectothiorhodospiraceae bacterium
CACAACATATAGGGTCACACCGGCAGCCGGCTACCCTACCGCAAGCCGCTGACACCCACACGATCCGAGAAAGGGCCGGCGGCTGCGCGCCTGGCCGGGGTCGAGGTGTTGGATTACGGGGTCCTGCCCACGCCGGCCCTGGCCCGGCAGGCCCTGGCGGACGGGGTGCCGGCCATCATGGTCACCGGGAGCCACATCCCCTTCGACCGCAACGGGCTGAAGTTCTACCGCCCCGAGGGCGAGATCACCAAGGACGACGAGGCCGCCATCCTGGCGACGGCGGTCGACCTCCCGGACCTCGGGGAGCCGGAGCGGGCGCCGGAGTCCGACCAGGCGCGGCAGGCCTACGTGCAGCGCAATACCGACTGGTTCGGCGGCACGCCGCTGGCCGGCCGGCGGGTGGGGCTGTACTCGCACTCCGCCGCCGGCCGGGACGTGAACCGGGCGGTGCTGGAGGCCCTGGGCGCCACGGTAGTGGAGCTCGGCCGGAGCGAGTCCTTCGTGCCCGTGGATACCGAGGCTGTGAGCAAGGCGGATCGCGAGAGCGGCCGGCGCTGGGCTGCCGAGTACGAGCTGGACGCCATCCTCTCCACGGACGGCGACGGCGATCGCCCCCTCGTGGCGGACGAGCAGGGCGAATGGCTGCGCGGCGACGTCCTCGGCCTGCTCTGCGCCCGGGAGCTGGGGATCCGGGCGCTAGCGGTGCCGGTGAGCTGCAATACGGCCATCGAGGCCAGCGGGGCCTTCGACGAGGTCCTGCGCACCCGGATCGGCTCCCCCTACGTCCTGGCGGGGATGGCCACCCTCCGGGAGCGCCACGACCGCGTGGCGGGCTTCGAGGCCAATGGCGGCTTCCTGCTCGGCACGTCGGTGGAGGCGGACGGGCAACGGCTGAACGCCCTGCCCACCCGCGACGCCCTGCTGCCGGCCCTGACGGTCATGGTCGCCGCCGCTCGGCGGGCAATGCCGCTCTCCCGCCTCGTGGGAGAGCTGCCGGCGCGCTATACGGCCAGCGACCGCCTGCAGGACTTCCCTCGGGAGACGAGCCAGGAGATGCTCGCGGCGTGGCAAGCGGAGCCCGCGGCCATGCGGCAGGCGCTGGGCCTGGGAAGCCCCATTGCGGCGGTGGATACCACGGACGGCCTGCGGGTGACGCTGGAGGACGGCGATATCGTCCACCTGCGCCCCTCCGGCAACGCGCCGGAGCTACGCTGCTACGCGGAGGCGGATAGCCCCGAACGGGCGGCCTCCCTGGTGACGACGACCCTGGAGAAGCTTGCCGGGGCGTGAGTTCTATAGCTCGTTACATCTGCCGCATCCGCCCCGAGCATGGCATGTTCTGAATCAGTACTCATCACGAGAGGTCAATATGAAGGCAATACTCCACCTCGGCGATCAGAAAAACGGCTCCAAGAGCATTCAGGAGTTTTTGAATAAAAATGTTGGGAATCTTCGAAGAGAAGGTGTGCTTAAGCCAAAAGCGGCTAAAATGGGGCCTTATGATGCTGGGTTTCGAGCGTTAGCTGGAGATTCTAATTGGGCTAAGCAGTTTGCTACCAAAAGAGGGCTCGAGGACGATACCGTAGAGGCGGTCAGGCAGTATATCGATACCGGCCTGAGAGAAGAGCTTGAGTCTCAAACAGGCTCATTGGCCATCTTCTCTTTTGAAGGCCTTCTGGGTATGGCAGACCAGGAAAAAGAAGCTCTTGTTTGTTTTCTTGATCAATATTTTGATGAGATCGATGCAGTCGTGTTCTTGAGGCGCAATGATCGCAAGGTTCGGAGCGGATATGTGACCCGAATCCAGAATGCCGGAATAACGGAACGAGATCTTTTCTTCAATAAGAATGGGGTTGCCCGCGGGCCGCATTATTTGTCGCACATTCAGAAGTGGTCCGAGCTGCTGGGGAGAGATAGGCTCCAGGTTCTGAATTTTGATAAATCCGATGATGTTGTGCAGGATTTTATAGCGGCCGTGGAGCTTGAGGGCCCCTTCGACTACGAAGACGAGCAGAGGAATGTTGCGCCTTCTGCCTACGGGCTGGAGGTCATGCTGCGCTTCAATGAGCGGATGGCGGACCTGGAGCCGTACTGCCAGAAGCCGGTCGCCATAAGGAGGCAGATCCGGCAGATGTTGCACGAAGGGGAAAAGTACAAGCCGGCTCGGCAACGTGCCATCCAGCATTATGAGGCATTCCGGGAAGAGAACGAGAGGCTTGGTGAGGCACTTCTAGGTGTGAAGCAAGATTTCTTTGATCACGACTTCTCTGAGTACCCGGAGGAAGAAATGACGGTTGAGGTGGATGATAGCGACTTCCAGGCGTATATCAGGAAGGCAGCGCAGAATTGTGGCCTTGCCGTGTGAGTAGGCTCTCCGTGCGAACATGGCCTTGGGGTGACCTTTTCGGGGGAGGGATGTTTCGGGCTGCGGCGGCTTCCGTGGTGGCAAGAACCCTGGAGAAGCTCGCCCGGTCATGAGCGGCGGGCTCCACGTCGTCCTGCACATCGGCACCGAGAAGACCGGGACCACGACGCTGCAGTCGGTGCTCGCCGCCCACCGGGAGCGGTTGCACACCTGCGGGATCGGCTACCTGACCACGCCGGGGCGCGTCGATGCCCGCGGCCTGGCCGCGGCCGCCCTGGAGGACCGGATCCCGGATGACTATCTGTACCACTTGGGCCGTGACGCGCCGGCGGAGCGCGCCGCGTTCCGCACCGAGGCCGTCGATGCCCTGCGGGCCGATGTCGCCGCGCTGCCGGCCGATATCCATACGGTGGTGCTCTCCAGCGAGCACTTCCACTCGCGCCTGCGCCGCCCTTCCGAGGTGGCCTGGCTCGGGGCGGTGCTGGGGGAGTGGGCCGCCTCGGTCCGGGTGGTCGCCTATCTCCGCCGGCAGGTGGATGTGATGGCCTCGTTCTACTCCACCGAGCTGAAGAACGGCGGCCGGCGGACGCTGGCGCAGGCAGCGGAGAAGCTGTGCCACCCCGGCAACCACTACTTCGATTACCACCGGATGCTCGGGCTCTGGGCGGAGCACTTCGGGGCGGAGGCGATCACCCCCCGGGTCATGGCCCCCGGCGAGCTCCAGGGGGACCGTCTGGTGGAGGACTTCCTGGGGGTGCTGGGGGTAGCGGATCTTCACCTCCCGGACCCGGACCGGGGCTGGCTCAACGAGTCCGTGACCCCCCTGGGGCAGGGGCTGCTCCGGGGGATCAACACCGAGCTGGCGCGGCGGGGGGCCGAGGATCCGGTCGCCGCCTCGCTTCGCGAGCTGCGCCAGGAGGTCCTGCAGGCCTTCCGGGGTAAGGGGGCGACGCTCCCCCTGAAGGAGGCAAGGCGGCTCCAGGCCGCCTTTGATGAGGCCAACGCGGCGGTCTGCGCGCGCTGGTTCCCCGGCCGGGAGCGGCTCTTCGAGCCGGTCAACCAGGCGACCTACCCGGTGCGCCAGGGCGAGCCTGCCCTCTCCGAGGAGCAGCTCGACCTGGTGCGCCGCATCCTGGATGCCGTGGACGACGAGGCGGCCACCGGCAATCCCCTCAAGCCCTTCGACGCCTGTGCCATCCTGCTGCGCGATGCCGCGGTGGCCCGGGAGGATGAGAGCGTGGCCGAGGCGCAGGCCCGCATGGGGCTGGCCGGGCGGATCCGGCCCAAGGGCCCCTTCATCCACAATCGGCTCGCGCACTATCGCGAGCTGCGGAGCCTGCGGGGGCGGTTGCGGCGCCTACTCGGGCGTTGCGGTCTGGGGCGTCAGTAGGCATCTGCGAGGTGGCCCATGTCCCTGTCGAGGAGCGCCATGAACCAGCCGGAGCCCGTGTTCATCCACAGCCAGTGGCGGACGGCGAAGACGGCCTTCTGGGCCGTTCTGCGAGGGCAGCCCGGCCTGCGCTGCTACTACGAGCCGTTCCACGAGGTGCTGCGCACCCTGCCCGCGAGCCGGGCGCGTGGCGCGCCGGAGACGGGCCACGCCGGCCTGGATCACCCGGCCCTGGATGCCCCGACCTTTGCCGAGTTCGCCTCCCTGGTGGGGCCGCTGGGCGGCGTACGGGATTTCCGGGCGCGCTTTGCCTACGAGGATTTCTTCCTGCCGGAAGGCGCCGAGGATCCGTCGCTGCAGCAGTATCTGGAGACGCTGGTGGGAGAGGCGGCGGACGAGGGCCGCCGGCCGGTCCTCGCCTTCAGCCGGAGCTCGTTGCGGGTCGGCTGGATGCGGCGCCACATGGGGGGGTTCCACCTGGGCATCGTGCGCCATCCCCACCGGCAGTGGGCCTCCTACCAGCGGCTCGCCGCTGGAGGTAATCGGTACTTCCAGCCCGTGACCCTCCTCACCTTCTTCAAGGCCCTCGGGGAGGTGCTCGGGGGGATGGATGCCGAGGACGGTGGCGTACGCGTGGAGGTCGACCTCGCGCTCTACCGTCAGATGGTAGCGTCCTGTGAGGCGGGGGATGTCTACTTCGCCTTCTATGTCCTGTGGTGGCTCGGGGCGCTCCACATGGATCGGGCATGCCACTGCGTCGTGGATCTGACCTCGGCGGACAGCGGGCGGCTCGAGGCCCTGAGCGAGGTGCTGGCCGAGCAGGGGCTGGCCCTGGATCCGTCCCGGTTTCGTGCCGATCACGGCGCTTGGGCACCGGAGGGGGCCGAAGCCATCGAGGCGGCGGCCAGGGCGTGGGTGGCCGAGCGGGGGCAGGCACTCCTCCCCCGCGAGCGCCCGGAGGGGGCGGCCGTCGGCAGCGATCGGAGGCGCCTGGTCGGCCCCGAGGTCCGCGCCCATCTGGAGGGGGATGGGGCAGGCAGCGCGGCCCTGGCCGAGGCCGAAGAGCGGGTCGAGCGCCTGGTGGGGGTCCGGGAGCGGGCCCTGCTCCACCTCCTGCGGTGGCAGATGCCAGGGCCCAGTGTACCCGCCACGGTGGGGGGTCGCGGCGCCTTTGCGTGGTCGTCCACGCAGTTGCGCCGGATCCGCGGCGGCGAGCTGCGTCCCTGTGGGCGCGGGCTCGGCATGGCCTGTAACCCGAGCTTCGCCATGGCCCAGGCCTTCTCCCCGGCGGTGGCATTGCCGGCCGGGCGCTATCGCGTCGATCTGCTGCTGGAGCACGGAGAGGCAGCCGGTGAGGTGCCCATCGGCTTCCGGGCGGGCCGCCAGGGGGGCAGCGGCGATGAGTATCTGCCCCTGACGTTCCGGCGGTTCCAGCCGGAGGAGGGCGGGTCCTGGCAACCGCTCGGCCACTTCGAGCTCGATGAGCCGGCGCGGGATGGGGCGGTCGGGCTCGCCTGGTCGGAACGGGACGTCTGTGTCGTGGGGCTACGCCTGGTCCGGGAGGCCGAGCCGGCCACGCAGGAGAGCGCGGCGGTGGAGGCGCCCGCCGTAGCGGAGGCCTTCCCCGGTCATCTGGATTTCTCGGCTTCGGGGAATGCCAGTCGCTACACGGTTCAGGGCTTCCATCCGGCGGAGTCCAACGGCTGCTGGACCCGGGCGGCCCAGGCCGATCTGGCCCTGCCGACGGGCGACGGACTGCCGCCTGTGACCTCGGTGCGGATGAAGCTCCGGCCACTGACACACCCGATCCTGCGCCCGGCCGCCCGGGTGGCGATGTATATCGATGGCCGGCTTGTGGGCGAGGAGTGGCTCACGAGGAATGCGGCCGAGGTGGTCTCCTGGGCCCTCCCAGACGACTTGGGCACGAGCCGGGATGCGCTCTGGATGAGCATTACGGTGGATGACCTCGTCTCGCCTTGGGCGCTGGGCAAGAATGCTGACAAGCGGCTGCTGGGCGTCCGGCTGTTCTGGATCGCGTTTGAGGGGGACGCGGAGGTGGCGTGATGGGGCGAATGAGCAGCTCGGGGTGTTGCAGCGGTAGGCCTCTATGCCGGAGCCTACTGGGCCTCACTGCAATACGGTAGGATCGACTTGTCTGCTGCCAACGAGTGCCAACCCACCCCCGTACAGCTGGAGGCGGCGGTCTTCGGCTGCCTGGACCACCTCAACCGCTGCTCGGTGCGCGGCTGGCTCGTGGATACGGCGCGCGACGAGCCGCTGGCGGTGAGCGTCTGGCTGGACGGCCAGGAGCTCCGGCGTGGCCAGGCCGGTGCCCTGCGCAGCGATGTGGCCGAGGTGTACGGCACCTCGGGCCGGCACGGCTTCGCGCTGACCTTCCACCGCGTTCCCGCCGAGCGCCTGCCGGAGCTGGAGATCCGCTATGCGAAGGCGGATGGTGGGGAGGGCGTGCTGCCCGTCACGGAGGCGGCCATCCGCGCCCGCGAGCCGGAGCGCGAGGCCGTCTACAGCGAGTTCGCAGGGGGGATGGCCGAGGGGCCCTCTGCTGGCGGGCAGCGGCCCGAGGCGCTGCGCTCGGCTTGGCAGCAGGTCGTCGGCGGCGTCGCGGCCCTCGTGGCCGGCGGTGAGCCGTCCGCGCCGGGGCCCTGCTCCCGGCTCGGGGGAGGGGGCGGGGTAGATGACGCCGGCTGCCTGCACTTCGTCCACGTGCCGAAGACGGCGGGCACGAGCTTCCGCCGCGCCGCGGAGGCCTACTGAGGGCGTGAGTGGGTGTGCTACGACTACGGCGCGCACTCGCCGGAGACCTCGGACCGGGTGCAGCGCTGGGTCTACGAGGCCCACGATCCCTGGGCCGTCGCCAAGAGCCTGCAGCGCGACGGCCTGGTGATGCTCGGCGGCCACGTCCGGGCCGGCAAGTACGCGCCCCTGCTCGGCATCCGGCGGACGGTGACCTTCGTCCGCGATCCGGTCCAGCGCCTGGTCTCGGCGTACCGGCACTGGCGGCGCTACCTCGGCTTCGAGGGCTCCTTCGAGGCCTTCTACCAGCGGCGCGGCTCCATCGATCAGCAGAGCCGGTATCTGGACGGCATCCCGGCGGCGGCCTTCGGCCTCGTCGGCGTCACCGAGCGCTACGACGCCAGCCTGGCGCTGCTCAACGAGCTCTTCGGGGTGGCCCTGGAGCGGCGCGAGGACAACCAGTCGGTGGCGGAGGCGGCGCCCGAGGCGGCGGTCACGGCGGCGCAGGCGGAGGAGATCCGGGCGCTGAACCCCAAGGACACGGCGCTCTACGAGGCCTGCCTGGCGCAGCTCGCGGAGCGGGAGCGCCTCCACGAGGCGGGGGCGCGCTACGCCCACGGCGGGCTGCTGCGCTGCCGCCCACGCGAGGTCGTGGGCTGGGCGTGGTGGGAGCGCGGCGAGGCGCCGGTGGAGGTGGAGGTCTACATCAACGACGCCCTCGCCGGGGTGGCGCAGGCCGCGGAGCTGTGCCCGCCCGCGCTGGCCTGGGGCCCGCCGCGGGGCGGCTACGTCCGCTTCCGCCTGCCGCTCCAGGCCCGGCCGGGCGATACGGTGGCCTGCCGCGTCCGCGAGCAGGGCCAGTGCCTGGCTACCGGCGAGATTGTCCGGCCGAAGGGCGGTTAGGCCATCGGCGCGGCTCCGCGGTGCGGTAGGGTAGGGCGTCAGGTTTACTTTTGATGTAGAATGGCACGATAAGTAAACCGGAGGGGCGGCCATGCTGGGGCAACGCATCCACCAGGCGCGCTTGGCTGCTGGCTTGACGCTGGCGGCGTTGGGCGAGCGGCTGGGCGTCTCCAAGACCGCGGTTCAGAAGTACGAGAAGGGGGTTGTCACCCCCGACTCCTCGCAGCTTCTCGTCATTGCCCAGGCATGCGGGGTCCGCACCGAGTACTTTTTCCGTCGGCAGACGGCGCAGTTGACGGAGGTCGAGTTTCGCAAGAAGCAGACCCTGGGGGTGAAGCGGGAGGAGGCGATCCGGATCCGTGTCGCGGAAATGGTCGAGAAGCGGATCGAGCTGCTCAATGCCTTCCCGGAATCCCCCATTTCACGCTTCTCGATTCCGGCCGGTGTGCCCGAGCAGATCGCTGATCTGGAGGCGATCGAGGCAATTGCCGATGAGGTGCGCCGCGCGTGGTCGTTGGGCCTGAACCCGATCGGGGATCTTACCGATACGCTTGAGACCCTTGGTTTGATCATCCTTACGGTTGATGTGGAGCATAAGGCGTTCTCGGGCATGACGGCGAAGGCCGTGGCAGCTGATGGCCAGCAGTACCCGGTGATCGCCGTGTCCTCGTGCTGGCCTGGTGATCGTCAGCGCTTTACGCTCGCCCACGAGCTGGCCCATGTGCTGTTCGCTGGGCGCTTGGCGGATGGGGTTGATGAGGAGAAGGCTTGCGATCGCTTTGCCGGCGCGTTTCTCGTCCCCCAAGCGGCGGTCGCCCATGAGCTTGGGGAGCGGCGTCGACACCTGGAGCCGCGGGAGCTGTATCGGCTCAAGCATGAGTACGGGATCTCCATGCGGGGGTGGGTGCTTAGGGCTGTGCAGTGTGGGATTCTTCCGCAAGCCCACTGCCAGTCGCTGATGAGGCTGTTCTCTTCTCGTGGATGGAACCGCAAGGAGCCGGGCGAGCCTTTGGAAGCCGAGGCCCCCAAGCTGTTCGAGCAGTTGGTGTACCGGGCGCTAGGGGAGCGACTGATCTCGGAGGCCAAGGCCGCAGAGCTGCTTGGCATCCCGCGGATGCAGTTCTATCGGGAGCGCTGGATGGAACCGCGGGATGCTGCTGCTCATTTCTAGAGCGGATGAAGGAACGTGGCAGGCGCCTGCCTTGGGGGATGGCGGAGAATACGATCCGGCGTGCCGAATACAACGCCAAGCAGATGACTCGCAAGTAAGGGGGGCACGTTTCAGGTCCGTGCTTGCCAGAAGGCGGCGGCCCGCTGGGGGTCGCCGACGGCGGCGGCCTTGTGGGCGGCGTTGGCGGCCATCTCGCGCGCCCGGTCCGGGTGATCCAGCAGCCACGCCAGGGCCTCGTACCAGGCCTCGGGGTCGTCGTCCACGAGGAGGCCGTCCTCGCCGTCGCGGACGATCTCGGTGTAGGGGCGGCGTCGGCTATAGAGGCCGACGCCGCCCATGGCCGCGATGTCGAGGAACTTGATGGGCGACTTGGCCTGGTTGAAGGGGGTCTCGAGCAGCGGGGCCAGGCCGATGTGGAGGCGGCGGCGTGCCTGGTAGCGCCGGAAGCGCGCCCAGGGCAGGGGGGCGGGCGTATGCACGCGGGGCAGCTCGGCCAGCTCGGGCGGCGTGAAGCGGCCGAGCATGATCTCGAGGCGCACCGCCCGGCGCTGCTCGAGGAGCCGCGCCAGGGCGGGCGCGATGGCGGCGAGGTCGGCGCGGTGGGCCCGCGTGCCGTGGAAGCCGATCGCCCACGGGGCCTGGAGGGAGGGAGGCGTGTCCAGGTGCGTGCGCGGTGGCAGCGGCGCCGGCAGGGTCGGCGTCAGCACGGACACGGCGGGGTGCTCGGGGCGCAGGCGCTGCGCGAGGGTCTCGCTGCAGGCGACCACCTCGTCGGCCAGGGTCAGGATCCGCGGCTGCTGCGCCGCCAGGCGCTGCATGCGCGCCCGGTACGCCGCCGGCAGCCGCTCGTCCGCGGCCGCGGCGGGGATATCGTCGTCGATGATGTAGGTGAGCCGCCCGAGCGCCGCGCGGTGCTGCGCCAGCCGCTGCAGCCAGGGCTCCGGCAGGGAGCGGCACAGCAGCACGTGGCGCCCCCGCATCCGGCGCAGGGCGAGGCCCGCCAGGGGGCCGCGCCAGCGGCGCGCCGGCCAGCGCGCCACATCGACCCCGGCGGCGCGCAGGGCCGGCGCTGCCGGGTCCAGGAGGTAGAGGTCCTCCGTCGGTCGTGCCCCGTCGCTGAGCACGAGCCAGCGTGCCTTGCGCCCCGTCACCGCAGCGAGAAGTCCTCGTAGCTCAGGGTCAGGTTGGGGTTGTAGGCCGGATCCCGGTCCAGCAGCTCGCCCCACCGCTCCCGCATGTAGTGCCGCTCGCGCTGGGCCCGGGCCTTCTCCTTCGGGGTGCGGTCCTCGCCCCGGGAGACGGACTCGTGGTGGTAGAGCTCGGCGTGCGGCGTCCAGAGGTTGCGGTAGCCCGCCTCGCGGACCTTCAGGCACAGGTCGACGTCGTTGTACGCCACGGGCAGGTCCGGCTCGTTCATGCCGCCGACGGCCTCGTAGACGGCCTTGCGCACCAGCAGGCAGGCGGCGGTGACGGCGGAGAGGTTCTGGGTCACGCCCAGCCGCCCCATGGATCCCGGCTCATCGCGGTGGAAGAAGCGGTGGGCGTGGCCGGCGACCCCGCCGAGGCCGAGGATGACCCCGCCGTGCTGGACGGTCTCGTCCGGGTAGAGGAGCCGGGCGCCGACGCAACCGATGGCCTCGCGGCAGGCGTGGCGGACCATCTCGTCGAGCCAGGCGCCGTCGACGGGCTCGATGTCGTTGTTCACGAGGCCGACGATGTCGCCGTGCGCCTGGGTGACCGCCCAGTTGTTCATCGCTGAGAAGTTGAAGGGGCGGTCCCAGCTCAGCACCCGCACCCGCTCGTCCCGGCCGGCGACGGCCTCGAGGTAGGCCAGGGTGCGCGGGCAGCGGCTCTGGTTGTCGAGGATGAGCACCTCGAGGGGGGTGTAGGCCGTCCGCGCCAGGATGGCGTCGACGCAGGGCTGGAGGACGTCGTGGCCGTCCCGCGTGGGGATGATCAGGCTGACGAGGGGCGCGGGCTCGGGCAGCGGCCAGCGGGTGTGCGCCGCGCCGGGCAGCTGCCCCGGGAGCGCCTCGGCCCGGGGCGCTGCGGCGGCGAGGTGGCGCTGCACGAGGGTGTGCGCCTGCGGGATCCGCGGCCTGTCCGGGTCCGCCGCCCGGTGGTAGAGCACCAGGGGCAGGTGGATGGCCCGCGCCGCTGCTCGATGAGCCGGTGTCCGGGCCCAGTAGCGCAGGACCGCGTCGTGGTCGAGCTCCGCCTTGCCCCAGGTGGGCTCGGCCGCCTCGAGGCCGCCGAGGGCCGTGAGGCGGGCCCGGCGGTAGGCCACCAGGCCCGCCACGTAGGGGGTGGCGAGCAGCAGGTCCGGGTTCCAGGCCGGCTTGAACAGCGGTGCGCAGCGGTGGCCCGCGGCGTCGAGGTGGTCCTCGTCGCTGTAGAGGAGCTCGGCGCCTGGATACGCCGCCACGGCCCGGGCGATGCGGGCCAGCGCCTCCCGGTCCAGCCGGTCCCCCGGGTGCAGCACCAGGACGAACACCCCCTCCGCCGCGGCCAGGGCCTCCTGCGCCAGCGCCCCGAAGGTGGGGCCCTCGCCCTCGATGAGCCGCAGGCGGCTGTCGATCCCGGCCCGGACGTGGAGCCGTGCCCGCTCCGCGGGGGCGAGCGCCGGGTCCAGGGCCAGGCAGGCCTGCCAGTCCGGGGCCGTCTGGGCCTGGACGCTGGCCAGGCTCGCGGCCACTGCCTCGCCGGTCCCCGCGGGGACGGGGAGGAGGAGGCTGACCCGCGGCGCGGCGCTCGAGCCGGCGGGCGCGGCCGCCTCGCTTGTGGCGACCGGGCTGTGGGTGCCGGCGCGTGCGGCGGGCACGCGCTCGCGGCGGATGGGCTCGAGCTGGTTGACCCACAGGGTGTAGTCGTGGACTGCCGAGAGCTGCCGGAAGGTGAGCTCGTAGGCCTCCCAGGCGAGCGCCCAAATCGGCCGCCGGAGCTCTTGCGCCCGCTCCCTGAGGCGGCGCCAGACCGCCGCCTGATCGAGGTCCCAGTACATCTCATGGTGGCGGGCCAGGCGGCGGCTCAAGCGGCTGCGCGCGAACCAGGGGGTCAGCCAGGCGAAGCACAGGCGCCCCAGGCGGATCCGCGACGCGGCGTGGGTCAAGCGCAGCTGGACCCGTCGGGTGCCGAAGGGCACGAACACGAGCCGCTTGCTGACTCGCCCCGCAATGAGCGGCAGATCGGCGGTGACCGTGCGCTCTCGCCCCTCGAAGGTGAAGCGGGCGACGCCTCCTTGCCGCTGCCCCGTGCCCTCGAGCTCGATCATGTTCCAGCCGGGCCAGGGCCGGCCCCGGCAGACCTCGAAGACCGGCTCCGCATCCGGATGGATGCGCCACCCCGCATCGTCGGCCTCCCGCTCCGCCCCCACGAGCGCCTGCAGGCGCGCCTGCTGCCGGCCCCTCAGGAAGCCCGCCGCTGACTCGGCTCCGAGTCCCTCCCGGAGCCCCGCCGCTGCCCTAGGCCCTGTACCCCTCAAGAGGCCGCTTCCGTCCCTCGCATGACGGCTTGAAGCGCGTCCAGGGTCTGGTCGATCTGCTCGGGGGTGTGCGCGCAGGAGAGGAAGAGGCGCAGCCGGGCGGCGCGCCCGGGCTCCTGGTCGAGGGGGCCGGGCGCTGCCAGCGCGGGGGCGGCGGCCTGCGGGGCGAGCTTGGCGGACAGGGGTGATCGCATGGGTGCAGTCGCAGCGGTGACTTGGTCAGCCTCACATGAGCCAGTCATCCTAACTTTAGGGGTGGCGTCTACAGAAGTCAGCCTACCGGGGCAGGTGCACGGCTGCATGCCCACCAGGCGCCCTGTGTCCTGGTCTAGGACCGCCAGGTTGGGTATCTTGTCGAGCTTGAGTGCGAGGCTAGGGGCTGCAATATGCTGAATAAGATAGGGTGGCGGCTACGAAGGGATGCGAGCCCACGCCCTGCATCCGAGGATGGCTTCGAGGGGTCTGTTGATCGCCTTACAAGGCAGTCAGTCAAGGGCTGGGTTCTTGAGCTTGGCTCCGACTGGCCTGTTCACGTCCGCGCAATGCTGGACGGGGAGTGTCTAGCTGAAGGACAGGCGGATGAGGTCCGCCCCGACGTGGCCCAGCACATGGGGTCTAGCGGGCGGCACGGGTTCAAGCTGACTTTTGATGAGATCGAGAGCAGTAGCCTGCCTCGGGTCGAGGTGCGTGTCGAGGGGGAGCGCCACTCCGGGGCATTACCCGTCAAGCATAAAGCCATCCAGAGACGGGGATCTCGGTATCAGGATTTTCGTGGAGATGGCGAGGGTAGTTCCCAGTCGCATAAGAAGTTGAAGGGATTGCGGCTAGAGGAGCTCGGGGACGGTGATAGACCGCTCCAGGGGAAGTCCGTGCTCGATATCGGATGCAATGAGGGGTTCTTTTGCCTTAAATCGCTTGAGCTAGGGGCTGAGAGGGTAGTGGGCTTGGATAAGAGCAAGCGTTGTATTGAATCGGCGCGGGAGAGCTTCCCTGAGGCCACCTTCATACAAGGGAGCTGGTGGAATATCCCGGATGAGCGATTTGATGTCATCCTCTTCCTGTCATCGATCCACTACGAGTCGGATCAAAAGCTTCTCCTCGAGCGGCTCAAGCATCATCTGAGTCCGGGAGGCACGCTGGTATTGGAGTGCGGAGTTGCGAATGACCCTGGCGTACGCGCCTGGCAAACTGTAGAGCGGGGTGATGGTGTTTTCCGGTATCCGACGCGGGACCTGTTGATCCATGATCTATTGAGTGGTTATTCAGTCCGTCGCGTAAGTCGGAGCGCGCAGCAGAAGGGAGATCCGATACCTCGATTTGTTTATCACTGCACCCCGAAGAAGGCCACGGCCATATTAGTGGCGGGCGATAGCAAATCCGGCAAGTCCAATTTGAGTTTTGATTTCTCTAGGCGAGAGATCCCAACCTTCTCTACCGATATGCTGCTCAGTCGGTTGGTGAATACCCAGAGGTACGCCTGGTCTCCTCTAGCGGAGGCCGTTTCCAAGAAGTTCAAGGGTCAGAAAGGGGGCCCCTTGAATCTAGGGCATGTAGGAAACTACATCGTTAAGCACGATTTCGCTGATGCCTTGGCGGATATCGTTGTTGCGGAGGCCCCTGTTGAAGCGGAGCTATTCAGTATCGAGGGACAGATTCTGGTGCATCCGGAAGTGCTCCAGGCAGTCGTGAATCGTCTTCATGAGGCAGGTGTACGGCCTTGGGTCATGCGGCCGGCATGACCGGTATGAGACGCTTCCTCTTCCTCCAGGGCTGTACGAGCCCGTTCTTTGCACGGCTCGGCGACCGCTTGCGCCGGGGCGGGTATGGGGTCTACCGGATCAACTTCAACGCCGGCGATGCGTTGTACTGGTGGCGGCGGCCGGCGTGGCACTACCGGGGGCGGGCGGTAGAGTTGCCGGCCTTCCTGGCGCCCTTGTTCGAGCGCTACGGCTTCACGGATGTGGTCACGCTCGGCGATACGCGGCCCGTGCATGCCGAGGCGCTGCCGGTGGCGCGCCGGTTCGGGGCGCAGGTCCATGTGCTCGAGGAGGGGTACTTCCGGCCCAATTGGCTGACCCTGGAGGAGGGCGGCATCAACGGCAACTCGCCGCTGCCGCGGGATCCCCAGTGGTACCGCGAGGCGGGCCAGCTCGTCCCCGAGCCGGGCGAGGGGCAGCCGGTGCGGAACCCGCTGGTGCTCCTCGGTGCCCACGAGGTGGCATATCACGCGGCGGGTGCGCTGAACCCGATCCTGTATCCCGGCTACCGTACCCACCGGCCGCATAGCTCGCCGGTGGAGCTGTTCGGCTGGGCGCGCCGCTTCGCGAAGATGCCGTGGTACCGCCGCCGGGACGGGGGCCGCATCCGGGACCTGGCAGCGGGCGATGCGCCGGTGTATCTGCTGCCCCTCCAGCTGGATAGCGACAGCCAGATCTGGGCGCACAGCGGCTTCGAGGGCATCACGGAGCTGCTGGAGACCGTGGTGGCGTCGTTTGCCCGGCATGCGCCCATCGGGGCGAGGCTCGCCATCAAGAACCATCCGCTGGATACGGGACTGACGGACTTCGAGGCGCAGGTGGCGGCGCTGAGGCGCCGCCTCGATCTGGGCTCCCGGCTGGTCTATCTGGAGACGGGCCACCTCCCCACGCTGCTGGAGCGTGCCGCCGGCGTGGTGACGGTCAACAGCTCGGTGGGGACCTCGGCGCTCATCCACGGCTGCCCCGTCATCGCGCTGGGCCGAGCCATCTACGATATCCCCGGCCTGACCTTCCAGGGGCCGCTGGACCGCTTCTGGCAGGATGCCGAGCGGCCCGATCGACACCTCTTTCGGGCCTTTCGGAGGACGGTGATCCACGTCAGCCAGGTCAACGGCGGCTTCTATACGCGCGACGGCATGCGCCTGGCGGTGCGCCACGCCGCGGCGCGCCTGAGCCGGGATCGCCCGCCGCTGGTGGAGCTGCTCGAGGCTACCCACGGCCGCGCCGAGGTGGTGTGAGCGGTGTTGCGGCCGGATGGTGCTAGAGGTGCCCATCGATGGGCGGATCGGGCGCCACCTTGCCCGTACAGGCGCGGGTCACCTAGACGACTGTTGGGGCGACTGCTCACGGAAGAGCCAGCGCAGGGCGCGCAGCCAAGGCCACTTGGAGTCGGCGAAGAAGCGGTGGGGGTCTCTGCGGAACTTGCGCCATAGGCGCTGCCTGCGCGAGATCGGCGGCGGCGCGTCGGTCCCCGTGTCCGAGAGGATGCGCTGGCTGTGGTGCTGGATGGCCGCCAGCTCCGAGGCGATCTGGCCGCGCAGGTCGGCCGGGACGCGTCCGGCCTCGAAGCGCTCAGCGAGCTGGCGGGCGCTCTGGACGTGCTTGAGCAGCTGCCGCGGGGCCTTTTGCTCGTTGTGGTCGATCCGGATCTGATCGAGGATGTCCAGGAGCTGCTGCGTCAGGCGCACCGCCTGGTCGCGGTCGGCCAGGGTCTGCGCTAGCCGCTCCCGCGCCTGCGCCGGGAGCTCCGCTCGACCCTCGAGCGCTTGGCGCTCAACCAGGTGCTCCGCCACGGCCAGGGTCGCCAGGGCCTCCGCCGGGGCGTGGGCCGGCTGGGGGGGTGCGAAGGGGAACCGGTCCACGAGCTTGAAGCGGGACCGGGCGTAGACCATGGCGAAGCCCGCCAGTCGCCACAGTCGCTTATCCGCCAGCGCGGGCTCCGCGAGGGTGGCGTTGAGGCCGACAAACAGCGGCTCAGTGTCGTCGAGGTGCTGGTAGGCCCCTGGCTCGCCGAGGAAGGTGTCGAGGTACGCCTCCGCCAGCTCCAGCTCGGCGAGCTCGCGCTCGAGCTCATCCTCGCCGCTGAGCCGATAGCTCGCGATGATGCTGTCCACCGGGAGGCCCAGCTCGTCCCGCTGCCGCCGGAGCTTGAGGCGGCGGTTGATCCAGTGGTAGCTGAGCTTGGTCTCCGGGGCGAGCTGCAGGCTCGACTCGATGTACTCGATATCGTCGACCCCGGCCTCTTCCGGCAAAACCGCTACACGGATCCGGGCGAAGCCCGCGTATCCCTGCGGCTCCCGCGCGAGGAGCTCGCGCATGGCGGCGAGGCGCCGGTTGCCGTTGACGACGACCCCGTCCGCGGTGACGAGGAGCGGCTCCGTCTGCTGCCCGAGGTGCTCGAGCTCCTGGTAGATGGGGCCCTCCGGCGCCTGGGCGAGGGCTACGAGCTGCTTGTGGAGCGCCGACTGCACGGCGTCGGTATCCTGATCCGCCAGGAGCGCATCCTTGGAGCGGTGCCCGGTCGCCCGCGCCACCTCGGCGAGCTGCATGATGAGGCGTCCGTTGGCTGCACGGTAGACGGGGATGTCACTGGCGATCTCCACCACCGGCAGCTCCCGGTAGCTCCCGCGGAACAGCACGAAGGAGCCGCCCTGGGCGTTCGGCAGCGCCTCGCGGATGCGGGCGCGCCGCGCATCCGAGGCCTCTACCGGCGGGGCGTCACCTGGCTGTGCCGCTGTCGATGCCATGGCTCTTCCTCCCGACAAGGCCGTCTATGGCCCTGAGCGTCCATGTAAACGTACCGAGCCTAGCATGATGCGCCTGTGGTGGGGGGAGGTGGGCCAATAGGCGCCGGGCGGCGCAGTCAGGAGGGATGCCGCCCAGGGGCTACAGGATGTGCCGGAGCTGCTCGAGGGTGTCGTCGATGTCCTCCGGGGTGTGCTCGCTGGACAGGAAGAAGCGCAGGCGCGCGCTCTGCTCGGGGACGGCCGGCGCCAGGATGGGCTGGACGTTGATGCCTCGCGCCAGCAGGGCGTGCGAGGCGCGGGTGGCGGTCAGCGAGCTGCCGGTGATCACGGGGATGACGGCGTGGCCCTCGCTGGTGCCGGTGTCGAGGCCGGCCTCGCGGGCGCGGGCGAGGAATTGTTGGCTGCGTTGGTGCAGGTGCTGAACGCGCTGGGGCTCGCTGTGCATGATGTGCAGGGCTGCCTGCGCGGCCCCGGCCTCCGGGGCGGGCATGCCGACGCTGTAGAGGAACCCGGGGGCGAGGTAGCGCAGGATCTCCGTGAGCTCGCGGCAGCCGGCGATGAAGCCGCCGCAGCCGGCGAGCGTCTTGCTCAGCGTCCCCATCCAGATGTCCACGTCCGCCGGGTCGATGCCCTGGGCCTCGCGGCTGCCGAGGCCGCTGGCGCCGACGGTGCCGAGCGCATGGGCCTCGTCGACCATGAGCCAGGCGCCGTGGCGCTGCTTGGCGTCGATCATGGTCGCCAGGTCCGGGGTGTCGCCGTCCATGCTGTAGAGCCCCTCCACGATGACCAGGCAGCGCTCGAACTGGCCGCGGTAGGCGGCGAGCTTGGCGTTGAGGTCGGCCGGGTCGTTGTGGGCGAAGCTCAAGCGCTTGGCGCCGGCCAGCTCCGCGCCCACGACGGCGCTGTTGTGGATGTAGGCGTCGTGGACGATGAGATCCCGCGGGCCCATGAGGGTGGCGATCGTCGAGACGTTGGTGGCGTGGCCGCTGACGAAGGCGACGGCGTCGGCGACGCCGTAGGTGGCGGCGAGGGCGTGCTCCAGCTCGCGGTGGATGGGGCGCTCGCCGGCGACGGGGCGGCTCGCCGAGACGGAGGTGCCGTAGCGCTCCAGGGCCTCGCGGGCGGCGGCCTGGACACGCGCATGGCCGTTGAGGCCGAGGTAGTTGTAGCTGGCGAAGTTCAGGCACGTGCGGCCGTCGATGACCGTGCGCGCGCCGGCGATGCCCTCGTGCTCGCGGAAGAACGGCTCGCTGACGCCGAGGCGCTCGCCGGCCCGGCGCATGCCGGCGACCTCGC
Source organism: uncultured Ectothiorhodospiraceae bacterium (assembly GCA_913055765.1). Lineage (GTDB taxonomy): Bacteria > Pseudomonadota > Gammaproteobacteria > Nitrococcales > Halorhodospiraceae > Halorhodospira. The sequence continues at coordinate 17,865 of CAJXKI010000002.1, forward strand.
GGTAGGCGGGGTGCGCGTCGAAGCGCTGGAGCTCGGGTGCGACGCGCGTCGTCGGCCTGGTGTCGTCGGCACGGCGCTCGCGCCGCCGGGCCTGGTTGATCAGGCGGTCCTTGAGGCGCTGCTCGGCCATCAGGCATCCCCCTGCCTGCCGGTGGCGGGCGCTAGCTCCGCGACGCCGTGGCGCTCGGCCAGGGCGGCCAGCTCGTCGGGTGCTCGGTCGGCGCCTGCCTCGTCGCGCGCCTCGGTGAGGCGCTCGAGCAGCTGGTCCACGAGGGCGCTCGGCGTGGCGGCCTCGCTGAGGGCCATGGCGGGGATGCTCATGCCGGTGCGGCCCTCCAGCGCGGTGACCAGCTCCACGCCCATCAGGGAGTCCAGGCCGAGCTGCTCCAGGGGCCGGTCCATGTCGAGCTGGTCCGCGTCCAGCAGCAGGATGTTGGCCAGCTCTTGGCGGACGAGGGCGACGAGGGCCTCGCGCTGCTCGGCCGCGCTGCCCTCGGCGAGTAGGAGCGGCCAGTCGCGATCGGCGTCGGCCGAGGCGGCGTCGTCGGCGTAGCGGCTGGCGATCTGGCTGAGCCGCGGGGCGCCGGCCTGGGGCAGGCCGCGGGCTAGCGTGCGCCAGTCGAGCCGAAGCACGGCGGTCGTGGGCCGTGGCGACGCCATGAGATCGCCCAGCTGCGCGAGGGCCTCGTCGGCGGTCAGCGACGAGCCGCCCAGGCGCTGCTGCAGGGCGTCGCGCGTGCCGGTCTGGCGCGCCAGGAAGCCGGCGTCGCTGATCGCCCCCCACTGCAGGCACAGGGCCGGGGCGCCGCGCGCCCGGCGGGCTGCCGCGAGCCCCTCGAGCCATCGGTTGGCGGCCACGTAGCTGGACTGGCCCGGCGTGCCGAGCAGTGTGGTCGCCGAGGCGTAGAGGATGAAATGCGCCAGCGGATCGTTGCGGGTGAGCGCGTCGAGGTGGCGCGCGCCCTCGACCTTGGCGGCGAGTACGCGCTGGAGCTGCTCCGTGGTGGTGTTCTGGGCCAGCGCGTCGTCGATGACGGCGGCCGCGTGGACGACGCCGCCGATGGGCGGCATGGCCGCCCGGCAGCGGTCGAGTACGGCCGCCAGGGCGTGGCGGTCGGTGATGTCGCAGGCGGGCGCCTGCACGCTGACCCCCCGGCGGTGGAGGGCGTCGAGGCAGGCCCGGCCCTCCTCGTGCTCGGCGCCGCGGCGGCTGAGCAGCAGGAGGTGGGTGACGCCCTGCTCGGCCAGCCACTCGGCCGTGCGGCGGCCGAAGCCCGTCAGGCCGCCGGTGACGATCCAGGTCCGCTGAGCGGGCAGGGCGGCCGCCGGCGCGGGGCTGCCGGCGTCGGCGCCCTGCGCGGTGACCGGACGGTCGTGGCTGACGACGATCTTGCCGATCTGGCGGGCCTGCTGCATGTAGCGGAAGGCGTCCACGACGCGATCGTTGGCGAAGGTGACGTAGGGCAGCGGGTGGAAGCGCCCGTCACGGAAGCCGGCTATGACCTCGCTGAACAGGCGCCGGGCGTAGGCCGGCCGGTGGCGCAGGAGCTGGTCGGCGTCGACCCCGAAGTAGCTTAGGTTGTTGCGGAACGGCCGCAGCCCGATGGGGGTGTCCTCGTAGAAGTCGCGCTTGCCCAGCTCGAGGAGCCGGCCGAACGGCTTGAGCAGCCGCAGGTTCTCCTCGATGGCCTGTCCGGCGAGGACGTTGACGATGGCGTCGACGCCGGGGTCGTCGCCGGGGTCGTCGCCGGTGTCCGCCTCGATGGCCTCGCGGAACGACAGGCTGCGGGAGTCGTAGAGCCGCTCGATGCCGCTGAGCCTGAGGAAGTCGCCCTTGCCGGGGCTGCCGACGCTGGCGTAGACCTCGGCGCCGAGCCAGTCCGCGATCTGGATGGCGGCCAGGCCGACGCCGCCGGCGGCGCCGTGGATGAGGACCCGTTCGCCGGGCTGGAGCTGGGCCAGGTGGTGGAGGCCGTAGTAGGCGGTGAAGAAGGCCGTGGGGATGGTGGCCGCCGCCTCGGCGCTCAGGCCCGGGGGCCGATGGGCCACGGTCTGCGCGCTCACGGTCACGTGGCTGCTGAAGCTCGCGGGCCCGAAGCCGACGACCGGGTCGCCGACGGCGAGCTCGGTGATCTGCGCGCCGATGGCCGTTACGGTGCCGGCGAACTCCAGCCCTAGCGTCGCGCCGGTGAAGCCGGACTCGATGGCCTCGTCCGAGAGCATGCCGAGGGTGTACATGACATCGCGGAAGTTCAGGCCCGTGGCCTCGACCGCCACGCTGACCTCCTCCGGGCCGGGGGCGCGCTGCGCCTGGGCCTGCCACGCCAGGCTGGTGAGCCGCCCGGGGGCCTCGAACGCCAGTGATACGGCCTGCTCGGCGCTGTCGTCCCGGCGCGGGGCCAAGGGGGGGCATTCGCGCAGGCGCGGGGCCTGGCGGGCGCCGTCGGCGCTGATGACCAGCTCCGTCTCGGCGTCGTCGGCCACCAGCGAGGCGGCCAGGGTATCCAGTGCGGCGCCGCTCGGCGCGGCGCCGGCGTCCAGGGCGAGGTCGGCCAGGCGCCAGCTCGTGGCGCGCGCCTCGTTCTGCAGCGAGCGCGCCATGCCCCACAGGGCGGTGTCCTCGGCCGGCTCGGTGGCTGTCGTGGCCCGCTGGTCCAGGCTGCCGGCGACGCCGGTGGTGATGAGCCACACCCGGGTCGGGGTCCCCGCTGCCTCGAGGGCCTGGAAGCGTTCCAAGAGATGCTGGCACCGCTGTCCGGCTTGCTTGGCCGGGTCCACGAGGCCGGCCAGGTCGATGAGGTGGCCGCCAGGGGTGTAGTGGGGCGCCTCGGTGGGCTCGGCCGCCTGGCCGCGGCTGCGCAGCCGCTCCGCCAGGCCGGCGGCGATCTCGGCCGTGGCCGCGTCGTGGGCGATGCGCCAGGTGGCGGCTGCCGCGGCGTCGTCCGCCTCCGTCGTTGTCGGGGCCCGCGCTGTCAGCGCGTAGGCGCCGTGTGCCGGTATCGGGCCGAGGCTGTCGATGGCGTGGAAGCCCAGGCCGCTGAGGGCGGTGCCCAGGGCCTCGGCGTCGAGGGGCTCGGCGTCCTCGATGATCAGCCCCATCCAAGGGGCAGGCTGGACGCCTAGGGCGAGCACGGGGGCGCCGGCGACTGTGGCATCGGCCACCGCCTGGAGGCTGCTGAGGCTCCGCTGGCGCGAGCAGGCATCCACGGCGACGACGGCCAGGTTGGCTCGGGGGTGCTGCCCTTCCCGCGCCTGCTCGGGCGTCGCTACGGTGATCGTGGGGTGCTGGTCGGTCAGCCGCTCCGCCTCACGCCGGGCGTCCTCCCCGTCGGCGAGGATGTGGAGATCGCTGTCGGCGAGATCGCTCGTCTCGGCGAGGGCCTGGGCCAGGAGCGGGGCCTGGGAGCCGGCGATCACCAGGGCCAGGCGCTCGCCGTGGCCGAGCTGGGCCTGCCCGTGGCGCACGCTGGCGGCGATGTGGTCGGCGGCGCAGCGCCAGGCGCGTGTCGTGCCCGCATGCCGGGTGAGCCAGGTGGCCTCCGAGGGGTCGAAGCGGGGCGCGTCGGCGCCGGCATCGCCGGTGAGCAGCCCGGGCAGGTGCAGGCCGGCCCGGCCCAGCCGGTGGGTCAGCGGGGCGGCCTCGGGGTGCTCGCGGATGAGCAGCTGCCAGATGGTGCGCGCGGCGATGGGCTCGTCCTCGGGGAGGAGCCGCCAGCCGGAGGGGTCCCGCTCCGTGCGGCCGGCGTCGGCCAGCAGGGCTAGGACGCGCTCCCAGCAGGCGTCTGCGGTGGCGCTTGCGGCGCGCCAGGCGCCGACGCGCTCCGCGGCGAGCCAGCCGTCATCGGCTAGATTGGCGAAGGCCTCGGCGGCGAAGGCCTCGGCGAGGCGATCCAGCAGGGGCTCGATCTCGTCGGTGTAGCCCGCGGCGACGGCCGCGTCGAAGGCCTCGGCCAGGGGGCGCCCGGGCAGGGCCGGCAGGCCCGCCTCGGGGGTGGAGCGCAGCGGCCGCGGGGTCAGCGCCTCCTGGAGGTGGACTAGCGGGTGGCTGCCCTGGGCGCGCAGCGGCATGGCCTGGAAGCGTGCCCCCTCGATGAGGGTGAGCAGGCGGCCGTCGCCGTCGAAGAGCTCGAAGTCGGCGCACAGCGAGTGCGGGCCGCGGGCGCGCAGCCGCCCCCGGGCGAGGGACGCCGGGCCGCCGCCGGTGCGATGCTGGAGACGCTCGAGCCGCACCGGTAGGTACGCCGGTCCCGCGGTGTCCTCGCCGAGCAGGCCGATGAAGAGCTGGAAGGCGCTGTCGATGATCGGCGGCTCGAGGACGGTGCCGTGGGCGGCGTCGTCGATGGCCTGGCCGCGCTCGAGCCGGGCGATGGCCGTGTCACCCTCGAGCCACAGGGCGGCCAGGGCCTGGAACGCCGGGCCGTAGTCCAGCCCCAGGGCGTGGGCGCGCTGCTGATGCGCCTCGCGCGTGACGTCGGGGGCGCGCTCGGGCAGGCAGGGGGCGCTCGCGGCCAGGTGCCGCGCTAGCGGCTGCGGCGCGATCCGGGCGCTGGCGTGCTGGTGCCAGGGCTCGTGTGCGGCGGGATCCCGGGCCTCCACGCGGATGCGCCCGCGCTGCTGGTCGACGCTGGTGCGCACGCGCTTGCCGAGGCGGCCGTCGAGGACCAGGACGTCGTGGACCTCCAGGTCCTCGACCGCGATGGTGGCGGCTGGAGACCCGGCTGCGGCCGCCGCTGCCAGCTCGGCGAACCCGGCGGCCGGGAAGACCGTGGCGCCGCCGACCTGGTGGTCGGCGAGCCAGGGCAGGCGGCTGGTATCCAGCTGGCCCTGCCAGCAGTGCGCCGTGCCGGGCAGCCGGTAGCCCAGCAGGGGGTGCTCGACGGCGGTGTGGAGGCGGCTCCAGCTGTCGCCGCTGGGCTGGATCCAGTGGCGCTCGCGCTGCCAGGGGTAGGGCGGCAGGGGCGCGAGCGGCGTCGGCGCCGGGAAGTGGGCCTCGTTGCGGGTCGGGCAGCCCGTCGCCACCACCGTGGCGGCGGCCGAGCGGACGGCCCCGCTGTCCGCCCGGTCCCGGCTCAGGCTGGTGATGAGGCGCCCGTCGCGCTCCCGCTCGGCGAGGGCCTCCCGGGCGTAGCGCTCCAGCAGCGGATGGGCGCCGATCTCGACCAGGACGTTGGCGCCGTCGTCGATCTGGCTCGCCACGGCGTCGTGGAAGCGGACGGGCTCGCGGATGTTGCGCCACCAGTAGTGGGCATCGAGCTCGTCCCCGGCCAGGGGGCCGCCCGTGACGGTGGAGATGAAGGGGATGCGGGCCGGGCTGGGCGCGAGGTCTGCGAGGGCCTCCGTGAGCGGCTCCCGGATGGCGTCCATGGCCGGCGAATGGAACGGGTAGTCGAGATCGAGCCGACGGGCGGGCACGCGCTGCTCGGCGAGCTGGGCCTCGATGCGCGCCAGCCCGGCCTCGTCGCCGCTGAGCGTGATCCCGTGGGGGGCGTTGTCCGCGGCCAGGTGGACCTCCGCGAGCCCCTGCTCCGCGATCAGGGCCTGGGCCGCGTCGGCGCTCGTGGAGGCGGCGGTCATGCCGCCGAGGCCACGCGTGCGCTCCTGCTGCTGGCTGCGGTGGTGGATGACCTGGACGGCCTGCTGCAGCGACAGGGCCCCGCACGCCCAGGCGGCGGCGACCTCGCCCACGCTGTGGCCGGTGACGGCGGTGGGCTCGATGCCGTGGGCCGCCAGCAGCCGGGTGATCGCCACCTGCAGGGCGAACAGCGCCGGCTGGGCGCGCGCCGTGGCGGCCAGGCCGAGGCTGCGGTCGCTGGCCTGCAGCTCGGCGCGCAGGTCGATGGTGGCCTCCGCCGGGTAGAGGGCCTGGATCTCGTCGATGGTCTCGCGGACGAGCTCGGACTCGGCCAGCAGCGTCCGCCCCATGCCGTCCCACTGGCAGCCGTTGCCGGTGTACAGGAACACCGGGCCGTGCGGCTGCTGGAGGGCTCGCGCCCGCCCGGCGCCGGGGGGCGCCTCGCCGGTGTCGCCGGCGTGGGCGAGGGCCTCCGCCGCCTCGGCCGCGTCGCGGGCGAAGACGACGAGGTTGGCCTCGAGCTGGTCGCGGCGGCGGAGGAGGGTGGCCGCCACGTCGTAGATGGCCGGTGTATGCTCGCGCAGGTGCTCGCCGAGGGCCGAGGCGTGCGCCTGCAGCGCCGCCTCGCTGCGGGCGCTGATCCGCAGCGGCCAGCCCGGCCCAGGGGGGTCGGGGCGCCGGATGGTGGGTGTGGCCGGCGGGCTCGCCAGGATGATGTGGGCGTTGGCGCCGCCGAAGCCGAAGCCGTTGATGCCGATGTGCAGCGTGCCGTCGCGCGGCAGCGCGCGACGCTCGGTGACCGGGTCGAGGTTCCAGGCCGCGAATGGGATGCGCGGGTTGGGCTCGTCGAGGCCGATGGTCGGCGGGATCTCGTGGTGCGCGATGGCGCCCAGCGCCTTGGCCAGGCTGGCCACGCCGGCGGCCGTCTCCAGGTGGCCCAGGTTGCCCTTGACCGAGCCGATCGGCAGCGGCTGCCGGCGCTGGCGCCCGCAGGCCGTCGCGATGGCCTCGGCCTCGACGGGGTCGCCGACGGCGGTGCCGGTGCCGTGGGCCTCCAGGTAGTCTAGCTCCTCCGCGCTGATCCCCGCCAGGCGCTGCGCCTTCTCCATGAGCGCCGCCTGGGCGTGGCTGCCGGGCACCGTGAGGCCGCTGGTGTGGCCGTCGGCGTTGGCGGCGGAGGCGGCGACGGTGGCCAGGATGCGGTCGCCGTCGGCCTGGGCCTGCTCGAGCTCCTTGAGCAGGAATAGGCCGGCACCCTCGGAGCGGACGTAGCCGTCCGCCCGCGCGTCGAAGACGTGGCTCCGCCCGGTGGGCGAGAGCATGTTGGCCTTGGCGAAGAGGATGAAGGCCAGGGGGTGGAGGTGCAGGCTCACCGCGCCGGTCAGGGCCGTGGTGATCTCGCCGCTGCGGATGGCCTGGCAGGCCTGATGGAATGCCACGAGCGCCGAGGAGCAGGCGGTATCCAGCGACAGGCTCGGGCCGTGCAGGTCGAGGGCGTGGGAGATGCGGTTGGCGATGACGCTGGAGGTGTTGCCGGTCGCCGTCGGGGTGTCGATGACGGACGGGTCCTCGGCGATGCGGTAGGAGTAGTCCAGGCTGGCGACGCCGGTGTAGACCCCGCACTCGCTGCCGCGCAGCTGGCTCGGTGGGATGCCGGCGTCCTCCAGGGCCTCCCAGGCCAGCTCGAGCATGATCCGTTGCTGGGGGTCCATGTGCGCCGCCTCGCGCGGGGAGATGCCGAAGAAGGCGTGATCGAAGCCCGCGACATCCCCGAGGCTGCCGGCCGCGTCGGTGTAGGTGGTGCCGGGCTGCTTGGCGTCCGGATGCTGGAAGATGCCTGCGTCCCAGCGGTCTGCGGCCACGCGCGATAGCAGATCGGCGCCGTGGCGCAGCTGGTGCCAGAGGCCGCGGTCCGCGGTGCCCGGCAGGCGGTGCGCCGCGCCGATGATGGCGATCCGGCGTGGCGTGGGGTCGTTCCGGTTAGGGGTGCGTTCAGTTGGCATGGTGTGGCTGTCGGTCGTGCGCCTGCTCAAGGTGATCCCGGCGCTCGAGCAGGGCGGCGCCGAGCATCGAGGCCTGGAGATCGCGCCTGTTGGGTTGACGGGCCGCGGTCGCGCCGGTGGCCCAGAGGGCGTAGTGGCTGTGGCCCGCCGGCGCCCCGAGCCGCTCGTAGACGTCCGGCATGGCCGGGACGTGGTCGCCGTACCAGCCGAGCAGCCCCGGGCGTGGGCTGGCCCGCAGGGCCTGCATGAGCGTGCCCAGCATCTGGTCGGCATGCCGCAGATGCCGGCAGTAGATCAGCAGGTCCTCGCAGCCTGGCGGCAGCTCGAGGCCGTCAGGCGTCACCCTGGGATCCCCCTCGGGCTTGGCGAGCGAGCGCTCAAGGTGGATCGGCCCGTGATTCTCCATGGTAACGACGAAGAGGAAAAGCGGGCGCTGGTCCGCGGCGCCAAGCAGGTCGGCGACGTAGTCGCCCACGGCGCGGTCACTGACGTATTGCCCCTCGATGGGGGCGCCGGCGAAGGCGCGAGCGTCGATGAACGCCTCGAAGCCCAGGTTGGGCACCACGCGATGGCGCTGGTAGAAGCGCGCCGGGTAGGGGTGGATGAATACCGTGCGGTAGCCGGCGCGGCCCAGGTGGTGGGCCAGGCTCGGTACGGATCGGCGGGCGAGCGGGATGTAGGGGTTGAAGCGGTGCACGCCCAGGGCCTGCTCGTCGAGGCCTGTGAGCACGGCCGCCTCGGTGCGCACGGTGTTGGCGCCCCAGGCCGGGACCGTCAGGCGGCCGGTATCGAGGGCGCCTGCCCGGAGCTCGTCCCAGGCCGGCAGCAGGTCGGGGTGGATGTGCTTTGACCAGGTGCGCGGGTCGAAGAAGGCCTCGCTCTGGACCAGGACGACGTGCGCGGAGTCGGGGGTGGCGGGTGCCGGCGCCTGGGTGAGCACGCTGGGCTGCCTGCTGGTGTCGGGCACGCTGCCGAGGCGCCGCGCGCAGGCCCAGAGGTGGGCGTGCAGGCCGTAGCGGGCCAGGTCGGTGCTCGGCTCGAGGCTCGGCTCGGGGAGCCGCGCGAGCCCGCGCTCGAGGGCGGCCAGGCTGGCTAGCAGGAGGCCGGCGATAGCCCCCAGGAGGAGCGCCGCCTGGGGGGCGCTGGCGCCTGCGGCGGCCGCCCAGAGGCTCGGCTCGGCCCACAGGAGTGAGCCGATGGCCACCACCGCCGCGGTAATGGCCGCGATGGCGCGGGCGATGCCGAAGAACGGCACGAAGAGGCGCGGGAACCGGATGGCGTCGAGGAAATACGTCGTGTCCTGGCAGACGAGGGGCTCGCGGAGGGTGCGCCACTTGATGTTGCTGCACTGGATCACGACGAGCTCGATGGCGATGAGGGCGCCGGCGGCCAGGATCGGGCGCTGGCCGATCGCCAGGAGCGCGGTGTAGGCGATGCCTACCGTCCCCAGGTGGACCCGTAGGCTGCCCGGGTGGCGATCCGCCAGGCGATGGGGCGGCGGCTGGAGCAGGCCCTGCGCGGCGAGGCTGGCGAGGCCGCTCAAGGCCGCGGCGAGCAGCACCGTGGTCGCCATCATCGGGGGGCGTAGCCCAGAAGGCGCAGGATGCGGTGGCTGATGGCCCGCGGGGCGAGGCCGAGCCAGCGGCACCCCATGGCCAGCGGCTGGGGGAAGGCGATCATGAGGCGTTGGCGATCGGCGGCGCGCCGGACGTGCCGCGCGGCGGTCTCCGGCGACTGCATGGCTGGATGGGGACCTGGCATGGCGCGCGCCATGGGGGAGTCGAAGTAGCCGGGCATGACGACGGTGACGGCCACCCCGTGCGGCCTGAGACGGCCGGCGAGTGCCTCGCCGTAGGCCTTGAGCGCGGCCTTGGTGGCGCTGTAGGTCGGCGCTACGGCCAGGCCGTGCCAGGCGGCGAGCGAGCTGATGAGCAGGATCTCGCCGCGGCCGCGGTCGGCCATGGCCGGCGCCAGGGTGCGTATCAGCTGCAGGGGGGCGCGGAGGTTGACCTCGAGGATCGCCGCGCTGTCGGCGTCGGCCTCGAGGATGGTGTCGCCGGCCGGATGGGCGTTCAGGCCCGCACTGGCGATGAGCCGCTCGGGTGGGTCCGTGGCCTGGACCGCTAGCCATTCGGCAAGCGCCTCTGGCGCTGCCAGGTCGACCGCCTGGGTGGTGACCTCGCTGCCGAGCCCCTGGCATTCCGCCGCGATGCGTGCCAGCGCCGCCGGCCGGCGTCCCTGCAGCGTTAGCCGGTCGCCGCGGGCGGCGTGCTCGCGGGCGAGGGCGCCGCCCAGGGCGCCCGTGGCCCCGGTGATGAGGGTGTGCCGTGGCCGCGTCATGTCTGCCAGGCCCTCGTCAGGCGGCGGTAGAGCCGATAGCCGCGCCCGAGCAGGCCTGGCCGGGCGCCGCCGGCGGCGCGCTGCTGCGCGATCAGCTCCATGGCGGTCTCGGCGTTGCAGATCTGTCGGCTCCGGGGATCGCGGTAGACGGCATATCGGATGAGGGTCGCGGCGACGAGCTCGTCGAGGCTGCGTGTGGCGGTGCGGCGCGGGCAGGCGACCTGGTCCTGGGTCAATCCCCACCCCGCGTAGAAGGGCAGGCCGTAGGTGACGACCTGGGAGCCCCGTAGCAGCCCCTCGAAGCCGGCCAAAGAGGTCAGGGTATGGACCTCGTGGGCCCGGGCCAAGGCGTCGGTGATGCCGACGTGTGTGGCCAGGCGATCGTAGAGGTGCGGTGAGGCGTCACTGAGCTGCCCCGGCCGGCTCCCGGCCACGACGTCGGGATGGGGCTTGTAGATGACGAAGGCCTCCGGATGGGCTGCCCGCACGGCGGTGAGCAGCGCCTCGTTGGTGCGCAGGGTCGCGGCTCCGTGCTGGATGGAGGCGTCCGACTCCACCTGGCCGGGCACCAGGATGATCCGCCGGTCGGGCGGGGTGGGCCCGAGCGGGTGATCGGTGACGTTGTACTTGGATAGCCCGCGCTGGACGAGCGCGTCGCGGAGTGCGCGTGCGCGCGATAGCGTCCGGTCGTCGAAGCTCGCGTGGTTGAGCAGCTCCTCGAGGTCGCTGGGCCCGCTGGGGTCGTAGTAGATGCCCTGGCTATCGATGACCACCGACAGGGGCTGGACGAGATCGACGCCGAGCCCTACGGAGCGCAGGAAGCCGTCCTCCATGCGCCATGGCGCCGTTCCGGCGATCGCGGGGCCGCCCGGGCGGTGGGCATCGGCCGACCACACGAGGAGGCGCTCCTCAAGGTCGTGGACGCGCTGGGCGTTGGTCGCCGAGCGGCTGTGCCGGACCCGGCTCAACGTACCCAGGAAGTCGCCGGCGAAGCGGCGCTTGTGCCATGACAGGCCCACCGTTCGCCATTTGCCCGTCAGGCGCCGCTGCTGGTGGGCCTGGTCGGCCAGGAGGTCGATGGTCGCCTCGAGGCTGCTCGGCTGCCCCGTATACGGATTCACGTAGCGGCAGTAGTGCAGGTAGGCCGCGGCGAAGACCGCCTCGAGGCTGCGGCTTGCCTGTCGGCGCGGCGTATCGAGGTGGTCGGTGGTCAGGCCCCAGCCCGCGTAGAAGGGCACGCCGTGGCAGACCACGCCCTTGCCGGCGATGAGGGCCTCGAAGCCTAGCTGGCTGGTCACGACGTGGACCGTATCTACGGCATCCAGCAGGGCCCACGGATTGATGGCCTCAGCCACCACGCGGCAGCGCGGGTGCCTTTCGGCGCCGGCCAGGTGCCCGCCCTTCTCGCCTGCGACGACATCGGGGTGAGTCTTGACGATGATCTCGGCGTCGGGGTTGTCGGCCAGTGCCGTCTCGAGCATGCGCGCGAAGGTGGCCGCGTTGGCGCGGCCGCCTGCGATGGAGGCGTCACCCCGCGTCTGGTCTACGACCAGTACGCGCCGGCGCCCGTCGCACGGGGTGACGGGCCGGTCGCCGGTGTGGTTGTACTTCGATAGGCGGTGGCGCCGCAGCTGCGCCATGCAGTGGCGCGCCCGCTGCCGCTCAGCCCCCGTTACGGGCTGATCGCGGATCAGGTCCTCCAGGCCGGAGGGCCGGCGGGCATCGTAGTAGATGCCGGTGTAGTCGACGGCGAGGCTGAGGGGCGCATAGCCCAGCCGGGCGGGCCCCCACGAGCGGAGGAAGCCGTCCTCGGCGGCTACGTAGGGGATGTCGCGGCGTTGGGCGACGCGACGGGCACGCAGGGCGGTGGGCTTGTGCCCCCAGCCGATGGTGGCGGTGAGGCCGCGCTCGGTGAGCGGCGACAGTCGCTGGAATCGGTCGAATTCTGGGAAGAAGGCGGCCAGGCCCGGCAGGCCCAGGATCGAGCCGTTGGCGACCCCGGCAATGCGCGGTCCGCTAGCTGGCTGTGGCATCGGTGTTCATCGGGTGTAGGGCACTCACGGCGCCTGGACCGGGCGTCACAAGGGGCCTGTGCCGCTGTCGCTGTCCAGGCTCATCGGCGGATGCTACCACACCCGCGATGGGCGGTCGGTGGCCTGCTGCGCCTGCGAGCGCCGGCGAGCTCTACGAGGCCGGGGTCTGGGCCGGGCCCGGCCGCTGATGCCGCCCGCCCCGCGGCCTGCCCGTCGAGGCCGCCGCGATGCGCCCTGGCTGGGCCGAGGGGCCCCGCCGAGGCGGGGGCCCTTCGGCCCGAGGGGCGCGCCGGGCCTCAGAGCGGGGCGGCCACCTGGCCGGTCAGGACCTGCTCCTTCTCGCCGGATGGGGCCTCATCCGCCCGCCACTCCAGGGCGAGCTCCAGAGGGGCCAGACCCTGCCAGGCCAGGACGGCGGATTGGCGACGCTCGGGCAGATCCAGCATCCCCGCCTCGCTCGTCTCCTCGTAGCCCAGGGCCGTCTCCAGCGGCAGCTCGGCGAGCGGGGCCCAGTCGACGACCAGCTCCCCGCGGCTCGCCGTCGGCTCCAGGGCCTCGCCGGCCTCGCTGAACGCGTCCGCGGCGAAGGGCTCCGTGGCGCCGACGTGCTCCGCCTGCAGCGTGACCGCCTGGTAGCTGACGGTCACCCCGGCGTGCCAGGCGCCCACCGCCTCCGAGCCCTTGTCGATCTCGCTGAGGCCGTCCGAGGCCCCGAGGTGGCTGAGCCAGCCGCCCTCACCGGCCAGGCGCACACCGCCCCAGGCGGTCTGGCCGCGGAGGTAGGCCCCCCAGGTATCGACGCGCTCGGCGCCCTCGGTATGGCCGCCGTTGAGCGCGTAGGCTGCGGCGCCGAGCGTCTCGTCGCCGATGCCCACCTCGAGGGCCTCCGGACCGGTCTCGCCGAGCTCCAGGGTCAGGGGGTCGGTGACCAGCGCCGTGCCGTAGGCCCCGACGGGCAGGAAGAACCGGCCGGCCCGGGCGCGCCAGGGGGCCTGCGGCGGCGCCGCCTCGACGAAGGCCTCGTCGACCACGATGCCCGCCTCGTCCTCGGGCTCCTCGTACAGGAGGGTCGCGCTGGCCCGATAGCCGGGCCGGCCGAGCCCGAGGGTGGCGGAGAGCTCCGCGGCGCGCAGGAGCAGATCGCTCTCGGCCCGCCCGTCCTCGGGCTCCGTATACTGACCTCGGAGCTCGATCAGGCCCTCCCAGGTCAGCTCCCGGTCGCCCTCGGACCCCGCCGAGGCCGCAACTCCGGGTGCCAGCAGCAGGGCGACGGGGGGTGCAAGCCGCCGCCATGGGCCATTCGTGTACATAACCACCTCCTCTTCGGTCCTGCGGCCGGGCCGCAGTGGACGTTCGGAGGGGGCTGGCTGGCCTGTGGCTGGCTTGCCCCCGGTCCTCTTCGGGTCTCTAGGGCTCCTTGGTCAGGATCAGCCGGTCATTGCGCGTGACCCGCAGGACGTACCGCTCGCCTTGGTGCCAGACGACCAGGTACCCTGCCGGCCCGCACAGCTCGGTGCTGTCGGCCTCCCGGCGATCGCCGGGGCGAGGGTCGGTATCCTTGGTTGGAGTGGCTCGATCACGCATATTGAGAATGTAATCGATAACGATTCTTGTTTGCAACAAGCGGGCGCCGCAGATCCGCGATCAGGTCGCCTCCCTCGGCGAGGGTGGGCCCTGGTCCATGGCGGTGCCTGGAAGGGGAGGGGGGAGGCCAGCTGGTGCCGGGAGTGGGACTCGAACCCACACGGGCTGTGCCCACTCGATTTTGAGTCGAGCGCGTCTACCGATTCCGCCATCCCGGCTGGGCAAGGGATTCTACCACGCCTGGCGGCGGCGGGCAGCCGGTGGCCGCCGCCCGCGCCCGCGGGCCGCCGGGCCGCCGGGCCGTCGGCGGCTGCCTTGTGAGGGCCGCCCCGAGCGGCGTAGATTGTCGGCCCGCGCGTGCCGGGGCGCCGTGGCGTGAGGGCCGAGGAGGCGAGGCGGTGACTGAGTGGCGACGCAGCGACTTCCACTACGAGCTGCCGGAGCGGCTGATCGCGCACCGGCCGGCCGAGCGGCGCACGGCCAGCCGCATGCTGGTCCTGCAGCGGGCTAGCGGCGCGTTGGCGGATCGACGCTTCACCGATCTGCCCGCCTACCTGCGGCCCGGCGACCTGCTGGTGCTCAACGACACCCGGGTCATCCCCGCCCGGCTGGCGGGGACCAAGCCCACCGGCGGCCGGGTGGAGCTGCTCATCGAGCGCGTCGAGGACCCGGATGGCGGGGTGCTGCTCTGCCACCTGCGGGCGAGCCGGGCGCCGAGGCCCGGTACGGTGATCGAGCTGCCCGAGGGCGTCGGCGCCGAGGTCGTGGGCCGCGAGGGGCGCCTCTTCCGGCTGCAGCTCGGCGGGCTGGGCGAGCACCTGTGGCGCTACCTGGAGCGGGCCGGCCGCGTGCCGCTGCCGCCGTATATCCGCCGCGAGGACGACGCCGAGGACCGCGAGCGCTACCAGACGGTCTTCGCCCACCGCCCCGGGGCGGTGGCCGCGCCCACGGCGGGGCTGCACTTCGACGACGCCATGCTCGAGCGGCTGCGCGGCATGGGCGTGGCGACGCACTACATCACCCTGCACGTGGGGGCCGGGACCTTCGCGCCGGTGGCCAGCGAGGACCTGAGCGCCCACACCATGCACGCCGAGCGCCTGGAGGTGAGCGCCGAGGCCGTCGCCGCCGTGGACGCCGCCCGCCGGCGCGGCGGCCGGGTGGTGGCGGTGGGCACCACGGTGGTCCGCGCCCTGGAGAGCGCCGCGGCTGGCGGTGAGCTCGAGCCGTTCAGCGGCGAGACGCAGCTCTTCATCACCCCGGGCTACCGTTTCCGCGTCACCGACGCCCTGCTCACCAACTTCCACCTGCCGGCGTCCACGCTGCTGATGCTCGTCAGCGCCTTCGGCGGCTACGACGCCGTGATGGCCGCCTACCGCCACGCCGTGGCGCAGGAGTACCGCTTCTTCAGCTACGGCGACGCCATGCTGCTCATCTAGACGCCGTGCCCGCCACGGCCGCTCCGGGCCGCCGCTGTCCGTAGGAGGTGAGCGCACCCGCGCTGCCGCGGTGGCCCGTAACGCCGCCGGAGCCTTTACACTGTCGGCGTGACCGCGGCCGGGGCCGCGGTCCGGCTTTCCCGATCCGAAGGAGGCAGGCCCTTGATCCCGAAGCGAACCCGGTGGCCCGGCGGGGCGGTGGTGACGGCGCTCCTGCTGCTGGCCGGCTGCGCCCAGCTGCTCAAGTACCCGGTGGCCCAGGACGAGATCCAGGCGCACCTCGACGAGCAGCTCGATCCGCTGCGCGGCGTGGAGCTCGACAGCGCCCTGGCGGCCTTCGACTTCTCCGTGCGCGAGGCCGAGGTCACCCTCGGCCCGGCGGGGGCGACGGACCGCGTGCAGCTCGACGTCACCGGCGAGGCCGGCGTGGACTCGCTCATGGGCCAGCAGTCGGCCGCCGTGGACCTGCGCCTGCGCGGCCTGCCGGACTACGATGCCGAGGCGGGCGCGGTCTACGTCCGCGACCTGGAGCTGGTCAGCAGCCACGTCGACGCCGGCTGGCTCAGCGGCGAGGTGACCGGGGTGATCGACCCCGTGGTGGCGCTGATCAGCGATCACCTGGCGCATACCCCGGTCTACGAGCTCGATCGCGACAGCGCCGCGGGCCAGGCGCTCGGCAGCGTCCCGGCCGAGGTGCGGGTCGAGCCGGGCCGGCTGGTCCTGACGCCGCGCTAGGCTGTGGCCTTCACGTGCGCCCAGCGCCGGGTCATCGAGCACGAGGCCGGCCACGCACGGGTCAGCGCGGCTGCCGGCTCCGGGAAGACGGCCACCCTGGTCGCCCGGGTAATCACCCTGCTGCGCCGGGGCGCCGATCCGGCGCGGATCCGGGTGCTGATGTTCAACCGCTCGGCCCGTGCGGACTTCGAGCAGCGCCTCGCCGCCGCTGCCCGGCAGGCGGGGCTGGCCGCCGAGGTCCCCGTGCAGACCTTCCACGGCGCCGGCTACCGCCTCCTCCAGCGCCTGGAGGCGGAGGGGGTGGTGCCGCGCCGGCGCCTGGAGACCGGCGAGTGGGTGGGCCAGCGGCTCGCCCGCAGCGCCCTGGAGGCGGCCGTCGAGGGCGGCGGCGCGGGCCAGGCGGTGGACGACGACGAGGTGGCGGCCTTCCAGGCCTTCGTCGACGTGGTCAAGGCCGACACCCGCGATCCCGGCGTGGTCTACGACGAGGCCGCCGAGCTGCTCGGCGAGCGGCCGCCGCGGCGCCACCTGGACGCCTACCACCACTTCGAGGCCCTGCGCCACGAGCAGGGCGTGCGCCTGCTCAGCGACCTGGTCCACGAGCCGGTGCAGGCGCTGCTCGCCGACGGCGCCCTGGCGCGGCGCTTCCGGAACCACTTCGACCACCTGATCCTCGACGAGTACCAGGACATCAACGAGGCGCAGCAGCAGCTCATCCGCTGCATCGCCGGCGACCGCGCCGCGGTGATGGCCGTCGGTGATCCGGACCAGTGCGTCTACCAGTGGCGCGGCGCGCGGCCCGAGTACCTCGTCCACCGCTTCGATGCGGACTTCCCCGGCGCGGCGAGCTACACGCTGCCGCACACCTTCCGCTTCGGCCACGCCGTGGCCCTGCTGGGCAACCACGCCGTGGTCCGCAACCGCCAGCGCGACGGCAAGCTCTGCCTCGCCGTCCCGGACAACCCGGCTACCGCCATCCACCGCTATGCCGATAGCGACCCGGAGCTCTACCGGCGCATCATCACGGCGCACCAGGAGGCGGGCGGCCGGCTGTCGGATGTCGTGGCGCTGGTGCGCCTCTACAGCCTGGCCGCGCCGCTGGAGCTGGAGCTGCTCGAGGCCGGGGTGCCGCTCCGCCTGGAGGGACGGGCAGGGCTGTTCCAGCGCCGCGAGATCCGGGCCCTGCTCGGCTACCTGCGCCACGCCGCCGGCCTCCTGGCCGAGCCGCTGCCCGACGGCACCGGGCTGGCCGGGCTGCTCACCGAGATGCTCATGCTGCCCGTGGCCGGCCTGCGCCGGCAGGAGGCCCAGGGCATCGCCCGGGAGTGCGCCGGCGGCTGCCTCTCGGTGGGCCGCTGCCTGGCCGAGGCGGCCGGGGGGCTGCCGGCCTGGAAGGGCAAGCGCCTGCGCCGGCGGGTGGCCTCCCTGGAGGCGATCGGCCGCCTCGGCGGCGACGACCTGGCGGCCGACGTCCTCGACGAGATCGTCGGCGAGCTGGGGCTCTACGAGGCCCTCGCCGGCAGCGCGCCGAGCGCCGAGGCGGCCGCCGACCGGATCATGACGGTGGACGCCCTCCGCCGGTTCGCGGCCGGTGGGGGTTGGGGGGTGGCCGCGTTCCTGGAGCGCTGCGATGAGCTCCTCGCCCGCTCGGCGCAGTGGCAGGAGGCGCCGCCGGCGGAGGCGGTGCGCGTGACTTCCATCCATCGGGCGAAGGGGCTGGAGTGGCCGGTGGTCATCATCCCCGGGCTGGCCGAGGGGGCCTTCCCCTATCGCGGTGAGGAGGCCAGCCCGGCGGCCCTGGAGGCGGAGCGGCGCCTCTTCTACGTGGCCGTCACCCGGGCGCAGCAGCGGCTCTACTTGATCCATCCCCCGGATCCGCGCCTGGAGCGGGCCCTGAGCAGCGGCCGGGCCGAGCGCTTCGATCCCCGCGGGGCGACGGCCTCGCGGTTCATCGCCGAGGCGCAGCCGGCCTGCTCCGCCGCGGCCGGCGCGGCGCTGCACCGGGGTGAGCGGCCCGGCGGCCGCGCCCAGACCCGGGTCGTGCGTGACTACCTGGCAGCGCTGGCGTAGGCCTCCAGGCTAAAACCTCTAAGACTTGTTAAGCATTCTTACAACGCTTCATAGGTGTAACCCGGGTGGGTTGGTTGCGTGCCTGATCCGTTGCGCTCGGCTCCTGCCATCCCCTACGCGGGTTTCGGGTGCTACGATCGCACGCGCCATCAGCCCGCGCCTAGACGGCGCCGGGATGGTAGACTGCCGCGCCCCTTGGGCAAGCGCTGTCAGGAGGCCCCATTGCCGCTGTCACCGGTGGAGATCGCCATCGCCTCGCTGCTGGTGGCCATCGGCAGCCTCCTGCAGGGCGCGCTGGGGTTTGGCCTGGCCATCTTCGCCGCGCCGCTGCTCTTCCTCCTCGAGCCCGCCTTCATCCCCGGCCCGGTGCTGGGTGTGGCCATGGTGATCTCGGCGATCATCGCCTGGCGCAACCGCGCCGGGCTGGCCCTCGGCGAGCTGGCTAGCGCCGTCATCGGCCGCATGCCGGGCATGGTGGCGGCCTTCTGGCTGCTCGCAGCCGCCGCGCAGTGGCTCCTGTCCCTGCTGCTGGGCACGGCGGTCCTGCTCGGGGTCGTCGCCAGCCTCCTGCCGGGGGATATCGCGCCCACCCGCAATCGCCTCCTGGCGGCCGGCTTCCTCTCCGGGTTCATGGGCACGGCCACCTCGGTGGGCGGCCCGCCGATGGCGCTGCTCTACCAGCACGCCCGCGGGCCGCACATCCGCGCCAACCTGAGCAGCTACTTCCTGATCGGCTCGACGGTCTCGCTCGTCGGCATGGTCCTGCTCGGCCACTTCGGCCGGGCGGAGCTGCTGATGGCGCTGGCGGTGATGCCCGGGGCACTGGTTGGGGTCTTCCTGGCCGGCTACCTCCACCGCTGGGTAGACGCCGGGCGCATCCGGCCGCTCCTGCTGGCGCTGTGCGCCCTCTCGGCGCTGGCGGTGATGGCCGACGGGGTGTGGACGTGGGCCTGACACGGGCCTCCGAGGCCGGCGGCGCACCGTGGTAGGGTAGAGCGCAAGCCAGTCAACGTTGCGGTAAGGAGGCGCCTGCGATGGAGACGATCCGCATACTGTATCCGCGCCGCACGGTCGCCGGCGGGCGCATCGAGCGCGAGGTGACTCGGGCGTAGCGGCGTCCCGAGGCGCTATGGAGCGTAGTCCCGAGCCCGAGCTGATGGACGGCGATGAGCAGGCCCTCGCCTACGCCCGGGCCGATTTCGAGGAGCCGAACAGCCGCTTCGTCGAGGCCTACGTGGCGCGCTTCGGCGAGCCCGCCGGGCGGATGCTCGACCTCGGCTGCGGGCCCGCCGACATCCCCCTGCGCTTCGCCCGGCGTAGCTCGGCGGTGGCCGTGACGGCCGCGGACGGGGCCCGCGCCATGATCGACCTGGCGGCGCAGGCGCGGGATGCGGAGCCGGCCCTGCGCCACCGGGTGGAGCTGGTCTGCCGCCCGCTGCAGGCGCTGCAGCTGCCGGAGGCCGGGTACGATGCCGTGATCAGCAACAGCCTGCTCCACCACCTCCACGAGCCCATGGCCTTCTGGGCCGCCGTGCGCCGCTACGCTCGGCCCGGGGCTGCGGTGCTGGTCATGGATCTCGCCCGGCCGTCGAGCCCCGAGGCCGCGCAGGGCCTCGTCGATACCTACGCCGCCGGCGAGCCGGCGGTGCTGCGGACGGATTTCTACAACTCCCTGCACGCCGCCTTCACGCTGGCGGAGGTGCGAGGGCAGCTCGAGGCCGCGGGGCTCGGCGGCCTGGCCGCGGAGGCGGTGAGCGACCGCCACTGGCTCGTCAGCGGCCGGGTGGCGGCTGCCTAGCGGCCGTGAGGGGCGGGCGTGGATGTACGGAGGGCGGCAAGGCACGCCGCGGCAATCTGGAGGGTGAGGTAATGGCCGACGCGGTGGTGGAAGCGGAGCAGGCCCTGGCGCGCCTGCGCGCGGGCAACCGGCGCTTTACCGCGGACGGCGCGGCCCCGAGCGGCCGCGTCGACGCCGCGCGCCGTGCGGAGCTGAGGCAGGGGCAGCGCCCCTTCGCCGCCGTCCTCGCCTGCGCCGACTCGCGGGTGCCGCCGGAGCTGGTCTTCGATCAGGGGCTAGGCGAGCTCTTCGTCACCCGGGTGGCCGGAAACATCGCCACGCCGTCGCAGCTGGGCAGCCTCGAGTTCGCCGCCGAGGAGCTCGGCGTGCGGCTGGTGGTGGTGCTCGGGCACACCGGCTGCGGCGCCGTCGGCGCGACGCTGCAGGCCCTGCGGGCGTCGGGGCCGCCGCCGAGCGAGGGGCTGCGCGCCGTTGTCGACGGCGTCCGCCCGGCGGTAGCGCCGCTGCTCGGGCAGGGCCTGGACGAGGCGGCGCTCCGGGGCCGTGCCGAGCGCGAGAACGTGCGCCACGCCTGCCGCACGCTCCGCGAGGGCTCGCCGGTGCTCGCCCGCCTGCGCGGCCAGGCGGGGCTGGCCGTGCTCGGTGCCACCTACAGCCTGGAGACCGGCGAGGTAGCGTTCTTCGACGGCGTCACCGAGGCAGGCGCCCTGCCGCCGCCGGCGGAGCGCTAGGGGGCTGGCGGATAGGGCACGGGATGCATCGCCGCCGCCGCGCCGCTATCCTGCCCCGCTCGCCATGACCGGAGGGAGATGGCCCGTGGGCGCGGAGACGGCGACGACGGACACGGGGGCGCTACGCTTCGAGCGGCTCGCCAGCGACGGGGCGGCCCGTCGAGGACGGCTCCGGCTGCCGCGCGGGTGCATCGAGACGCCGGCGTTCATGCCGGTCGGGACCTACGGCACCGTCAAGGGGCTGACCCCGGAGGAGCTGCGCGAGACGGGCGCGCAGGTCATCCTCGGCAACACCTTCCACCTGTGGCTGCGCCCCGGCACGGAGGTGATCGGCTGCCACGGCGACCTGCACGACTTCATGGCCTGGCCGGGGCCGATCCTCACCGACTCCGGCGGCTTCCAGGTCTACAGCCTCGGCGGGCTGCGCCGGGTGACCGAGGCGGGCGTGCACTTCCGCTCGCCGGTGGACGGCGCCCGGGTCTTCATGGGGCCGGAGGAGTCCATGGCGGTGCAGCGGGCCCTCGGCTCGGACATCGCCATGGTCTTCGATGAGTGCCCGCCGTACCCGGCCGAGCGGGCCGAGGTGCAGCGCGCCATGGAGCTGTCCCTGCGCTGGGCGGAGCGCAGCCGGCTCGCGCACGGCGATAGCCCGGCGGCGCTGTTCGGGATCGTGCAGGGCGGGATCCACTACGACCTGCGCCGGGCCTCGCTGGCAGGGCTGCAGCAGATCGGCTTCGACGGCTACGCCATCGGCGGGCTCTCGGTGGGCGAGCCGCGCGAGGAGCGCGATGCCGTGCTCGAGGGCCTGGCACCGTACCTGCCCGCCGACCGGCCCCGCTACCTGATGGGCGTGGGCAAGCCGGAGGACCTGGTGGAGTGCGTACGCCGCGGCGTGGACCTGTTCGACTGCGTCATCCCCACGCGCAACGCCCGCAACGGCTTCCTCTACACCTCGCAGGGCCTGGTGCGGCTGCGCAACAGCCGCTACTGGACCGATACCGCCCCGGTAGACCCGGCGTGCGACTGCTATACCTGCCGCCACTACTCGCGCGCCTACCTCAAGCACCTCGACCGCTGCGGCGAGATGCTCGGCTCGCGGCTGGCGACGCTGCACAACCTGCGCTACTACCAGCGCCTGATGGCCGGGCTGCGTGCGGCGATCTGCGACGGCGACCTGGCGGCCTTCGTGGCGGATTTCTACGCCCGCCGCGGGCAAACCCCGCCGGGACTATGACACAATGCACGGCATTACGGCCGCCGGACGGCGGCGATGCGCTAGCCGACAGCTCACAAGGGGGGACGCGCATGCTGATGGACCTGCTCATCTCGCCGGCCTACGCCCAGCAGCAGGGCGGCCAGGGCGGCGACATGCTCTTCTTCTTCATCTTCACCGCCCTGCTCGTGGCGGTCTTCTACTTCCTGCTGCTGCGCCCGCAGCGCCAGCGCATGAAGAAGCACCAGCAGATGGTGGACAACCTCGGCGAGGGCGACGAGGTGGTGGTCAGCGGCGGGGAGCTCGGCCGCATCACCCGCCTCGGCGAGCAGTTCGTGCGCGTCGAGATGGCCCCCGGGGTGGAGTGGCATGTCCAGCGCGACATGGTCAGCAACGTCATGCCCAAGGGCACGCTCGACGAGGCGCGCGGCGGGCAGGCGGCCTCGCAGATCGAATCCACTGACTGAACACGGAGAGCGCTATGGACTTCCTGATCTCTACCGCCCACGCCCAGCAGCAGGCCCCGCAAGAGCCCAACGTCTGGTTCAGCGCCCTGCTGCTGGTGGGCATGATCGCCCTGTTCTACTTCCTGCTGATCCGGCCGCAGAACAAGCGGGCCAAGGAGCATCGGCAGATGATCGAGGAGCTGGCCAAGGGCGATGAGGTCGTGACCAGCGGGGGCACCCTGGGCCGGATCACCGAGGTGGGCGAGAGCTTCGCCACCCTGGAGGTCGCCAGCGGCGTCCAGCTCCAGATCCAGAAGAACGCCGTGGCCAACGTCATGCCCAAGGGCACCCTCAAGGAACAGGAGAAGAAGGGCAAGTAGTCCTTGAATCGCTATCCGCTCTGGAAGTACCTGCTGATAGCCGCTGTCCTGCTGGTCAGCGGCCTCTACGCCCTGCCCAACCTCTTCGGCAAGGACCCCTCCGTGGTCATCACCACGGAGGAGCAGGCGGTCCCCGAGGCGGAGAGGCGCGACGAGATCCTCGCCTTCCTGGAGGAGGCCGGCTATCGGCCTGAGTCCACGGAGGTCCGGGACGGGCAGTGGGTCCTGCGCTACGGCGGCACGGAGGCGCAGATGCGCGCCTCGGACCTGGCCTCGGCTCGGCTGGACCGGGCCTACAACGTGGCCATGACCCTGGTGCCCTCCACGCCGCAGTGGCTGCGCGCCCTGGGGGCCAAGCCCATGGTCCTCGGCCTGGACCTGCGCGGCGGGGTCCACTTCCTGCTGGACGTGGACGTCGAGACCGTGATCCAGGAGGCCATGGAGGGCCATCGGCAGGAGATCCGCACCCTGCTGCGGGAGGAGCGGATCCGGTACTCGGATCTGACGCTCACCGACGACCACCAGCTGCGCCTGGCGTTCCCGGAGGCGCAGCGGCGTGAGCAGGCCCGCCAGGCCATCGAGCAGAACGTCGACGGCCTGGCGTATACCGCCTCGGAGGCCGATGGCGTGTACCGCCTGCGCGTCGCCCTGGCGGAGCAGGAGCGGGACGAGCTCCGGGACATGGCGGTCCAGCAGAACCTCACCACCGTGCGCAACCGCGTCAACGAGCTCGGCGTCGCCGAGCCTGTGGTCCAGCGCCAGGGGGCAGACCGCATCGTGGTGCAGCTGCCCGGCATCCAGGACCCGGCCCAGGCCAAGGATATCCTCGGGGCCACGGCCACCCTGGAGTTCCGCTTCGTGGACCCGGCGCACTTCCCGTTCGAGGGCGACCCGGAGGACCCCCCCGAGGGAACCGACGTCTATCCGCAGCGCAGCGGCGGTCACGTGGCGCTGGAGCAGGAGGAGATCCTCACCGGGGAGCGCATCATCGACGCCTCGGCGGGGTTCGGGCAGCAGAGCGGCGCGCCCGAGGTGAGCATCCGCCTGTCCGGCAACGGCGGCCGGATCATGAACCGCGCCACCCGGGATCGGGTCGGCGACCACATGGCGGTGCTGTTCAGCGAGCGGGTCTCCGAGACGGAGATGGTCGACGGCGAGCCGAAGCGGGTCAGCCGCGAGGTCGAGGAGGTGATCTCGGTGGCCCGCATCCGCGAGCCGCTGGGCAGCCGCTTCCGGATCACCGGCCTGGAGTCCAGCCAGGAGGCCACTGACCTGGCCCTGCTGCTGCGCGCCGGGGCCCTGGCCGCGCCCATGGACATCGTCGAGGAGCGTACCATCGGCCCGAGCCTGGGGGCGGATAACGTCAAGAGCGGCTTCCTGGCGGTGGCGGTCGGCTTCCTGCTGGTGATCGGCTTCATGGCGCTCTACTACCGCACCTTCGGCCTGGTCTCGAACCTGGCGCTGCTGGCGAACCTGGTCATCATCGTCGCGGTGCTGTCCATGCTCCAGGCGACGCTGACCCTGCCCGGTATCGCCGGCATCGTCCTCACCGTGGGCATGGCGGTGGACGCCAATGTGCTCATCTTCCAGCGCATCCGGGAGGAGCTGCGCGCCGGCGCCCCGGTGCAGACGGCTATCGACTCCGGCTACGGCAAGGCGCTGGCGACCATCGCGGACGCCAACGTTACCACGCTGATCGCCGCCGTCGTGCTCTTCCTCTTCGGCAACGGCCCGGTGCAGGGCTTCGCCGTGACGCTGGCCATCGGCCTGGCGACGTCGATGTTCACCGCCATCATGGGCACCCGCGCCGCCATCAACCTCATCTACGGGGGCCGCAAGGTCCCGGAGCTCAAGATCTAGCCATGGAGATCTTCAAGCGAGACCCCAAGCTCGACTTCCTCGGCCGCCGCCGTGCCGGCTTCATCCTCTCGGGCGTGCTGCTGCTGGTCGCCATCGGCTCCCTGCTCTGGCAGGGGCTGAGCCTCGGCATCGACTTCACCGGCGGCACGCTGGTGGAGGTCGGCTACGAGGAGCCCGTGGACATCCCCGAGGTGGAGGCGGCGCTGGCGGGCACGCCCTACGCGGACGCCCGGGTGCTCTACTTCGGCTCCCCGCAGCAGGTCATGATCCGCATCCCGCCCCTGACGGGCGTGGAGCAGTCCCAGGTCTCCCAGCAGGTGCTGGCGGAGCTGCGTGAGGCCCGCCCCGGCGTGGAGCTGCGCCGCGTGGAGTTCGTCGGCCCGGAGATCGGCCGCGAGCTGACCCAGCAGGGGCTGCTGGCGCTGCTCTACGCCCTCGGCGGGGTGCTGGTCTACGTCGCCGTGCGCTTCGAGTACCGCTTCGCCCTCGGCGCCGTGGCGGCCCTGCTCCACGACATCGTCCTGATCCTCGGGTTCTTCTCGGTCACGCGCCTGACCTTCGACCTGACAGTGCTCGCGGCGCTGCTGGCGACCATCGGCTACTCGCTCAACGACACCATCGTGGTCTCCGACCGCATCCGGGAAAACTTCCTCAAGGTGCGGAAGGGGAGCACCGAGTACGTCATGAACCTGGCCATCAACCAGACCCTGTCGCGGACGCTGATCACCTCCCTGACGACCCTGCTGGTGGTGGGCTCGCTCCTGCTCCTCGGCGGGGAAGCGCTCTACGGCTTCGCCATGGCGCTGCTCGTCGGCGTCCTCGTCGGCACCTACTCCTCCATCTTCATCGCCGGCGCCTCGTCGCTGGCCATGGGCGTGAGCAAGCAGGACCTGCTCCCGCCGGAGAAGGAGGGCGCCGATCAGGAGGACCACGAGGCCGTGGCGCCGCCGAGCCAGCGGCCCTAGGCCCCGCCCTCAGCGGGGCGGGCGCCGCCTCCCGCCGCTGCGCCCCGCCGTTGTTCCGCTCACCCGCCTCCCGCGCTATGCTGGACCCTAGCGCCCCCTGCTGAGGGGGCGACCAGCAGAGGCGGGGAGCCCGGGATGTCGATCTGTGACGGCTTCGTCGGTGCCATCGGGCAGACGCCGCTGATCCGGCTGCCGCGGCTGAGCGAGGAGACCGGCTGCGAGATCCTCGGCAAGGCCGAGTTCATGAACCCGGGCGGCTCCGTGAAGGACCGCGCCGCCCTGGCCATCGTCCAGGCGGCCGAGCGCAGCGGTGCGCTGCGCCCGGGCGGCACGGTGGTGGAGGGCACCGCCGGCAATACCGGCATCGGCCTGGCCCATATCTGCAACGCGCGCGGCTACCGCTGCGTCATCGTCATCCCGGAGACCCAGAGCGCGGAGAAGATCGACCTGCTGCGCACCCTCGGCGCGGAGGTGCACACCGTCCCCGCCGCCCCCTATCGCGACCCGGGCAACTACCAGCGGGTCGCCGCGCGCATGGCCGACGGGATGGAGAACGCCATCTGGGCCGGCCAGTTCGACAACACCGCCAACCGGCGCGGCCACTACGCCACCACCGGCGCCGAGATCTGGCAGCAGACCGGCGGCCGGGTGGACGCCTTCATCGCCGCCACCGGCACCGGCGGCACCCTCGCCGGCGTCTCACGGGCGCTCAAGGAGCGCTCGGGGGCCGTCCGCGCCTATCTCGCCGATCCCCCAGGCAGCGCCCTGTACCACTACGTGCACCGCGGCGAGCCGGCCGCCACGGCGGGCAACTCCATCACGGAGGGGATTGGCAGCAGCCGTGTGACAGCTAACCTTCAGGATACGGACATCGATGATGCGTTCTGCATACCCGACACCGAATCGGTACCCATGGTCTACCGGCTGCTGCGCGAGGAGGGGCTGTTCTTGGGCAGCTCCTCGGGGGTCAACGTGTGCGGAGCGCTTCGGGCCGCCCGGGCGCTCGGCCCGGGCCACACGGTGGTGACCGTCCTGTGCGACGGAGGGGGACGCTATTACGCCAGGCTCTTCAACCCCGAGTGGCTGGCGGAGCGGGGGCTGGCCTGAGCCCCGTCTCGCGCCGGCCCGGGCTGATGACGCCCCGGGCGGGTCCTTCCGAGGGCCCTTCCGGGCGCCTAGCCCGAGCCTCCTGAGCCGGAACATCGGTACACCTTGTTGCGTCTAATCAAGTGGGACCGCTCGCCATCCCGCAACTCCACACCGGGACGCCGTTGAGGGGGCATGCTATGGATACCGCCGAAAACCTGATCGCACGCTACGCCCGTGGCTACGAGCGCCGCCAGGAGCAGAGCATGAGCCTGGCGGAGTACCTGGAGCTCTGCCGGGACGACCCCATGGCCTACGCCTCGCCGGCTGAGCGGCTGGTGGCGGCCATCGGCGAGCCCAGGGTCTACGACACCTCCAAGGACGAGCGGCTGGGGCGGATCTTCCTGAACCGCACCATCAAGCTCTACCCGGCCTTCGAGGACTTCTACGGCATGGAGGAGACCATCGAGCGGCTGGTGGGCTTCCT
>CAJXKI010000003.1 GCA_913055765.1 uncultured Ectothiorhodospiraceae bacterium
TTCACCGGCATCCCGGACTTCGCCCCGGAGCTGTTCCGCCGGGTCGTGCTGCGCGACCCGATGCGCATGAAGGCCCTGCAGAAGGGGCTCGAGCAGCTCTGCGAGGAGGGCGCCACGCAGCTCTTCCGCCCCCTGCTGGGCGGCAACTGGATCGTCGGCGCCGTCGGCAACCTGCAGTTCGACGTGACCGCCTACCGGCTGCGCCAGGAGTACGGGGTCGAGTGCACCTTCGAGGGGGTGCAGGTCTACACCGCGCGCTGGGTCAGCGCCGACGATCCGAAGACGATGGAGCGCTTCCGGGAGCGTAACGAGTCCGCCCTGGCGTACGACGGGACCGGGGCGCTGGCCTACCTGGCGCCGACACGGGCCAACCTTGAGCTGACCCAGGAGCGCTGGCCGGACGTACACTTCTTCGCCACCCGGGACCGCTAGCGCGGTCTCAGGCGGTGAGGAGCCGCTCGAGGATCCGCGCCCCCGCCAGGTAGGTGCCGAGCGCCGAGCCGAGGGAGGCGAAGAGGAATACCAGCAGCGTGCGCGCCACGCGGTTGGTCCACCAGCCCTGCCAGCGCACGATGTGCTGGCGCAGCTCGCGGAAGTCGCCTACCCGCGGCCGGCGCACCGTCAGCTCGATGGCCGCGGCGACGAATCCGGCGCCGATGGTGGGGTTCAGCGAGGTCAGGGGAGCGGCGAGGAAGGCGCCTGCCACGGTCACCGGATGCCCGTAGGCGAGGGCAGTGCCTACCGCCGAGAGCCCCCCGTTGACCAGGAACCAGGTCCCGATCAGGCTCCAGCCGAGCTCCGGGCTTCGGCTAAAGCCGATGGCGAAGCCGGACAGGATCACGGCGGCTACCAGGTAGGCCAGGTACCTCGGCCAGCGGGCCGGCGGCGGCATGCGATCCAGCGCCTCGCGCTCCGCGGCCGCGCCTGCCGGCGGGTTGCGGAGGTGATCGGCGACCCCCGCCAGGTGCCCGGCGCCGAGGACCACCAGGACCCGGCGGTGGCGCCCGGCGCTGGCCTCCAGCAGCCGGGCGGCCATGTAGCGGTCGCGCTCGGTGATCAGGGGGTGGTAGAGGGCGCGGCTGCTCTGCGCCAGCTCGCGGAAGGTCGACTCCAGCAGGTCGCCCTGCTTGAGGCGCTCCACCTCCTCGCTGCTGACCCGCTGCGAGGAGGCGAGGCTGCCGACGAGGCCCGCGAGGAGGCCGAGGCGCTGCCACCACGGCACGTTGCGGTAGAGCCGGCGCATGGTCACGCCCACCTCGCGGTCGGCCAGGATCAGCTCCACGCCGTGGCTGTCGGCCTCCGCCGCCGCGGCCTTCATCTCGGCGCCGGGCTCCACGCCGAGCTGCTCCGCCAGCCGCTGCTGGTAGGCGCCCAGGGCCAGGCTCGCCATCACCAGGCCGCCGCGGCCGGCGCGCAGGACCTGGAGCAGGTCCATCCGCTCGAGGTAGTCCGGCTCCCGGAAGGCCCGCATGCGGCTCTCGCAGAGCTCGACGGCTACCGCATCGTAGCCGCCGTGGCGGATCTCCTCGGTGACCTCATCGGTGCTCGCCTGGGAGATATGGGCTGTGCCGAGGAGGACGAACTCCGTACCGTCGACGGTGACGTGCTGGCGCGGACCGGCTGGCTTGTGCTCTGGCATCATTGGCTTCCCGTGGATAAGGCCTAGGATTATGACGCAGGCGAACCCGCGACCCCAAGGAGCGCACCGCCGTGGGCCTTCTGCGTGACTGGCGCCGGCGCCGTGCAGCCCGCCGCCGGCTCTCGCCGTCGGCGTGGGCCCGGGGTGAGGCCGTGCTCCCCGGGCTGCGGCGCCTGGACCCGGCGGCTCGACGGCGGCTGGAGGCGACCGCTGCCGCCTTCGCCGCAGAGAAGCGCTTCGAGGGCGTCGCCGACGTCCAGGCGGACCAGGCGGCGATCGATACGGTCGCCCTGCAGGCGGCCGTGCCGGTGCTCGAGCTCGGCCTCGACTGGTACGCGCCGTGGACGACGGTGATCCTGTACCCGGCCGGCTTCGTGGCCACGCACGAGTACGAGGATGACGACGGCGTCGTCCACGTGGCGCGCGGGCCGTTGATCGGGGAGGCGTGGCTGAGGGGCCCGCTGGTGCTGTCCCTGGAGGACGCCCTGGCGCCGGCGGCGGGGACGAGCGTGGTCATCCACGAGTGCGCGCACAAGATCGACATGCGCCAGGGCGACAGCAACGGCCTGCCGCCCTTGCCCCGGTCCATGCCCGTCGAGGCGTGGTCCGAGGCCTTCGGGCGCGCCTACGCGGATCTCAGGCGCCGTACGGACGACGGCATGCAGGACGGCGACCCCGGGGGGCCGCTGGACGCCTACGCCGCGCAGGACCCGGCCGAGTTCTTCGCCGTGGCCACGGAGGCCTTCTTCGCCGCGCCGCTGCGCCTGCGCCGGGGCTACCCCGAGGTCTACCGCCAGCTAGAGCAGTTCTACGGCTGGTAGCGCAGCCCGTACGCCTGCATCGCCTTGTCGATCTCGTCGAGGCTCGTCGGGTCGTCGATGGTGGAGGGGGTGGCCAGCTGCTCCCGCGCCTGCCCGGCGAGCGTCCGGATGCTCTTGCGCAGGATCTTCCCGGAGCGCGTCTTGGGCAGCTTGTCGACCACCGCCACCCGGCGCAGAGCGGCGATGGCGCCGATCTCGTTGCGGATCATCTGCGCCAGCTCCTCCTCGATGTGCTCCGCTGAGGGCTCGACCCCGTCCTTGAGGACTACAAAGGCGGCCGGCAACTCGCCCTTGTACTCGTCCTGGATGCCCACCACGGCGCACTCCGCCACCGCCGAGTGGTGGCCGATGACCTCCTCCATCTCGCCGGTGGACAGCCGGTGGCCGGCGACGTTGATGACGTCGTCCACCCGGCCCATCACGAAGACGTAGCCGTCCTCATCGATATAGCCTGCGTCTGAGGTGTCGTAGTAGCCCGGGAAGCGCTCCAGGTACGATTGCCGGAAGCGCGCCTCATCTTGCCAGAGCGTCGTCAGGCAGCCCGGGGGTAGGGGCAGCCGGATGGCGAGGTTGCCCTGCTCACCGGCGGGCAGCTCGCGCCCGCTGTCGTCGAGGATCCGGATGTCGTAGCCGGCGACCGGGTAGGTGGCCGAGCCGCTCTTGACCGGCATCGGCTCGATGCCCATGGGGTTGGCGACGATAGGCCAGCCGGTCTCGGTCTGCCACCAGTGGTCGATGACCGGGCGCTGCAGCGTCTCGGCGAGCCACTCGTAGGTAGGCGGATCGAGGCGCTCGCCGGCGACGAAGACGTTCTCCAGGCAGGAGAGGTCGTAGCCGCTCAGCAGCCGCGCCTCCGGATCCTCCTTCTTGACCGCGCGGAAGGCCGTCGGCGCGGTGAAGAAGGCCTTGACGCGGTAGTCGGAGATGACTCGCCAGAAGGCCCCGGCGTCCGGGGTCCGGACCGGCTTACCCTCGTAGACGACGGTGGTGCAGCCACGGAGCAGCGGCCCGTAGACGATGTAGGAGTGGCCCACGATCCACCCGATATCCGAGGCGGTCCAGAAGACCTCGCCGGGGTGCATGTCGTAGATGGCGCCCATGTTCCAGTTCAGCGCCACCGCATAGCCGCCGCTGTCGCGCACCACGCCCTTGGGCTTGCCGGTGGTGCCGGAGGTGTAGAGGATATAGAGTGGATCGGTGGCATCCACCGGCACCGGTCCCGCGGGCGCCGCCTGGGCGATCTGCTCGTACCAGTCGATATCGCGCCCCGAGGTCCACGAGATCGACGCCTGGGGGCGGGGCACATAGATGACGCGTCCTGGGGCGTGGTCCGCGCGCTGGAGTGCCTCATCGATGAGCGGCTGGTACGGGATGACGCGGTTGAACTCGATCCCGCAGGCCGCCGAGATGACCACCTTCGGCCGGGCATCGTCGATACGGACGGCCAGCTCGTGGGCGGCGAAGCCCCCGAAGACCACGGAATGGATGGCCCCGAGGCGGGCGCAGGCGAGCATGGCGATCACCGCCTCCGGGATCATGGGCATGTAGATTACCACCCGGTCGCCGTGGGCCACCCCCTGCTCGCGCAACATGCCTGCGGCGTAGGCCACCGCGTCGCGCAGCTCGCGGTAGGTATAGGCCGAGCGTTCGCCGGTGACGGGGGAGTCGTACAGCAGGGCGTGCTGCTCCCCGCGGCCGGCGTCGACGTGGGCGTCGAGGGCGAGGTGGGCGATGTTGAGCCGGCCGCCGCGGTACCAGCGCTGGTGTCCCTCCTCATCCTGGCTCAGGGCCTGCTGGGGCGGCTCCATCCAGGCCAGGCCCTGGGCCTGCTCCATCCAGAAGCCTTCCGGGTCGCGGAGGGAGGCCTCGTAGATCTCACGGTAGCGCATGGGTTCTCCTCCATCTGTCGCCGCGCCCCGGCGTCGCTGGGTTGTCGTCGGTATAGGCGGCGGGCTTGTGTGCCGGGGCAGGTCCAATCTAACCCCCAGGCGGGGTGCCGGGAAGGGGTGTATTGCTGCACAAGTTATTGATTTTCTGGGTTAATAAAGGCGTGCGGCGTGACGCCCATGCGCTCAATCATGCCCCGGGCGCAGCGGATCAGGAAGGCCGCGACCTGCCGGTGGTCATCCAGGTCAAGGCAGGGCAGCCGGTCCGGCACCGTAGCGGGATCGTCCGTGGCCACCGCCAGGACGGCGGGATCGGCACGATAGTCGGCAGGCCGGCTGCGCACGCTATCGACCACCAGCTTGCCTGCGCCGCTGTGGCGGAACCCCTCGGCGAGGACGATGTCCGTGCGCGCCCAGTCGAGCGCTCGCAGGCGCTCGCTGAGCAGGTCGTCGCGCTCCTCAGTCGGCGTCTCCGACAGCAGGGCCCAGCGCTGCGCGGAGACGATCAGCACCTGCTCGGCGCCGGCCTCCCGGACCCGGTAGCTGTCCTTGCCCGGCCGGTCCAGGTCGAAGCCGTGGTGCGCGTGCTTGACGACAGCCGGGCGCCAGCCGCTGCGGCGCAGCTGCTCGACAGCGCCGCTGATCAGGGTCGTCTTGCCCGCGCCGGATAGGCCGGTGACGGCGATGACCGGGCCCGGAGGGCCGATGGCGGCGGCCCGGTCCAGGGCCGCCGCCGGGGGGAGGGCCTCGGGATCAGGGGTGTGCACGGTCGGCCTCCTTACGCCGAGGGTTGCCCGATCCTAGAATAAGGTCACGGCTGCCCTGCAAGCGCGCCGCCCTGCAAGGAACAAGGGGAGCTGATGGATACGGTCTTCCTGGACACCGGATCGCTCGACCGAGATGATCTCGACCTGCAACCGCTCCGCGAGGCCGCTGACCGGCTGACTTGCTACCCCCAGACGGATCCAGGCGACGTGGTGTCACGGCTAGAAGGGGCCGAGGCTGCCATCGTCAACAAGGTGCCCCTCACCGCGGAGACCTTGGCTGCGCTGCCCGGGCTACGGCTGATCGCCGTCGCCGCTACGGGCACCAACAACGTCGATCTCGAGGCGTCACGGGAGCAAGGTATCACGGTGACCCGCTGCCGGGGCTACGGGACGGCGGCGGTGGCGCAGCACGCGCTCACCCTCATCCTCAACCACTTCACCCGCATCCCGGCGTCAGCCGGCCGTGTCCGTGCCGGCGACTGGTTGCGGAGCCCGCACTTTTGCCTGATCGATCCGGCTACGCGGGAGCTGGCCGGCAAGCGGCTCGGCATCGTCGGCTACGGCACCCTGGGCCAGCGCCTGGCGCAGCTCGGCGAGGCGCTGGGGATGGAGGTACGGATCGCCGAGCGCCCCGGTGCGAGCACGACCCGCCCCGGACGCTGGGCCTTCGAGGCGCTCCTGGGGGAGGTGGAGGTGCTGAGCCTGCACTGCCCGCTGACCGAGCGGACGCAGGGGATGATCGACCGTGAGGCCCTGCGGGCGATGCGCAGCGATGCGCTGCTGGTCAACACGGCGCGCGGCGGCCTCATCGATGAGCCGGCGCTGGCTGAGGCGCTGCGTGAGGGGGCGATCACAGGGGCGGCGCTGGACGTGCTGGGCCAGGAGCCCCCGCCGCCGGAGCACCCCCTGCTGGCCGAGGACTTGCCCAATTGCACGGTCACCCCGCACAGCGCCTGGACAGCCGTGGAGGCGCGGCAGCGGATCGTGCATCAGCTCAGCGAGGCCCTGGCGGCCTCAGCGGCCGGGCGCAAGCCGCCCGAGTGCATCGTCGCGCCCGATGATCTAGAGTGAGCGCCTCGTGTGAGGCGTATCCGGCTGGTATCTGTGCATATAACTCGGGAGGAATGGCTCTGATGAGTTGGCAGGGAGACGAGCTCGCCGTGGTAACCGGCGGCAGTAGCGGGCTCGGCCGAGCGCTGGCGCGGGAGCTGGCCAGCATCGGGCTCCAGGTGCTGGCCGTGGGCCGGCGCGCCGATGCCCTGGCGGAGACGGCCGCGCCGAACGCCGAGCGGATCCAGGCCGTCACCGCCGACGTCGGGGACCCCGAGGGGCGGGCGCGTGTCGTGGAGGCGGCACGGGGCAGCCCGGTGCGGACGGTCATCCACAACGCCGGGGTCCTGGAGCCGGTGGGGCCGCTGCGCGACGTCGACGTCGCCACCTGGCGCCACGCCATGGCCGTCAACCTGGAGGCGCCGGTCTTCTTGACCCAAGGGCTGCTGCCGCTCATGGCGGCAGGCAGCCGGGTGCTGCACATCTCCTCGGGGGCGGCGCATCAGCCATCCCAGGGGTGGGGCGCCTACTGCGCCAGCAAGGCGGCGCTGTACATGGTCTACCAGGTCTATCGCGAGGAGCTCAGCCAGGACGGGGTGCTCGTCGGCTCGGTACGGCCGGGGGTGGTGGATACGCCCATGCAGGCGCACATCCGCGGGCAGACGCCGGACCGGTTCCCATCGGTGGAGCGCTTCGTCAAGCTCAAGGAGAACGGTCAGCTCCACGCCCCTGAGGACGTCGCCGACTTCATCCGGTGGGTGCTATTCCAGACCGGGGACCGGCAGTTCACCGAGCAGGAGTGGAACATCGGCGACGCCGAGCACTACCGGCGCTGGCGCGATTCACGCCGCAGAGATTGAGTTGACTATACGAGCGGCCGCTACACGGCCAGGGCGCAGCCAGGGTCGCGTCTGACCTGGCCCACCATGTGTGCACTTTGTTATTTAACATAATATATCTTCCGCGAATCACCGGCTGCGGCCGCGCTCCAGGCACCGGCCGAGCTGCCTCGTTATAATCCCCTGCAGTCCCCAGGCAGCAAGGCCCTATCCTATGCGCGACCATCCTCAGTTCCCCCAGGACGACGGGCTCGTCTACCTCAACCACGCCGGTGTCGGTGTCTGGCCACGGCACACCCGGGACGCCGTTCAGGGGTTCGCCGAGGCGTGCCTGCGGCGCGGCGCGGCGGACTATCCCGGCTGGATCGAGGTCGAGGACCGGCTGCGCCAGCGCCTGGCCCGGCTGATGGACGTTCCGGTGGCGGACCTCGCCCTGGTGCCGAACACCTCGGCAGGCCTGTCGCTCATCGCCTACGGGCTGGACTGGCAGCCGGGTGATGAGGTCATCACCAATGACCACGAATTCCCCTCTAACCGGTGGGTCTGGGAGTCCCTGGCGCAGCGCTACGGCGTGCACGTCCGCCACGTTCGCCTGTGCGACGCGGCTACGCCGGAGGATGCGCTGATCGAGGCCATCGGCCCGCGGACGCGGCTCCTGCCGGTCAGCAGCGTGCAGTACGGCACCGGCCTGCGCATGGACCTGGAGCGGTTGAGCGACGCCTGCCGCGAGCACGGCGTGCTCCTCGGCGTGGACGCCATCCAGACCCTCGGCGCCCTGCGGCTGTCGGTGGATGCCGACTTCATCGTCGCCGACGGGCACAAGTGGCTGCTCGGCCCTGAGGGGCTCGGCGTCCTCTACTGCCGCCCCGAGCTGCGCCGGAGCCTGCGGCTGACCCAGTTCGGCTGGCACATGGTCGAGCACCTCGGCGAGTTCGATCGTCCGGACTGGCAGCCGGCGGACAGCGGCCGCTGCCTCGAGCCCGGCAGCCCCAACATGCTCGGCAGCCACGCCCTGGAGGCGAGCCTCGCGGTGCTCGAGGAGACCGGCATGGCGGAGGTCGAGCGGCGCGTCCTGGCCAACGCCCGCTACACCATGGAGGCCGCCCGCAGCCACGGCTGCGAGCTCGTCACCCCCCAGGAGCCGGACCGGCACGCCGGGATCGTGACCTTCCGCGTCCCAGGCGCCGACCCGGAGCGCCTCCTCGCCGCGCTGCGCGGCAGCGACGTCGCCTGCGCCGTCCGGTGTGGCGGGATCCGCTTCTCCCCCCACTTCTACACCAGCTACGAGGCCATCGACGAGGGGTGGCGGCGGCTGCGCTACTGCCTCGAGGGGTGAGCCCCGCTGAGGGCGGCAGCCAGCTCGAGGAAGATGGCCTCCGCCGCCAGGCGGCCGTTGAGGGGCTGCTCCAGGCCGCGGCGGTGCTCGCTGATGCGCAGGAAGGCCTGGTGGAGGCGCTCGGCGGAGCCGCCCGCAGCCAGCTGCCGCGCCAGCCCTGCCGGCAGCAGGCCGCGATCCGGGGCGCCGTGGCGCTGCCGGAGCAGGTCCGCGAGGATCGCTGCCACCCCGTCGGCCAGCTCCACGGGCGCCTGCTCCCAGCCCTCGGCCTCCTTGACCGGATCGCCGCCGGCGGCCAGCCGCTGCAGCTGCTGCAGCAGCGCCTCGTAGCCCGCTAGGCTGCCCTGCGCCAGGAGGCGCTCGGCGGCCAGAGGCATGCCGCCGGCCAGCGCCAGGGCCCTGCGGACGCGCTCGCTACCCGCCTCGGTGCGCTCACCCAGCCAGCGCTCGGCGGTATCGGCATCCGGAGGGGTGAGGGATCGCACCGCGCAGCGGCTGCGCACGGTCGACGGCAATCGCCCGGGCCGCCCGGTGGCGAGGATCAGGAAGGCCCCTGGCGGCGGCTCCTCGAGGCTCTTGAGCAGGCTGTTGGCGGCGGCGCGGTTGAGCCGGTCGCAAGGGACGATGACGGCTACGCGGGGGCCACCCAGCTGGGGGCTCAGGTGCAGGAACTCGACCAGGCCGCGGGCGCTGTCGACCAGGATCTCGCCGCGCTCCCCCTCCACCTCCGGGCCGAGGCGGCGCAGGTCCGGGTGGGATTGACCGGCCGTGAGCCGGCAGCTGCGGCAGTGGCCGCAGGGGCGCTCCCCTGGGTCCTGGCGACACAGCAGACCCCGGGCGAGCGCCTCGGCGAGCAGCCGCTTGCCGAGCCCGCTACGGCCGGTAAGCAGCAGGGCGTGGTGCAGCCTGCCAGCCTCCTGGAGGGCGAGGAGCCGCTCGAGCTCCGGGCGCAGCCACGGGGGTAGCGCCTCGCCGCCGGGGGTGGTCGTCGTCGCCTTCGGCGCAGGCCCGCTCACGCCGTACCTCCGTGACCGAGCAGCGCCTCGATCTCGTGCCGCACCTGCGCCGCCACCTCGGCGGCCGGGCGGTTGGCATCGACGATCCGGAACCGCCCCGGCTCCGCGGCAGCGCGCCGGTGGTAGGCTGCCCGCGCCGCGCGGAAGAAGGCGTCCTGCTCCTGCTCGAAGCGGTCGGCATGGGCGCCGCGGGTGGCGATACGCGCTCGCCCCACGTCAGGCTCTACGTCGAGCAGCAGCGTACGGTCCGGCCCGAAGCCGCCGTGGACCCACGCCTCCAGCTCAGCCACCCGCCTGTCGCCCAGCCCTCGCCCCCCGCCCTGATAGGCGTAGGTGGCGTCCGTGAAGCGGTCGCAGACCACCCAGCGGCCGGCCTCCAGGGTCGGACGGATGACCCGGGTGAGGTGGTCGGCCCGTGCGGCGAATACGGTCAGCGCCTCCGCCTCCGCCGTCATCCCCTGGTACTGCGGATCCAGGAGCACGCTGCGCAGGGCCTCGCCGAAGGGGGTGCCGCCTGGCTCCCGGGTGAAGAGCGGCTCCGGCTCGCCGGCCATGCGCAGCGCCGCGGCGATGGCCTCCAGGCAGCTCGTCTTGCCGGCCCCCTCGAGCCCCTCGACGGTTATAAAGCGCCCTCGCCCACGCCTCGCCACTACTGCTCCTCCAGGATGTAGCGCCGCACGGCCGCTCGGTGCTCCTCCAGCGTAGCGGAGAACTGCAGGGTCCCGTCCCCCCGGGCGACGAAGTACAGCGCCTCGCCGGGGGCGGGATCCACGGCAGCCTCCAGCGAGGCCTCGCCCGGCAGCGCGATCGGCGTCGGCGGCAGGCCGCGACGCTCGTAGGTGTTGTAGGGGCCATCGCGGCGCAGGTCATCGCGCCGTAGGCGGCCATCGTGGTCATCCCCCAGGCCGTAGATGACCGCCGGGTCGCTCTGCAGCCGCATGCCGCGCTCCAGCCGCCGGGTGAAGACCCCGGCCACCTCCCGCCGGTCCTCGGGGCGTGCCGCCTCCCGCTCGATGATCGAGGCGAGGATCAGCGCCTCGTAGGGCTCGGACAGGGGCAGATCGGGCTGGCGCTCCGCCCAGGCCGCCGCCAGGTGCTCCTCCATCTTGCGGTAGGCGAGCCGCAGGATCCGCCGATCCTCGGTCCCACGTGGGAAGTTGTAGGTCGTAGGGAAGAAGCGCCCCTCGGGGTGCTCGCCGTCCAGGCCCAGCTCCGCCATGACGGCGTCGGTCTCCACCCCCTCGAGGGTGTAGGTTACGGCCTCGTGCTCGCGCAGCGCGCGCCGCAGCCGCTCGAAGGTCCAGCCCTCGATGATGGTGAGCTGGTGCTGGACGACCTCGCCGGCCGCGATACGGCGGAGCAGCCGGCGAGCCGACATCTCCGCCTCCACGGCGTACTCACCGGTGCGGAGTGAGCCTGCGATCCCGCTCAGGTGGCCGTAGAGCCGGGCGCTGAGGGCCCCGGCAGCGCTCAGCCAGCCACGGCCCCTGAGCTCGCCGATGACCCCTTGGAGCGACGCGCCCTGCTCGATCTCTAGGTACTGCGGCGGGGTGTCGACCTGCAAGGGTCGGTCGAGCTCGTAGCCCAGCCATGCGGCTCCGAGGGCCAGGAGGGCGGTGGCTGCCAGCAAGGCGGCTACAGCCAGGCGCTGCAGCCAGCGGCTACGGCCCATGGCCACCATCCGCCTGCCCCAGCAGCGGGGTCAGCCGCTGCTCGGCCATACGCGCCAGGTAGCGGCGGCTGATCGGGCCTACGGGGATCTGGTGGCCCGCTACCGAGCGTACCGGCCACAGCCCGATGAGGCTATTCGTCAGGAAGGCCTCGTCCATCTCAGGCAGCTCCTCGGGGTGGATCCCGCGGCGCTCCACACGCAGCCCGAGGGCCTCCGCCTGCGCCAGGACCCAGCGCCGCATGACGCCGGCAACACCGGCACTGGCCAGCGCCGGGGTGACCAGCGCGCGGCCTCGGACTGCGAGGAAGTTGGTGGCTGTGCCCTCGACGATGGCCCCCTCGGGATCGAGCATCAAGCCCTCGGCGACGGCCGGGTCCTGCCACTCCGAGCGCGCCAGGACCTGCTCGAGCCGGTTGATGTGCTTGACGCCGGCGAGCGCGGGCTGCGCGCTCAGCCGTATCCGGCAGAGCCGGCAGTCCACGCCCTCCCAGCGCTCGCGGGGGATGGCGGGTAGCTCGTGCCGGCTCACTACCCGTGTCGGCTCCGGCCGGTCCGGTGGCCTGTAGCCCCGTCCGTCCCCTACCCCTCGGGTGTAGTAGACCTTCAGCACCCCGCCGCTGGCCTCGCGGGCCAGGGCGTGGCCCTCCTCGTGCAGGGTGGCCAGCGGCGGCTCCGGGAGCCCGAGCCGGCGCGCCCCCTCGAGGAGGCGGTCCATGTGCTCGTCCCACAGGCGCGGCCGGCCATCGGCGATGGCCACCGTCTCGAACAGCCCATCCCCGTAGGCGAGGCCGCGATCCTCGGGCGCGATGGCGGCCTCGGCCCTGCCGTTGACCAGCCTCGCCTCGGCCACCCGATCAGCCCAGGCGGCGGAACAGCAGCGAGGCGTTGGTCCCGCCGAAGCCGAAGGAGTTGCTCAGGACGGCGCCGAGCTCCCGCCGACGCGCCTCGTGCGGGACCAGGTCCAGGCCCTCGCACTGCGGCTCCGGCTCGTCGAGGTTGATGGTCGGCGGCACAACGCCGTCGCGCAGGGCGAGGAGGCTGAAGGCCGCCTCGACGCCGCCGGCGGCGCCGAGCAGGTGGCCGGTCACGGACTTGGTGGAGCTCATGGCTACGCTACCCGCCCGATCGCCGAAGAGGCGCTGCACCGCCGACGCCTCGGCCAGGTCACCGACCGCGGTGGAGGTGCCGTGGGCGTTGATGTAGTCGACCTCTGCCGGCGCCATGCCGGCGTCCTCTAGGGCGCGTGCCATGCACCGCTGGGCGCCCTCGCCGCTCTCCGCCGGCTGGGTGATGTGGTAGGCGTCGGAGCTGGTACCGAAGCCGGCGAGCTCGGCGTAGATGGGCGCCCCACGGGCGCGGGCGTGGGCGTAGGACTCGAGGACCAGCACCCCGGCGCCCTCGGCGAGCACGAAGCCGTCGCGGCCCGTATCCCAGGGGCGGCTCGCGCCCTGCGGATCGTCGTTGCGGCACGATAGCGCCCGCGCCGCGCTGAAGCCGGCCAGGCTGAGCGGGGTAATGCACTTCTCGGCGCCGCCGGCGACCATCACATCGGCGTCCCCTGCGGCGATCATCCGGGCCGAGAGGCCGATGTTGTGGGTCCCCGCAGCGCAGGCGGTGACCGTGGAGAGGTTCGGCCCCCGGAGCCCGTAGTGGATGGACAGGTTGCCGGAGGCCATGTTGATGACGCTGCTCGGCACCAGGAACGGGGAGACCTTGCGGGGGCCGCCGTCGAGCAGGGCGCTGTGGCTGTTCTCGATGCCCTGGATGCCCCCGATCCCGGAGCCGATGGAGAGCCCCATGCGATCGGCGTTGTTCGCCCGGACCTCGAGGCCAGCGTCGGCGAGCGCCTCGTCGCAGGCCCCGAAGGCGTAGTGGATGAACGGATCCATCCGCCGCGCCTCCTTGCGCGGGAGGTACTCGCAGATATCGAAGCCCTCGATGGTACCGCCAAAGCCCACCGCGTAGCCGGAGGTATCGAATTCCTCTATCGGCCGGATGCCGCTGCGGCCTTCGACGACGGCGGCCCAGGCCTCGTCCGCGGTATTCCCTACCGGGGAGACGATGCCCAGGCCCGTTACGACAACGGCTCGATCATCCATAGCTGCAAGCTCTCCGGACGCGGAATGCATCAGGGCCGGTCCACGCGCTGGACCGGCCCCGCTGCGCCTTTAGGCTTTGGCCGCCCGGAAGGTTACCCCTCCAGGTTCTTCTTGATGTAGTCGATCGCCTGCTGGACCGTTGTGATCTTCTCGGCCTCCTCGTCGGGGATCTCGCACTCGAACTCCTCCTCGAGCGCCATCACGAGCTCGACAGTATCCAGCGAGTCGGCGCCAAGGTCGTCCACGAAGGAGGCCTCACCAGTGACCTCCTCCTCTTTGACCCCCAGTTGCTCGACGACGATCTTCTTGACGCGGTCTTCGATGCTGCTCATGTAAAAGGTCCTCCGAGGTTCTCGTTGGCGCAGTCATCCAGCTGCGGCGCGTATTGTAGGGGAACTGCCCCTTGAGTGCCAGAAACCCCGTCACGGGGTCTCGGCTTGGCGAAACGCCCTGAATCGCCAGGGAAAATCAGGACATGTACATGCCCCCATTCACGTGGAGCGTCTCGCCGGTGATATAGCTGGCCGCCGGCGAGGCCAGGAAGGCGACCGCCGCGGCGATATCCTCCGGCTTGCCGAGCCGCTCCAGCGGCACGTTGGCGATCAGCGCAGAGCGCTGCTCCTCGCTCATGGCGGCCGTCATATCCGTCTCGACGAAGCCCGGCGCCACCATGTTCACCGTGATCTCGCGCGTGCCGAGCTCCCGGGCCATGGACTTGGTCAGCCCGCTGATGCCGGCCTTGGCGGCGGCGTAGTTGCCCTGCCCGGCGTTGCCTGTCGCCCCGACCACCGAGCCGATGTTGATGATGCGCCCCCGGCGGGCCTTCATCATGCCGCGCAGGCAGGCCTTGCTCATGCGGTAGACGGAGCTGAGGTTGGTATCGATAAGCTCCTCCCACTCCTCGTCCTTCATCCGCATGATCAGGTTGTCCTGGGTTACGCCGGCGTTATTCACCAAGATCGTCGGCGCCCCGTAGGACTGGCCGACGGCGGTGACCACATCGCTGACCTGGCCAGGGTCGGTAACGTCCAGGGCCATCCCCGTACCCTGCAGGCCGAGCTCCTCGAGCCGCTGCTGGATGGCCTCCGCGCCTCCGTCGCTGGTCGCCGTACCGATGACCGAGGCGCCGTGGCGGCCGAGGGCCTCCAGGATGGCCCGGCCGATGCCGCGGCTCGCCCCGGTGACGAGCGCGATATCCTGCTGCAGGTCGTCGCCGTG
Source organism: uncultured Ectothiorhodospiraceae bacterium (assembly GCA_913055765.1). Classification (GTDB taxonomy): domain Bacteria; phylum Pseudomonadota; class Gammaproteobacteria; order Nitrococcales; family Halorhodospiraceae; genus Halorhodospira. The sequence continues at coordinate 14,344 of CAJXKI010000003.1, forward strand.
CACGCTGCCTCCTTCGCGATCCGTCGTTACGGTGCCGCCTGGAAGCGCCCCAGGGCCTCGTCGAAGGCCTCCGGATCGCTGAGCGCGACACCCTGAAGGTTGCGGTCGATGCGCCGGCACAGCCCGGCCAGGACCTTGCCGGGGCCGCACTCGGCCACAGTCTGGACGCCCTCGCCGGCCATGCGCTGGACCGTCTCCGTCCAGCGCACCGGCTTGGCGAGCTGCTCGACCAGGCGCTGCCGGACGGCCTCGGCGTCGCTGCTGACCGAGAGGTCGGCGTTGTGCAGCACCCGCCGCCGCGGCTCGCCGATATCGACCTCCTCGAGCCGTGCCGCCAGGCGCTCGGCGGCGTGCTGCATCAGGCTGCAATGGGACGGGGCGCTGACCGGCAGGGGCATCACCCGCTTCGCCCCCGCCTCCTTGGCGGCCTCTCCGGCCCGCTCGACGGCCTCCCGCTCACCGGCGATGACCACCTGGCCGGGGGCGTTGTAGTTCACGGGCTGGACGACCTGGCCCTGGGCGGCGCCGGCGCAGGCCTCGGCGACCCCGGCGTCGGCCAGGCCGATGACCGCCATCATGCCGCCGCGCCCGGCCGGTACGGCCTCCTGCATGTAGCGTCCCCGGTCGGCCACCAGGGCCACGGCGTCGTGCAGGCTCAGGGCCTCGGCGGCGACCAGGGCCGAGTACTCGCCCAGGCTGTGGCCGGCCATAACGGCCGGCTCGGCGCCGCCGCGCTCCTGCCAGAGCCGCCATAGGGCGATGCTGGCCGTGAGGATGGCCGGCTGCGTGCGATCGGTGCGGTCGAGCTCCTCGGCTGGGCCCTCGGCTACCAGCGCCCACAGGTCGTAGCCGAGGGCCTCCGAGGCCTCCCGGAACGTCGCCGTGACCGTCGCCTCTGCGCCCCACTCCGCCATCATCCCTACGGCCTGCGAGCCTTGGCCGGGGAAGACCATGGTCAGTTCCGGCGTTGCGTCGCTCATCCTCGCTCCCGATGGCTGTGCATGCTGTCCCGCCTAATACCGGACCAGCGCCGATCCCCAGGTAAAGCCGCCGCCGAAGGCCTCGAAGAGCAGCATCTCACCGCGCTGGATGCGCCCGTCCCGCACGGCCGTATCCAGGGCTATGGGGATGGATGCCGCGGAGGTGTTGCCGTGCTCGCCCACGGTGACCACCACGCGGTCCATGTGCAGGTCCAGCTTCTTGGCGGTGGCCTGGATGATACGGATATTCGCCTGGTGGGGGACCAGCCAGTCCACCTCCGTCTTGTCGACCTGGGCCGAGGCCAGGGTCTCCTCGACGATCCGCGTGAGGGTGTTCACCGCGACCTTGAACACCTCGTTGCCGCGCATGTGGATGTAGCCGCTCTGGGTGCCCAGCGCCGCGTAGCCCTGCCCCGGCCCCCACGGCACGTAGAGGAGGGGCTCGTAGCGCCCGTCGGAGTGCAGGTGCGTCGTCAGCACCCCGGGCTGCTCGGCGGCCTCGAGGAGCACGGCGCCGCCGCCGTCGCCGAAGAGCACGCAGGTGCTGCGGTCGTCCCAGTCGAGGATCCGGGTCATGGCCTCGGCGCCGACGACCAGGGCCCGCTCCGCCCCCCCGGTCCGGACGAAGCGGTCCGCGATGCCGAGGCCGTAGATGAAGCCGGAGCAGGCGGCGGAGACATCGAAGGCAGCGGCGCCGGGGCGGATGCCCAGGTCCCGCTGCAGGCTGGAGGCCAGGCTCGGGAAGACGCGGTCGGGCGTGCAGGTCGCGACGACGATCAGGTCGATCTCGTCGCCGCTGATGCCGGCAGCCTCCAGGGCCCGCTGCGCTGCGATGCGCGCCAGGTCCCCGCAGACCTCCTCCTCCCCGATGACGCGCCGCTCGTAGATCCCGGTGCGCTCGCGGATCCATTGATCGGAGGTCTCGACGTGCCGCTCGAGCTCGCCATTCGTGACCACCCGCTCGGGGAGATAGCTCCCCGTACCGATAATCCTTGCGCTCGTCACGCCCCTTCCCTCACCCCTAGGAGCCGCTCGATGCGCGCCTCGATCAGGCTGGGCACCCCCTGCTCGGCCTCGCGGGCCGCCGTGTCGATGGCGCGTCCGAAGGCAAAGGTGTCGGCGGATCCGTGGCTCTTCAGCGCCACCCCCCGCAGGCCGAGGAGGCTGGCCCCGTTGTACTGGCGCGGGTCGATGCGCCCGCGCAGGGCGCGCAGCACGGGCAGGGCCACGAGGCCGGCCAGGCGGGTCAGGAGGTTGCGCTGGAACTCCGAGCGCAGGTAGCCGGAGATCAGGCTGGCCACGCCCTCGCTGGTCTTCAGGGCGACATTGCCGACGAAGCCGTCGCAGACGACGACGTCCGCCTCGCCCTGGTAGACGCCGTCGCCCTCGACGTAGCCGATATAGCGGAGCTCCTCGGCCTCGCCGAGCCGCTCCGCGGCCTGCTTGACCTGCTCGTTGCCCTTGATCTCCTCCTCGCCGACATTGAGCAGCCCCACGCGCGGCTGCGCCAGGTCGTGGGCGGCCTCCACGGCCACTGCCCCCATGACGGCGAACTGGAACAGGTGATCGCTGCTGCAGTCGACATTGGCGCCGAGGTCGAGCATGTGCGTGGCGCCGTCCCGCGTGGGGATCGCGCTCATGATCGCCGGCCGATCGATGCCCGGCAGGGTCTTGAGCAGGTAGCGGGCGGTCGCCATCAGCGCGCCGGTATTGCCGGCGCTGACGCAGCCGTCCGCCTCTCCGGAGCGGACCATATCGAGCGCCACCCGCATGGAGGAGTCGCGCTTGTTGCGCATGGCCTGCGACGGGGGCTCCTCCATACCCACGACCTCGCTGCAGTGCCGGATCGAGATCCGCTCCGCCTCGCCAGCGCCGTGGGCGTGCAGCTGCTCGCGCAGCGCCTGCTCCTGGCCGACCAGGATCAGGTGCAGGCCCGGGTGGCCCTCGAGCGCCTGCACGGCCGCGGGGACCACGACCTTGGGGCCGTGGTCCCCGCCCATCGCGTCCAGCGATAGGGTCGTCTGGCTCGTCATGCCGGGATCCGCTCGCTCACCGCTCGCCCTGCCCTTCCGGGCGGCACCTCGATTGCGCTCAGTCGTCCTGCCCCCGGGTGACCTTCCGCCCGCGGTAGTAGCCGTCGGGGCTGACGTGGTGGCGGCGGTGGGTCTCGCCGGTGCTCGGCTCGGTGGCCAGCTTGGGCTTGCGCAGGCTGTCGTGGGAGCGGCGCATGCCGCGCTTGGAGGGTGACTTGCGGTTCTGCTGTACGGCCATCGTCCTCTCTCCTGATCGTTCAGGGCTCTTCGCTATCGGATCCGGCTCAATCCGCCCCCTCGCTGCTGCGCACCCGCCCGCGCAGGACGGCGAAGGGGCTGAGGGCCTCGCGCTGGGCCTCGGCATCGTGGGCCGGCGGCTCGCAGGCGCCAGCCGGATGCAGGGTGACTGCCGGCAGGGCCAGGAGGAGCTCCTCCTCGGCGACCTCCCTCGGGCGCACGGTCCTCGCGCTGACATAGGGCTCCAGCTCCGGCGGCAGCCCCTCCCCCTCCGCCTCCGAGGCGACGACCACGACGCTGAAGGCCTCCGCCACGGGATAGTAGTAGGGCTCGAGGCAGCGCTGGCAGGTGAGCGGGACGGCCGCCTCGACCCGCCCTTCCAGGAGCCGCCGCCCGTGCTCATCCAGCCCGGGCGCGATCTGCAGCCACGCATCACCTTCGGCCGCGGCCAGGAGCGGGGCCAGGCGCGGCATATCGGCCAGGGCCAGCGTGCCCTCGTAGACACGCGGCGAGGCGGCGAAACCGTCGGGGGCCAGCCTGTCCGGCAACATAAGGGCTGCATGCTAGCCGCGGCAGCGGGTAGTGTAAAGTACCGGCAGCACGCTGCGTTACCATCCCACACAGCCACGGGAGCCCTGTATCGAGATGCCCACGCCAAGCCCCCTGATCCTGGCATCCGGGTCACCCTACCGCCGGGCCCTGCTCGAGCGCCTCGGCCTCCCCTTCGAGGTTATGGCGGCGGAGATCGACGAGGCCGTCGCTGATGCCGAGGCGCCGGAGGTAGCGGCCGTGCGCCTGGCGCAGGACAAGGCTGCGGCGGTCGCCGCCGCTCACCCCCAGGCGACGGTGATCGGCAGCGATCAGTTGGTCGCCCTCGGCACCGAGATCCTGGGCAAGCCGGGCACGGCCGAGCGGGCCCGCGCGCAGCTGGCGCGCTACGCCGGCCGGGAGGTGCGCTTCCTCACGGCGGTGAGCGTCCGCCAAGGGGAGGTGGAGGCGCACGAGCTGCAGACGGTTCGGGCACGCTTCCGCGCCCTGGACGACGAGGCCATCGAGCGCTACGTCGAGGCGGATCGGCCCCTGGACTGCGCCGGGGCGATCCGCTCGGAGGGGCTCGGGGCGGCCCTGCTCGAGTCGGTGGACAGCAGCGATCCGGCGGCGCTGATCGGGCTCCCGCTGATCACGGTCACCCGCCTGCTGCGCCGCCTGGGGTACCCGCTGCCGTGACCCTGGCTCAGCGGGGCTGGTACGCCTGCATCTGCAGGGTCTCGAAGAGCCCGCGCCCGAGCGCGGTGCCGAAGCGGTCGGCGAGTTGCGACACCAGGTCGCCACGGACGGTATAGTCGACCCGCTCCTCGGCGCCGATGACCTCCCGGGCGACGCTGCGCGGGCTGCCGATCTTATCGGCCAGGCCCAGCTCCAGGCTCCGGCTGCCGGTCCAGACCAGGCCGGAGAAGAGCCGGTCCTCGTCCACCCCGGCCTCGTCGATGCGCTCCCCGCGCCCCTCGCGGACAGCGGCGATGAACTGGCCGTGGATCTCGTCGAGCATCGCCTGCACATGCTCGACCTCCCCCTCCTCCGCGGGGGAGAAGGGATCGAGGAAGTCCTTGTGCTCGCCAGCGGTGTACAGGCGCCGCTCGATCCCGAGCCGATCCAGGGCCTCCTGGAGGCCGAAGCCGCCCATGATCACGCCGATAGAGCCGACGATGCTCGACTCGTTGACGAAGATCCGCTCCGCCCCCGCGGCGACGTAGTACGCCCCCGAGGCGCCGACGTCCTCGATGACCGCGTACACGGGGGTGTCCTCGTGGTCGGCGCGCATCCGCCGGAGCCCTTGGTAGATCTGCCGCGCCTGGACGGCGCTGCCGCCGGGGCTGTTGATGCGCAGCACGATGCCCTCGGCCTCCTCCGCCTCGAAGGCCCGCTCCAGGCCCTGGAGGACCCGGTCGGCGCTGGCCGGTGAGTCGGCCATGATCGGTCCCGTGACTGCCACCTCGGCGGTGTGCGGCCCCACATCCTGCTGCGGGCTGAGGTCCATCCGCGCCACGGCGATCACCCCCAGGACCACGAGGGCCAGCACCACGCTCCGGAGGATCAGGCGCCAGCGCCGCGCCCGGCGCTGCTCGCGCAGGTTCTCCTTGAGCAGCTCGACGAGCGCCTCCCGCTCGGTGCTCTCTTCGCTCATGCTTGCTCCTCCTTCTAGGGATCAGGCAGCTGGTCGAGCACCGCCTGCAGCTCATCGCTGAGCGGTGTCTGGACCTCGAGGCAGGCGCCGGTATCCGGGTGCCTGAGCCGCAGCGAGCAGGCGTGCAGGAAGAGCCGGCGCAGCCCCGAGTCGCGGATGGTGGCGTTGCGGGTGCGGTCGCCGTAGCGGTCGTCGCCGGCGACCGGGTGGCCGATATGCTGGGCGTGGACCCGGATCTGGTGGGTGCGTCCGGTCTCCAGCCGGGCCGTGACCAGGGTCGCCTGCGGCCAGCGCCGCTCGACCTGGATCTCCGTGACGGCCGGCCGGCCCTGCTTGCTGACCTGCACCTGCCGGCCCCGCCCCTGTGCTGGCAGGCGCTCCAGCGGGGCGTCTATGCGGAGCGGCCCGGAGCCGCGCAGCCGGCCGAGCAGCAGCGCGGTATAGCGCTTCTCCACGGCACCTCGGCGCAGCTGCTCGTGGAGCCGGCGCAGGGTGGAGCGGCGCTTGGCCAGCATCAGGCAGCCGCTGGTCTCCTGGTCCAGGCGGTGGACCAGCTCGAGGAAGGGCAGCTCCGGGCGGTGCCGGCGCAGCGCCTCCACCAGGCCGAGGCGGACCGTGCTGCCGCCGTGCACGGCCACACCGGAGGGCTTGTCCAAGATCAGCAGCCGCTCGTCCTCGTAGAGCACCCCGTCCCGCAGCCGCTCCGCGAGCCCCGCCGGCAGCTGGCCGTCGGCGCTGCTGTCCCGCCTGCGGTCGGATACCGGCGGGATGCGCACCACCTCCCCGGTGCGCAGGCGCCGGGCGGGCCGGGCCCGGCCGCCATCGATGCGCACCTCCCCCTTGCGCAGCAGCCGGTAGACCCGGCTGCGCGGCAGGCCCTTGAGCTGGCGCAGGAGGAAGTTGTCGATGCGCTGGCCGGCCTCGTCCTCGACCACGTGGCGGTACTGGACGCTTCGCTCATGTCCGCTCATGGCGAGAGTTTAGCAGAAGAATCAATTTGAATGGGCGCGCAAGTCCCTGATACAATTGACCGCACGTGGCAGAAGTCGCCACGCCAGGTTTCAGCGGCGTCGCCCTCGAGGCGGCGCGGCATAGTGAGCGCAAGCGTACACAGCCGCCGACTCCCCGCTAGGGGAGCCGAACTGCCCACGATGGACACGCCCTGCGCCCCTTCGGAGCGAGTGCAGATGGCACGGACGGCATTGACGCACTGGATGGCCTGGCTCGCCGCTTGGTCCGTGCCGCAGCAGCGGCCCGGACAGCTGGCGATCGCCTGCGCCGTCCCGGCGCCGTGGCGAGCCTCCGTCGCCACCGGCCTTGGCGAAGCGATGGCGGCAGGGCTGCGGAGACTAGGCAATGAAGAGAATGCTCATCAACGCAACTCAGCCGGAGGAGTTGCGCGTAGCCCTCGTCGATGGCCAGGTCCTCTACGATCTCGATATCGAGGCGCCGTCACGGGAGCAGAAGAAGGCGAACATCTACAAGGGGATCATCACCCGCATCGAGCCTAGCCTCGAGGCGGCCTTCGTCCAGTACGGCGCGGAGCGTCACGGCTTCCTGCCGTTCAAGGAGATAGCGCCCGCCTACTTCACCTCGGCGGACGGCAAGCGCGCCACGCCGCGTGAGGGGCTGCGGGAGAACCAGGAGGTCCTGGTCCAGGTCGACAAGGAGGAGCGCGGCAACAAGGGCGCGGCGCTGACCACCTACATCAGCCTCGCCGGCCGCTACCTGGTCCTCATGCCCAACAACCCCCGCGCCGGCGGCGTCTCCCGGCGTATCGAGGGCTCCGAGCGCACGGAGACCCGGGAGAGCCTGCGCCAGCTCGATGTCCCCGAGGGCATGGGGCTCATCGTCCGCACGGCCGGCGTCGGGCGCAGCACCGAGGAGCTGCAGTGGGACCTGGACTACCTGCTCAAGCTCTGGGATGCCATCCAGAAGGCTACCGCGGAGCGGGCCGCGCCCTTCCTGGTCTACCAGGAGAGCGATGTCATCATCCGCGCCCTGCGCGACTACCTGCGCCCGGATATCGGCGAGATCCTCGTCGATGACGAGGCGGTCTATACCAAGGCGCGGGACTTCATCGAGCAGGTCATGCCGTACAACCGGCAAAAGCTCAAGCGCTACACCGATCCGGTCCCCCTCTTCTCCCGCTACCAGATCGAGAGCCAGATCGAGTCGGCCTTCCAGCGCGACGTACGGCTGCCCTCCGGGGGCGCCATCGCCATCGACCACACCGAGGCGCTGATCTCCATCGATATCAACTCCTCGCGGGCGACCAAGGGCGCCGACATCGAGGAGACGGCGCTGAGCACCAACTTGGAGGCCGCCGACGAGATCGCCCGGCAGCTGCGCCTGCGCGACCTCGGGGGGCTCGTCGTCATCGACTTCATCGACATGGGCCCGCCGCGCAACCAGCGCGAGGTGGAGAGCCGCCTGCGCGAGGCCGTCAAGGCCGACCGCGCCCGGGTCCAGATCGGCCGGATCTCCCGCTTCGGCCTGCTCGAGATGTCACGGCAACGGCTACGCTCCTCGCTCGGCGAGGCGCACCAGGAGGTCTGCAGCCGCTGCGGCGGCCAGGGCACGGTGCGCAGCGTCGACTCCCTGGGGCTGTCGATCCTGCGCATCATCGAGGAGGAGGCGATGAAGGAGCAGACCGGCCGGGTCCTCGCCCAGCTGCCGGTGGACGTCGCCACCTTCCTGCTCAACGAGAAGCGCTCCCAGGTCGGCGAGATCGAGCAGCGCTACGGGACGCACATCCTGCTGATCCCGAACCGCAACTTCGAGACGCCGCACTACGAGATCCGGCGGATGCGCACCGATGAGGGCCTAGGCCCGGATGCCAGCAGCCACGACCTCGCCTCCCCCGCCCCGGAGCCGAGCCTCGTGGAGGCCGGCATCCCGGTCGGCCGCCCGCCGACGCCTGCGGTTCAGGGCGTCACGCCCAATACGCCGGCACCGGAGCCGGCCAATCAGGGCCCCGGGACCGGTCAGGCTACCGACGGCTCCGGCGAGACCGCCGACGGCGGCGGCGAGCAGGCGCCGCTGAGCTCGATCTTCCGGCGCCTGCGCGGCCTGCTCTTCCAGAGCGGCAGCGAGGAGCCGCCTGTCCCGGCGGCGGGCCGGCAGCGGCAAGGCAGCGACACCCCTCGCCAGGGCGGCGAGACCGAGCCATCCGCCGGGGGGCAGCGCAGCAGCCGCCCCCGGAGCGGGCGCACCCGGCGCAGCAGCGGCGGCGAGGATGCCGGGAAGCCCGCTGAGGCCAAGGGCGATACCGGCAAGCGCAGCGGCGGCAGCGCAAGCAAGGAGGAGCCAGGCAAGGACCGCAGCCGCAGCGGCGGCTCCAGCCGCCGCAAGAGCCGGGCTCCCAGCGGCGGTGGCGATAAGGCGCCCGCGGCCCAGGAGGCCGGCAGGGGTGCCGCCAAGGCAGCCTCGGGGAGCAAGCAGGGCCGCGAGAGCGACGACGGGGGCGGCGCCCAGGGCGCGAGCGAGGCGGGCCCGGCCGCCTCCTCCTCCGCCTCAAGCACCGCTGAGGCCGCCTCCGCCAACGCCCGCAGCGGACGCAGCCGCCGCGGCCGCCGCGGCGGGCGACGCCGGCGCCGGACGGCCAGCGGCAGCGGTGACGCCCAGGGCGAGCAGAGCGGCGCTCCCGCCGGCGCTACGGCGGCCGGCGGCGATGAGCCCCAGCAGGAGCCGGGCGGGGACAGCGCCAAGGGCAGCAGCGGCGGCGGCAGCAGCCGTCGGGAGGCGCCCTCGCCGGCGGGGCACGCCGGCGGTCAGGCCCACGAATCGGGCCCGGATACCGCCGCAGAGGGAGATCGCGGCAAGGGCGACGAGGGTGATCCCCAGCGCTCGGAGGCTCCCGGGTCGAGCCCGGCCGAGGAGGCCGATGGGGCCAGCGGCGTGGAGCAGCCTGCAGCGGCGGCCGAGGCCGGCGAGGCCACGGCGCGAGGCTCGGAGGGCCGCTCCGGCGACGCGCCCCAGGAGGCGGGCAACGGCGGTGCCGAGACCGACCCGGAGGGGCCAGGCCAAGGTGGCGAGGCGCCGGCCGACGGCCCGTCGAGGCGGAAGGTGGTCCGCTCCGGGCGGCCACGCAAGCCGAGAGCGGCAGCTAGCGGTGCCGATGCCGTAGCAGGCGGTGGTGGGGACGCAGGCGTGGGCGCCGAGGCCTCCGCGCCGGCCGGCCAGGCCGACGAGGGCTCGCCGGAGAAGGCGGAATAGCCGTGCCCCGGGCGCCGGCGGGCGGCGCTCAGCCGCCACGCCGGCGCAGGGCGTCGATCAGGCCGTCCGAGGCCTCCTGGATGAGGTCGAGGACGTACTCGAAGCCGCGCTCGCCGCCGTAGTACGGATCCGGGACCTCACGCTCCTGGCGCCCCGCCGCGTAGTCGAGGAACATGCCGATCTTGCCGGCATGCCCGGGCGGGCAGTCCGCCTGCAGGAGCTCGGCGTTGGCGGCGTCCATGGCCAGGATCAGGTCGAACGCCTCGTAGTCGCTCCAGTCCACTTGCCGTGCACGCAGGTCGCTGATGTCGATGCCGCGCCGCCGCGCGGCCTCCTGGGCCCGCGGATCCGGCGCCTTGCCGATGTGGAAGCCGTGCGTGCCCGCCGAGTCGAGCTCGACGCTGTCCTCGCACGCGTGCTGGCGCAGGCGCTCGCGCAGGACGCCCTCCGCCGTGGGCGAGCGGCAGATGTTGCCCATGCAGATTAGTAAGATGCGCTGTTTTTCCTGGCTGCTCATGCACTTACCTCAACGAATAGGGGCATGAAAACGTCACCTCTCGTCACAATGCACCCTAACATAGACAGACACTTACGAGGCGGTTTTGCAGAAGGGGCGTACAGATCAGCGCTTCAAGTGCTCCCACCCGGGGCGCCAATATGTCCCGTTTCCCATCGCCTCCTAGGGCGTCGCTCGCGACCCCTCTGCTCCAAAGCGATCACCTGCTACCTTTCCCCGGAAGGGAGGGGAGAATCATGAAAGCGCTAGCGCGAGCATCTGGCTTAATCGCTGTCGCGCTATTAGTGTGCGGCTGTGCTAGCACGGAAAAGGTCCAGTACACCGTCGAGAGCGAGCCCAGCGGTGCGCCGGTGGTAGTCAATGGCGCCTCCATGGGCGAGACCCCGGCAGAGTTCTGGATCGACGTGCCGAAGCGTTGGGTGGGGCTCATGAACGCGCCTGGAGGGTGGGCGTATCAGCCTACTCCGGTGACAGTCCGCATTATGCCGCCCAGCGACTATGCCGGTGACCAGGAGCTAACATCCCAGACACGCCAGCTTCGCGCGGACCAGTCCGTCGAATCGGGTGAGGCCCGCATCCGCGCCAACCTCTTCTTGGAGCCACGGATGCCGACCCAACCCATCGAGGTACGATGAGGGCAGCCACCGCTATATCGGTTGCCTTCATAGGGATGGTGGCGCTCCTCGAGAAGGGCCAAGACGCGCTACCGCACCCGAACCCTGCCGAGCACTGGCGCGACGAACTCGAGGGCGAGACCTGGATCATCGAATCGACCCGGAAAGCGCTGCAGGCCGACCGGCGCAAGCTCGACCGCCTCCTCGAGAGCCGCGAGGCGCGCCTGCGGGAGGAGCGGCTGCGCTGGGAGTCCGTCGGCCATGACCGCGACGGGGCGCGCAGCATGGCGCGCACCTTTCTCGAGTGGGAGGTGCAGCGCCTGCGATCCAAGATCGACACGGATGAGGGCCTCCTCCACCAAAGCTGCACGGACTACAGGAGATACGCCCGGGAGTTGGCCGACGAGGCGCCAGGGCCGCCGAGGACGCCCCCGGCGGCCTGCAGCGACCTCACTCGATGACCTCCGGCTGACCCTCCTCCTCGTAGAGCTGCATGAGCTCCTGCATGCGGTCGCGATAGCGCTCACGCAGCCTTTGCCGCTCGGCCTCGTTTGATGCCTCCGACAGCGCGCTCCTCATGACGCTTCTGTAGAAGCGCTCGCTCGGCCTGTAGGGGACGAAACGCCCCCGAAGAGCAAGCCTGACGTCCTGCTTGGAGAGCCCGCCGGAGTCCAGCACGCGAGCGATCTCCTGCTCGGTGACCCCCAGGGCGTTGGCGGCCTTCACCGATTCGTGGATGTCCTTGAACTTCTCCCGGTGCGCCTGCAGCGAGCTGCGGAAGGCGTCCCGGATCTCGCTGCTGCTGAGCTCGCCCCGGTTCGAGAAGGTGCCGGTCAGCATCCGGGCGGCGTTTCGCTTGCCCCGCGCGTAGTCGCGGGCCTTGAAGCTCAGGGCCTGGGGCACGTCGAGCGTGTTGACGCGGAAGCCGGAGAGCATGGCGCCGAGCTCGACCCCTGGGTGCAGCGCTCGATGGAGCTGTCCCTGGTCAGCGGTCAGCCGCGGGAGGTCGTCGTCGCCGCGCGCTGGGAGGACGTGCAGGACGGCTGGTGGTGGTGCCACCGCGGCAAGACCGGCGCGCAGATCAAGATCCCGCTGAGCCTGCGACTGGACGCGCTGGGGTGGACGCTGGAGGGCGTGGTGCGGGCGTGCCGCGACGCCGTGGTCAGCCGCTACCTGCTCCACCACACGCGGTCGCGGACCCACAGCAACCGCGGCGACCCGGTCCACATCGACACGGTCTCGCGGGGGTTCTCGAGGGCTCGGGCACTGGCAGGGATCGACGACAAGGCGGCGCCGACGTTCCACGAGATCCGCTCGCTGTCGGAGCGGCTCTACTACGACCAGGGTGTCGACACCCAGGTGCTGCTCGGCCACCGCGACCCGAGGACGACGGCGATCTACAAGGACCGGCGCGGCGCGGAGTGGATGGAGGTACAGGGGTAGGTTTTGCAGGGCGCTTGCAGGAGTTTTGCAGAAGACCGATGAACCCCTTGCTTTTCAGCCCCTTACACCCCTGTTCGTGTATTGCCCATGCACACCAGCAGGATCCGCGTCTTGTCGTCCGCCATGTCGCTACTCCCCTGTTCGCAGGCGCTACGTTATCGGCCAGGTGACAGGCGCGCGGCGACGCGCGCCAGGTCCTCGGGAGTATCCACCCCCGGCTCCGGGCGCTGCTCGGCCACGGCTACCTGGATGGCGAGACCGTGCCAGAGGACCCGCAGCTGCTCCAGGGCCTCGTGCTGCTCCGGGGGCGCCGGCTCGAGGCGCGGATAGCGGCGCAGGAAGTCGGCCCGGTAGGCGTACAGGCCCAGGTGGCGCAGCCAGCCGCCGGCGGCGACCGCGGCGTCCCCGATCGCCTCGAAGCGATCCCGATCCCAGGGGATGGGGGCGCGGCTGAAGTAGAGGGCACGGCCCTGCGCGTCGCGGACGACCTTGACCGCCGCCGGGTCGAACAGCTCCCCGGCGGAGGCTATCGGCACGGCCAGGGTGGCGACGGCGGCCGCGGGATCACCCTCCAGGCTCGCCGCGGCGAGCGCCAGCAGCCCCGGCGGTATCAGCGGCTCATCGCCCTGGAGGTTGACCACGATGGCCTCCGGCGGTAGGGCCAGGCGCTCCACCACCTCGGCGATGCGGTCGGTCCCCGTGGGGTGGTCCGCGGCGGTAGCCAGGACCTCGGCGCCGAAGGCCTGGCACGCCGCCTCGATCCGTGGGTCGTCCGTAGCCACCACCACCCGCTGCGCCCCGCTCTGGGTAGCCCGCCGATGGACGTGGCGGACGAGGGGCTCGCCGTGCACCTCGGCCAGGGGCTTGCCCGGTAGGCGCGAGGCGCCGTAGCGGGCCGGGATGACCACGGCGAAGGGGGTCGCTGCTGCAGTCATCCGCGCCTCTCCTCCGCTGCTGTGTCGATCACGCCGTCCACCGCCTCGCTGAGCGCGGGGGTGGGGACCAGCTCCGCGGGCAGGTACCAGGCCCTTCGCGCCTGCGGCAGATGGCGGGCCTTCACGGCATCCTTCTCGGTCATGAGGACGGGGCGATCGTCCTCGAAGGCCAGGTCCCGCGCCCGGAACGCGTGGTGGTCCGGGAGGGGGTGCCGGCTCGCGGCCTGGAAGCCGGCCGCGGCGGCGGTCGCGAAGAATGCCTCCGGGCGGCCGATGCCGGCCACCAGGTGGGCGGGACCGCCGGGCCAGGGTCGCTGGGCGCCGTCCACCGCCTGGGGGATACCGGCCTGCAGGTGGAAGGCGCACCGGCTCTCCGGGATCGGGTCGCCGTTGACGGCGACGAGGGCTACCTCCCGCAGCCGGGATGGCGCCTCCCGCAGCGGACCCGCCGGCAGCAGCCGGCGGTTGCCGAGCCTGCGCTCCGCGTCGAGGATGACGATCTCGGTGCTGCGGCGCATGCGGTAGTGCTGCAGGCCGTCGTCGCTGACGACCACGTCGCAGCCGGCGCCGTAGGCGGCCGCCACGGCCCCGGCGCGGTCGCTGCCGACGTAGACCGGGGCCCGCGTGCGCCCGGCGAGCAGAAGCGGCTCGTCACCGACCTGGCCAGGATCCGAGCTGGGCCGCACGGGCGTCGGGCCGGCCCCGGCCCGGCCGCCGTAGCCCCGGGCGACCACGCCGGGTGACCAGCCGCGGGCCTGGAGCCTCTCGACGAGCCAGGCCACGAAGGGCGTCTTGCCGGTCCCGCCCACAAAGAGGTTGCCCACCACGATCACCGGCAGCGGCAGATCCGGCCGCGCCAGCCAGCCGCGCTCGTAGGCGCGACGGCGCAGCGCGGCCGCCGCGCCGTAGCACCCGGCCAGCGGCGCGAGCGCGCGCGCTGCCGCGCCATCCCTCAGCCACAGCCCCGGAACCGGCACCGGCTAGCGCTCCACCTCGCCCGCCGCGTGGTCCGCGAACTGCATGCGGTAGAGGCCGGCGTAGCGGCCGTTGTAGGCGAGGAGCTCGCTGTGGGTCCCCTGCTCCACGATCTCGCCCTGGTCGAGGAAGACGATCCGGTCGGCACCATTCACGGTGGAGAGGCGGTGGGCGATGATCAAGCCGGTCCGATCCCGCAGGAGGTGCTCCAGGGCGGACTGGATGCGGCGCTCCGACTCGGCGTCCAGCGCCGAGGTCGCCTCGTCGAGGATCAGGATCGGCGCGTCCTTGAGCACCGCGCGGGCGATGGCGATGCGCTGGCGCTGGCCGCCGGAGAGCAGCACCCCGTCCTCGCCCACGTGCGTCTCGAAGCCGTGCGGCAGCGCCTCGATGAACTCGAGGGCGTTGGCGGCGGCAGCCGCCTCCCGGACCTGCTCGTCGCTGACCGGCTCCCGGGCGCCGTAGCGGATGTTGTCGGCCACCGATCCGCTCAGGAGCATCACCTCCTGCCCGACCATGGCGATCTGCCGGCGCAGGTCCACGAGCCGGTAGTCGGCCAGGTGGACGCCGTCGAGGCGGATCTCGCCGGCGGTCGGCTCGTAGAAGCGCGGCAGGAGCTTGACCAGTGTCGTCTTGCCGCCGCCCGAGGGGCCCACCAGGGCGACCGTCTCGCCAGGGCGGACGACCAGGTCGATCCCGCGCAGTACCTCGCGCAGGCCATCGTAGGCGAAGCGCAGGCCGCGCATCGCCACGCGCCCCTCGGCCCTCGCCAGCGCCCGGGTGCCCTCATCCTGCTCCTGGGGGGCGTCGATCACCTGGAAGACGCCCTGCGCCGCCGCCAGGCCCTTCTGGATGGTGGCGTTGATGGACACCAGGGATCGCAGCGGCGAGTTCAGCAGCAGGAGGGCGCTGGCGAAGGAGACGAACGTCCCGATGGTGATCGCCTCCACCAGCGCCTCCACCGTCACCAGGTAGATGACCAGGGCGAGGGCCAGTCCGGCGATGAGGCGGACTAGCGGCACCGAGGCGTACTTCGTCGCCAGGAACTTCATGAACTGCCGGCGGTTCTGCTCGTTGACCCGCTCGAAGCGGGCCCGCTCCCGGTCCGCCTGGCCGAAGGCCTTGATCACCTGGTAGCCGTGGACACTCTCCTCGGCGACGCTGCCCACGCCGCCCACTGCCCGGTGGATACGCTTGCTGATCTTGCGGAAGCGCTTGGTGATGTAGGCGATGATGCCGCCGACCAGCGGCAGGATGCCGAGGACGATGAGCGTCAGCCACGGCGACAGGTACGCCATGTAGCCGAGCAGGAAGACCACTCGGGCCGTATCCCGGACCAGGCTGAGCACGGCCCGGGTCACCGCATCGGCCACCTGCTCGACCTCGTAGGTGAGGCTGGATATCAGCCGGCCGGAGGTGTACTGGTCGAAGACCCGGTTGGGCATGGCCAGCAGCCGGTCGTGGACGTCCAGGCGCAGGCGCTTGACCAGCTGCCGCCCGATCCAGGTCATGAGGTAGTTGGCGGTGAAGTGCACCACGCCCTGGAAGACGATGAAGCCGAGCAGCAGCAGGGCGTAGTAGCGGACGGTCGCAGCGTCCTGCTCGACGAACCCCTCGTCGAGCAGCGGGCGGATGAGCGCTACGACGCTGGTCTGCGTCCCCGCCAAGGTGAGCATGGCGAGGATCGCCACCACGCCGGCCGGCCAGTAAGGCAGCACGTAGCCGAGGAGCAGCCGCTTGAAGGTCGGCCAGGTACGCCCACCCGGCGGCTGCGCCGTTGCCCCGGCCGGGGCGCTCGGATCCGGTGAGCCCGCTGGCGTGCCCAAGCCCCCGCCCTACCGCTGCGGCTCGGCTACGGCGATAGGCGCAGGCCCGGCGCCCTGCCCTGCCCGGTACCGGCGGGCGGCCGCCTGCCGCCGGGGTGTATCGGGGGCGGCCTGCATGGGCTCGAGCATCGCTACTCCAAGGCTCATCCGCTGGCGGGGCCTCCCACGGGAGGACCAGCTCCCCCCGTGGGCGCTCGGGCCCGGACCTGGCCCCGAGGGGCGTAGATTTTAAAGCATCCGCACGCTCGGTGCAGCCGGCGGACGGCGTGGCTACGGCGACCCGGCCCGGACGGGATGCGGGGGCTGGTGGTAGAACCGGCCGCGATGCTGCCACTGGGTCTCCGCCTGCCAGCGGCCGGCCTGCCGGGTGATCGTGACCGCCCCGCGGGATGCCGTCCGTAGCACGCCGCGTCGCGGGGTTGCTACCGCCGCCGAGCAGGCCTTGTCCGCATCCTTGCAGCCGCGCGCGCCCACCTGCGGAGCCGTCGGCTCCGCAGGCAGGACGGGCTGCAGCACCAAGGCGGCACCGTCGCGCCGGCCACTGACCCGCAGGGCGAGGCCGCCGCTGCCGCCATCGGCCGTCTCCAGGTGCAGGGGACCGAGCGCCGTCGACCATGATCCGTCCCGCTGGTGGCCGACCCAGGTGGCCTCCGGCCAGCGCTCGCGGGCGTGCTCGACGGCGCCGTCCCACGGCGCCCCCGCGCGGGGTACGATCCAGGCGGTCAGCTCGAGGCCCCGGGCCTCCAGGTAGGGCGCCACCGCCACCGAGACGGCGTCCAGGCCGCCGCCCGGGCCGCCGCCGTAGACGACGGCGCGCTCACCGTCGGTGACCAGCGCCGTCAGCCCTGCGCCGGTATCGAAGACCACCACCCGCGCCGCATCACCGGGGCGCGCTGCAGGCCCGAGCAAGAGCACCCCTAGCAGCAGCGGCGCCAGGAGGCGCCCCGGCACCCCCCGCGGCGCGAGCATGAGGGCGGCCCCGAGCCCGGCCAATAGCGCCTGCGCCGCCGAGGGTGCCGGGACCTCCAGCGCGCCCCATTGCCCCGCCATGGCCGTGAGTACCGTGAGGAGGGCCTGCAGGGACCAGTCGGCCATCTGCCAGAGCGTCCCGGCTAGCGCCTCGCTGAGCGGCAAGGCAGCGATCCCGGTGAGCACCGGGGGCACGACCAGGACGCTCACCCAGGGTACGGCCAGGGGGTTGGCCAGCGGCGACAGCACCGGCAGGTGCCCGAAGTGCAGCGCCGTAGCCGGCAGCAGCCCCACGCCCACCAGCGCCTGGATGCGCAGCCACGGGGCGAGGCCGCGCACGGCGGCGCGCCCGGTGGTCGCGGCCAGGATCACGGCTACCGCACCGAAGGAGAGCCAGAAGCCTGCGCCCAGCGGCGCCCAAGGATCGAGGGTCAGCACCGCCGCCGCGGCCACAGCCAGGCTGTGCCAAGGGCTCAGCGGCCGGCGTAGCAGCAGGGCCCCGGCGAAGACGAGCACCGTGACCAGGGCGCGCTGGGTCGGCAGCGTGAAGCCGGCGAGCGTCGCGTAGCCCGTCGCCGCCATCCCGCCGGCCAGGGTCCCCGCTGTCAGCGCCGGCACCCGACGGACCAGCGGCGGTAGGCACCGCCACAGCCCGCCCAGCGTCGTACCTACGGCCCCGGCCACGAGGCTGATGTGCAGCCCGGAGATGGCGAGCAGGTGCGCCGTCCCGGTAGCTGAGAGGGTCTGCCACTGGGCGCTCGAGATGCCGGTGCGGATGCCGACGCCTAGCGCCTGGAGCAGGCCGAGCCGGGGGGATTCGGGCAGCGCCTCGCCCATGCGCGCCGCGATCGCCTCGCGGAGCGTATCCACCGTGGCGGCCCGCCCAGCGCGCTCGGCTGCCCCTGGCTCCCGGACGTAGCCGGTGGCGCCGATGCGGTGCCGGAATAGCCAGCGCTGGTAGTCGAAGCCGGCGGGGTTCAGGAAGCCATCGGGGGGCTGCAGCCGCAGGGACAGGTGCCAGCGCTCGCCGGGGCGCAGCGCCGGGGCGTCACCGTACCAGCGTAGCCGGATCCGGTGCGGCAGCGGGCGCGGCAGGCTACCGTCGAGGACCCGCTGCGGGCGCAGCTCGAAGACCGTGTGATCGTCCCGGACCTCCGGGATGCCGACGATCCGCCCTGCCAGGCGGGCGTCCACCTCGCCGGCGCCGGGCGGGAGCTGGTGGGCGGTGAGCCAGGAGGCGCTAGCCAGGGCCCAGGCGGCGCCGAGCAGCGCCGCCGCCGGCCAGCGCCGGCCGCGTGGCGCCAGCACCAGCCACGCCGCACCCGCCGCGGCGGTCGCCGCCACCACCGCCACCGCCGGCGCGCCTCGCAGCAGGGTCGCAACCGCCACGATTGCGCCCGCCCAGGCGAGCGCCGCTGCCTGCATCGACCATCCTTGGCCCGAGGCCGCTCCGTCGAGGTTACCTTCAGGCTAGCGCTGCCCCTGCGGGGTGCCAAGCCGGGTGCTACCGGCGCGAGGCGCGGCCTCCTACGCGGCTGCCTCCTACGCAGCGGCCGCCGAGCGCAGGAGGCCGTCCTCGAGCTCCAGCACGCGTGGCGCGCGGCCGGCGAGCGCCAGGTCGTGGGTGACGAAGATCAGGGCCGTGCCCAGCTCCTCGTTGAGGGCCTGCAGCATGCCGAAGACCTGCTCCGCCGTCTGCCGGTCCAGGTTGCCGGTAGGCTCGTCAGCGAGGATGCACTGCGGCCGGCTCACCACCGCCCGGGCGATGGCCACCCGCTGGCGCTCGCCGCCGGAGAGCTCCGCGGGCCGGTGGCCCAGCCGGGCGTCCAGGCCAATCCGCCCCAGCAGCTCCGTTGCCGCGTCGCGGGCCTCTGCCGCCGGGCGGCCGCGGATGAGCAGCGGCATGGCCACGTTCTCCAGCGCGGTGAACTCCGGCAGCAGGTGGTGGAACTGGTAGACGAACCCCAGGGCGCGGTTGCGCAGCTGCCCGCGGGCCCGCTGGCCGAGGGCGTAGATCGGCTCCCCGGCCACGTGCACTGCACCCGCCGTGGGCGTGTCCAGCCCGCCGAGGACGTGCAGCAGCGTGCTCTTGCCCGAGCCGGAGGGGCCGACGACGGCTACCTGCTCGCCGGCGCGGACTTGCAGGTCCACGTCGGCGAGCACCTCCACCTCCTGCGGTCCCTCGCTGAAGCGCTTGGCCACGTCCTGGGCCTCGACGATCACGCTCGCCTCACTCATAGCGTAGGGCCTCCGCCGGCTCCGTGCGCGCCGCCCGCCAGGCGGGGTAGAGGGTCGCCACCAGGGATAGGGCCAGGGCCAGCCCGGTGATCCGTACCACGTCCCCTCCGCGCAGCTGCGAGGGCAGATCGCTGATGTAGTAGACGTCCGCCGGCAGGAACTCGAGATCCAGCAGCCGCTCCAGGGCCGGGACGATGCTCTCCACGTTCAGCGCCAGCGCCACGCCTCCGGCCACGCCCAGGGCCGTGCCGATGAGGCCGATGACGCCCCCCTGGATGATGAATACCGCCATGACCCCGCGCGGGCCCAGCCCCAGCGTGCGCAGGATGGCGATATCCGACTGCTTGTCACGGACCACCATGACCAGCGTGGAGACGATGTTGAAGGCTGCCACCGCCACGATCAGGGCCAAGATGACGAACATGACCGTCTTCTCGGTCTGCACGGCGCGGAAGAAGTTCGCGTGCTGCCGGGTCCAGTCCACGACCCGGTAGCGGCCGGGGAGATCGGCCGCCACCTGCTGCGCCAGCCGCGGCGCGGCCATCAGATCGTCGAAGCGCAACCGGATGCCGCTGATCGCATCGCCCATGCCCTGGACCTGGGCCATATCCTGGAGGTGGGTGACGGCCAGGGCGCGGTCGTACTCGTGCATCCCCACCTCGAAGATGCCCGTGACCGTGAACCGCCGCATGCGGGGCGTCACCCCGGCGACCGAGACCCGGGCCTCCGGGGTGACCACGATGACCCGGTCGCCTACCTGGGCGCCGATCTCCCGGGCGAGCGCTGAGCCGAGGATGAGGCCGTACCCCCCGGCCTCAAGGGTCGCCTCGCCTGCCACCACCTGATCGAGCACGTCGGAGACACCGCGCTCGAGCGCCGGATCCACGCCCCGGATCAGGGTCCCGCTCACCTGCCCGCTGTGGGCGACCATGACCTGGCCGTCGATGAACGGTGCCGCCCCTGCCACGTGGGGATGCGACCGGGCCTGCTCCAGCAGGTCCGGCCACTGCTCGATCTCGCTGCCGGCGCCGTGGATCTCCGCGTGGGAGACCATCCCGAGGATGCGCTCGCGCAGCTCCTGCTCGAAGCCGTTCATCACCGACAGCACTGTGATCAGCGCCGCCACGCCCAGGGCGATGCCGACCATGGAGGTCATGGAGATGAACGAGACGAAGGGGCCGCGCCGACGGGCGCGGGTATAGCGTAGGCCGATGAACAGCTCGACCGGTCGGAACAAGGGCTCGCTCCTCTCTCAGTAGTGGACCGGCAGGGCGCGCTCCGGCGCGATGCCTGTGGCCCTCGGGTGCAGGCGTACGGCCGCGATCTCGACGCCGGCGGCGGCCGCCGCGCGCAGCGCCTCGGCGTAGCGCGGATCGATCCACGCCGCTGGCTGCACCGACCAGGCGTCGCTGCGCTGGACGCAGAAGACCAGGGCCGCACGCCCGCCTTGGCCCACCCAGCCGGTCAGCACCTCCAGGTGGCGCCGGCCGCGCTCTGTCACGGCGTCCGGGAAGAAGGCCGTCCCGCCCGCCACGGCCGCCGTGACGTTCTTGACCTCGACGAAGCAGGGGGGATCGCCGCGCGGGTGGCCGTCGAGGAGCCAGTCTGCCCGCATCGGCGCCTCGGGTACCCGCACCTCCCGCCGGCGCTCGGTGTAGCCGTCCAGGCCGGGCACCAGGCCCCTGTCCAGCGCCTCGCCGACCAGGGCGTTGGCACGGCCGGTGTGGACGCCCACGACCACCCCCGGCGCCACCTCGACCAGCTCCCAGGTGTAGGCGTACTTCCGCCCGGCGCGGTCAGAGCGGCTAAGCCAGACCCGCAGCCCCGGCTCGACACAGCCCTGCATCGAGCCGGTGTTCGGGCAGTGGGCCGTCCATCGCCGTCCCTGCGCGTCCTCGACATCGATGAGGAAGCGCCGATAGCGGCGCACCAGGCGCGCCTCGACCAAGGAGGCCTCGAACTCCACGCCCATCCTCCCGCCAATCGACCGCGCTCAGTCTACCCGTATGCGCGGCACAGCTATACCCTTTACATAACACGCCGATCGGTTATAGTCCTCGTGCCTTTCGGTTATACCCCTCGTACCTTTCCGGGATCCGACGTCCGCCATGGCCGCGCCCGCCCACCCAGATCGCCAGCTGCCGAGGCTCCCCGCCGAGTGGGAGCCGCACGCTGCGCTCATGCTCACCTGGCCCCATCCCGGGGGGGACTGGGGCGAGCACCTTAAGGAGGCGGAGGCGTGCCTCGAGCAGCTCGCCGTCGCCGCCGCGCAGCATGAGCCGGTGCTGGTCGCCTGCCCCCACGCCCAGGCCGCCGCCCAGGTGGGCAACCGGCTGCGCTCGGCGGGCGTCCAGGCCGAGCGCCTCGTGCTCGGCGAGGCGCCCTCCAACGACATCTGGACCCGCGATCACGGGCCGATCACCGTCCTGTGCCCCGGGGGGCGGGCTCGGCTGCTGGACTTCTGCTTCAACGGCTGGGGCGGGCGCTTCCCGGCCGACGAGGACGACCGCCTGACGCGCCGGCTTACCGAGCAGGGCGTCTTCGGCAGCGAGTCGTACCGGCGCATCGAGTGGGTGCTCGAGGGCGGCAGCATCGACAGCGACGGCGCGGGGACGCTGCTGAGCACTACCAGCTGCCTGCTCAACCCCAACCGCAATCACGCCACCGACCGGGACGAGGTGGAGTCGCAGCTCTGCGCCCGGCTCGGGGCCCAGCGGGTGCTGTGGCTCGAGTCGGGGAGGCTGCTCGGCGACGACACCGACGGCCACGTGGACATGCTCGCTCGATTCGTGGACCGCGAGACCATCGCCCACGCCGCCTGCCACGATCCGGAGGATCCCCACTACGAGCCGCTTCAGGCCCTAAGGGCAGAGCTGGAGGGGCTCCGTACCCGCAACGGCGAGCCGTACCGGCTGGTCGAGCTGCCGCTGCCGGCGCCGGTCCGTGACGAGCAGGGGCGCCGCCTGCCGGCGACTTACGCCAACTTCGTCTTCGTCAACGGCGCCGTCCTGGTGCCGGTCTACGGGGATCCGGCGGATGCCGTAGCCTGCGCGCGCCTGGGGCGTGCCTGCCCCGCGCGCCATGTGGTCGGCGTCCCGGCGCGGGGGCTGATCCGCCAAGGCGGCAGCCTCCACTGCGCTACCATGCAGCTGCCGGAGGGCGTCACCATCGATGCGCCCGCCTCCCTCTCGGCGCAGCGGATAGGAGCGAGCGAGGCGTGAGCGGACGGCTGAGCCTAGGCCTGGTGCAGCACGCCTGCACCGACGATCCGGAGACCAACCTGGCACGGACCACGGCCGGGATCGCCGACGCGGCAGCCCGGGGGGCGGAGCTCATCCTCCTGCAGGAGCTCCACCGTGGCCTGTACCCCTGCCACGAGGAGCATACGAGCCACTTCGACGCCGCCGAGCCCATCCCCGGGCCGACCACCGAGCGCCTGGGCGAGGCGGCCGCCGGGCACGGGGTCGTCGTGGTCGGCTCGGTCTTCGAGCGCCGCGCCGCGGGCCTCTACCACAACACCGCCGTGGTGCTCGAGCGGGACGGTAGCCTGGCGGGCACCTACCGCAAGATGCACGTGCCGGACGATCCCGGCTACTACGAGAAGTTCTACTTCACGCCGGGCGATCACGGCTTCGTCCCCATCGACACCTCGCTGGGGCGGCTCGGGGTGCTGGTCTGCTGGGATCAGTGGTTCCCCGAGGCGGCGCGCCTCATGGCCTTGGCCGGCGCCGAGATCCTGCTCTACCCTACGGCTATCGGGTTCGCCCCGGACGAGCCCGCCGATGAGCAGGCGCGGCAGCTGGAGGCGTGGCGGACCGTGCAGCGTGGCCACGCCATCGCCAATGGGCTGCCCGTAGCGGCCTGCAACCGTGTCGGCGCGGAGCCGGCAGCGCAGTTCTGGGGGCGGAGCTTCGTCTGCGGGCCCCAGGGCGAGCTCCTCACGGAGGCCAGCGCCGAGGCCGCGGTGCTGGTCGCCGGCCTCGAGCGCGGGCGTAGCGAGGCGGTCCGGCAGGCGTGGCCATTCCTGCGCGATCGCCGGATCGACGCCTACCAGGGGCTCACGCGGCGCTACCTGGACTAGCCGCCGGCGGGTGGGCCCGGCGACGCGGGCGAGTGGCCCTGGTAGCATATCCCTTCCCTAGGCCCACGTAACGGCGAGTCGCTCCTATGCAAGATCCGGCACAGAACACCCCCACGGCCCAAGCCCCCGGGATCGCCCCGTGGCTGGTCTATATCCTCTACATCGTGAGCCTGTTCATCGGGCTCACCGCGGTCATCGGCGTGATAGCCGCCTACATGCAGCGCACCAATGCGCCGGAGTGGCTCCAGAGCCACTACCGCTTCCAGATCAACACCTTCTGGATCGGCCTGCTGGCCTTCCTGGCTGCGGTCATCACGCTCCCGCTCTACGGGGTCGGGATGCTGATCGGGGCCCTGCTCACGATCTGGCTGCTGGCACGCTGCATCTACGGCATGCGGCAGCTCAGCGCCCACGAGCCGATCCCGAACCCGGAGGCCTGGCTGTTCGGCTGGCACCGCTGAGACCGTGCTGCTCGACGATCTCCCCCTGCCTAAGCGGGATGGCGAGCGCCGCGACTGGCCCGGCCTGATCGGCGCGGCGCAGCCGCTGGCCGCCGCCGAGGCCGTGTTGCGCCACCACGCCCCGGTCCTGGCCGTCACCGGCACGCCGCAGCAGGCTGCGGCGCTCCAGGAGTCGCTGGGCTTCTTCCTCGGCGACCAGGTGCCGGTGCTCGGCTTCCCCGATTGGGAGACCCTGCCCTACGACGTCTTCTCCCCGCACCAGGACATCATCTCCGAGCGCCTCGCCGGGCTCTACCGGCTGCCGAGCCTGGAGCGCGGGGTGCTGGTGGTGCCGGCGGCGACGCTCATGCACCCGCTGCCGCCGCGGGGCTGGGTGGAGAGCCGGACCCTGCTGCTGGGCGTTGGCGACCGGCTGGAGCTGGAGCCCATGCGCCACCGGCTCGAGGCCGCCGGCTACCGCTGCGTCCCGGAGGTGCACGAGCACGGGGAGTTCGCGGTCCGCGGCGCCCTGCTCGATCTCTTCCCTATGGGGGGCGACACCCCCTACCGCATCGACCTGTTCGATGACGAGGTGGAGAGCCTGCGCCGCTTCGATCCGGAGACGCAGCGCACGACGGAGCGGGTCGAGGCGATCGAGCTCCTCCCCGCCCGGGAGATCCCCACCGACGAGGCGGCGATCACCCACTTCCG
>CAJXKI010000004.1 GCA_913055765.1 uncultured Ectothiorhodospiraceae bacterium
GTGCTTTACAACCCGCAGGCCTTCTTCACACACGCGGCATTGCTGGATCAGGCTTTCGCCCATTGTCCAATATTCCCCACTGCTGCCTCCCGTAGGAGTCTGGGCCGTGTCTCAGTCCCAGTGTGGCTGACCATCCTCTCAGACCAGCTACCGATCGTCGCCTTGGTGAGCCTTTACCCCACCAACCAGCTAATCGGACGCGGGCTCATCCTTCGGCGCGAGCTTGTAGCAGAGGCCCGCTTTCCCCCGTAGGGCGTATGCGGTATTAATCCGAGTTTCCCCGGGCTATCCCCCACCGAAGGGTAGATTCCCACGCGTTACTCACCCGTCCGCCGCTCGCCACCAGGGAGCTAGGCTCCCCGTGCTGCCGCTCGACTTGCATGTGTTAGGCATGCCGCCAGCGTTCAATCTGAGCCAGGATCAAACTCTTCGGTTCAATCGCTTGCCATCGCATGATGGCGTTCGGCTCGGCGCAAGGCACTCTTGCAAGTACCTGCGTCGAATTCTTCGACGCCGGCACAGCAACGCAAGCGCCCACACAAGCCATCCGATCCGTCTTGTTAAAGAGCTGCCGAGGCGGCCTTGGCCGCCCCGCTAAGCGAGAATCGCTATTCTACTGATCTCGCCTGAGCTGTCAAACCCCTGTCATCAGGGCCCGCTGCTTGCGGCCAGCGGGGGCGGCTTCGCCGCCGTCGGGACCAGCTTATTTTACAGAACCGTGAAAGCCTGTCAACACTGCCTGTGCCGCTCTCGGCTCCCGGTCCCTTCCGCCAGGGCCGCCGCCTGCCGGCCGCCCCGTCGAGAGATGCGCATTCTACAAACTGCACTGAGCGGGTCAACCCTCATCCGCCCCCACGCGGGCGAAGCGGCGCTTGCCGACCTGCAGCAGGTGCGCCCCGCCCGCCTCCAGCCGGGCCTTGGGGTCCTCGATCCGCTCACCGTCCACGCGGACAGCGCCCTGGCGGACCATGCGCATCCCCTCGGAGCTCGAGCCCACCAGGCCGGCCTCCTTGAGGGCGGCGGCGATGCCGATCCCGCCGTCCTCGTCGTAGGTCAGCGCGACACGAGGGGTATCCTCAGGCACGGCGCCGTGGCGGAAGCGAGCGACGAAGGCCTCGCGCGCGCGCTCGGCCGCCTGCCGACCCTGGAAGCGCTCGGCCAGCTCGAAGGCCAGGGCGTCCTTGGCGTCACGCGGGTTCATGCCCGCCTCGCGGATGCGGCGCTGCATATCCTCGACCTCCGGCCAGGGGCGCAGGCTGAGCAGCTCGTAGTAGCGCCACATCAGCTCGTCGGAGATGGACATCAGCTTGCCGTAGATCTCCTCCGCCGACTCCTTCACCCCGACGTAGTTGCCCTGGGACTTCGACATCTTCTTGTGGCCGTCGAGGCCGACGAGCAGCGGCATGGTCAGCACCGTCTGCGGCCGTTGGCTATACTGGCGCTGGAGCTCGCGGCCGACGAGGAGGTTGAAGCGCTGGTCCGTACCGCCGAGCTCGAAGTCGGCCTCCAGGGCCACTGAGTCGTAGCCCTGGATCAGCGGATAGAGGAACTCGTGGATGGCGATGGACGAGCCGCCGTGGTAGCGCTGATGGAAGTCGTCCCGCTCCAGCATCCGCGCCACCGTGTAGCGGGAGGCGAGCTGGATCAGGTCGGCTGCCTGCATGCTGCCCATCCATGCGGAGTTGAACACCAGCCGGGTGCGCTCCGGGTCGAGGATGGTGTAGATCTGCTCCTCGTAGGTCTGCGCGTTCTGGCGCACCTCCTCGGGGGTCAGCGCCGGCCGGGTGGCGCTCTTGCCGCTGGGATCGCCGATGGTGCCGGTGAAGTCCCCGATGAGGAAGACCACCTCATGGCCGAGGGCCTGGAACTGGCGGAGCTTGTTGATCAGCACGGTGTGGCCGAGGTGGAGGTCCGGCGCCGTCGGATCGAAGCCCGCCTTGATCCGCAGGCGCTTGCCGGAGCGCAGCCGCTCGGCGAGCTCCTCCTCCGGGATGACCTCCTCCGCGCCGCGCCGGATCATCGCTAGTGGGTCTTCCGCTGTCATGGCTCGCCCCTTAGCCGTCTCGCTATGGAATCGCGTATTGTATCGTAGCCCCGACGGTCCAGCAGGACCCGGCGCGAGGATCTACGGCCGCGGCCACCCTCCCGCGCACAGGGGTGACCGCCCACGCCGCCTACGGGAGCACGAGCGTTGAAGAGCAGGCTTACAGACCTCGACCTCAAGAGCCCCGCACGCGGCCGCCGGCGTGCGTCCCGGCGGCGGTTGCCCCTGCTCGCGGCCGCCCTAGGGGTGGCCGGCGCCGCCGCGGCGCTGGCCTGGCTCGGCACCCGCGACGGGCCAACCCCCGAGCAGGCGGCCCGCACCGAGGATGGCGCCCCTGCCGAGGATGGCGCCCCTGCCGAGGATGGCGCCCCCGCCGCGCAGCCGGAGCCGGTGCCTACCCCCCTGAGCACCCTGCCCGCGCCACTGGCGACGATCGCCCCCCTGCCCTGGGAGGCCGCGCCGACCGAGCCTGGCCGCGCCCCCGAGGGCAGCGGTGATCGCGCCGCCGGCCAGCCGGCCCAGGCGGACGGGGCGACGCCATCGCCGGGGCAGGCAGCGTCGCCGGAGGCCGACCTGGAGCGGGAGGCGGTGGAGGTACGCGCCGGCGACAGCCTCTCCCGCATCCTCGACCGCGCTGGCCACTCGGCCGCCGATGTTGCTCGGCTCCTCGAGGCCGGCGAGGAGGCGGAGGCCCTCACCCGGCTGCGCCCCGGCGACACCCTGACCCTGCTCCAAGACGCGCAGGGGGAGCTGGCCGGCGTCCACTACCCGGTCGATGCCGAGCAGGAGCTCCGCATCGAGCGCGAGTCCGGCGCCTTCCAGGCCGAGCTGGTGCCCCGCGAGCTGGAGCGTGAGATGGCGCACGCCAAGGGCGAGGTGGCAGGCTCGCTGTACCGCTCCGCCCGCCAGGCCGGGCTCAGCGACCGGCTGGTCATGGAGCTGGCCCGCGTCCTCGACGGCGATATCGACCTGGGCAAGGACCTGCGCGCCGGGGACACCTTCTCCGTGCTCTATGAGCAGGCGCGCGCCCCGTCGGGCGAGCTCCTGCGCACCCGGCTCAAGGCGGTGCGCCTGGATGCCACCGGCAAGACCCTGGAGGCCGTCCGCTTCGCCCCCCCGGACGGGGAGGCGAACTTCTACGCCCCGGACGGCACCAGCCTGACACGGACCTTCGATCGCTACCCGGTGGACTTCCAGCGCATCAGCTCGCCGTTCGACCGCAACCGCCGGCACCCCATCCTCGGAGTGCGCCGCCCGCACCTAGGCGTGGACCTCGCCGCCGCTGCCGGGACCCCTGTCCACGCCGCCAGCGGGGGCCGGGTCACGGAGCGCACCCGCAAGGACGGCTACGGCCGCGTGGTCACCGTGCGCCACGGTGACCGCTACCGGACGCGCTACGCCCACCTCTCCCGCTACGCCCAGGGCCTGCGCGCGGGCGAGCGGGTCGAGCGCGGCGAGGTCATCGGCTACGTCGGCAGCAGCGGTATGTCCACCGGCCCTCACCTGCACTACGAGCTCATCATCAACGGCCGCCACCGCAACCCGGTGACCGCCGAGCTGCCCCGGGCCGAGCCCCTCCCCGAGGAGCACCGGGCGGCGTTCGAGGAGCACGCCGACAACCTCCTCGCCGTGCTGCGCGGCGAGGCGGACCGCGTCCGCCTCGCCGCGAGGCAGGACGAGGAGCCTTGAGGGACGCTGCCGCCGGCCTGTTCCTGGGGCTCATCTCCGGGACGAGCGCCGACGGCGTCGACGGGGCGCTCGTTGACCTGGGCCCTGACGGCAGGCTCCGCGCCGTGGCGGATCGCACCTGCCTGCCCCTGGATGAGGACCTGCGCACGGCCGTCCACGCCGCCGGCGCGCACACCCTGCTGGCCGAGGCCTGCGCCCTGGACCGTCGCCTCGCCGAGGCCTTCGCCGAGGCGGCCCGGCGGCTCTACGCCCGCGCCCCGGAGACCCCGCCCGTCCGCGCCGTCGGCTGCCACGGGCAGACGGTCTGGCACCGCGCCGGGGACGCCGGCGACGGGGCCACGGTGCAGCTCGGCGACCCCAACCGGATCGCCGCCTTGACCAGGCTGCCGGTAGTGGCGGACTTCCGCCGCGGCGACCTAGCCGAGGGCGGCCAGGGCGCGCCGCTGGCCCCGGCGTTCCACGCCCACTGCTGGCACGATCCTAGCCGCGACCAGGCCGTGCTCAACCTCGGCGGGATCGCCAACCTCACGCTGATGCCGGCGGACGGCCCGGTTACAGGCTTCGACTGCGGCCCGGCGAACACCCTGCTCGACGCCTGGGCGCGCCGCCACCTGGGCACCCCGTACGACAATGGCGGTGCCTGGGCCGCCGGCGGCCGGGTGGACCACGGCCTCCTGGCGCGCCTGCGCGCTGACCCGTACCTCCAGGCCCCGCCGCCGAAGAGCACGGGGCCGGAGCACTTCAGCCCGGCGTGGCTAGCCGCCCGCTGCCAGGGGGATGAGGCGCCGGCGGATGTCCAGGCGACCTTGGTGGAGCTGACCGCGGCCACGGTCGCCGAGGCGCTGGTGGCCTGGGGCCCGGCAGGGTGCGAGCGGCTGTGGGTCTGCGGTGGCGGGGCGCACAACCCCTACCTGATGGCGCGCCTGCAGGCGTGGTGCAGCGGGATGGCGGTGGCGAGCACGGCCGCGCTCGGCGTCGACCCCGACGACGTCGAGGCGGCCGCCTTCGCCTGGCTCGCCTGGGCACGGCTCAACGGCGTAGCCGGCAATCTGCCCACGGTGACGGGCGCCGGCCGGGCGGCGGTGCTGGGCGGCATCTACGCGCCCTGACCTGCACCGTAGGGCACCGCTGCGCGCGCGCCCTCGCTACCCGCGGGGGCGGCGGCCCTGCGGCCGCCGCCGGCACGGGCTGACCTGGCTCAGACGCCGAACGAGGAGCCGCAGCCGCAGGTCGTGGTCGCGTTCGGGTTGCGGATGATGAACTGCTCGCCCTCGATGCCGCTGGCGAAGTCCACCTCCGCGCCCTGGAGATACAGCGCGCTCATGGGGTCGACGACGATCTGCACGCCGCGCTTGTCGATGACGACGTCCCCCTCCTCGGTGGTCTCGTCGAAGGTGAACCCGTACTGGAACCCCGCGCAGCCGCCGCCGCTGATGAATACCCGGAGCTTGAGGCCGGGGCTGTCCTCCTCCTCGATGAGCTCGCGAACCTTGTCCGCCGCGGCGTCGGTAAAGAGCAGCAGCTCCTCCTCGGCCGGCTTGTGCGTATCGGGCTCCGCCGTGGCGCTCATGACTCGTCCCTCCGCAGGTGGTCTGGCGGGCCCCCTCGGGATACCCGCCCTGGATCGTACCTTGATTCTGTCGCCGACCCCAGGCCGCGTCAAACCGTCACGGGACGAAGGCCAGCCCCGTCAGCCCGGCCCGCTCGTCGAGCCCGCACATCAGGTTGGCGTTCTGCACCGCCTGCCCGGCAGCGCCCTTGTTGAGGTTGTCGATCACCGACATGATCACCGCCCGGTCCTCGCGGCCCGCCTGCTGCGCTATGCCGATGCGGCACTGGTTGGTGCCGCGGATCCAGCGCGTCTCCGGGTGCGCCCCGGCCTCGAGGAGCTCGACGAAGGGCTCCGCCGCGTAGCGCTCACGGTACAGGGCCTGGAGCGCCTCCAGCGGGCGGTCGACGCTGACGTGGAGGGTCGCCTGCATGCCACGGGTCATGGGCACCAGGTGCGGGACGAAGGTCAGGTCCACCGCCTCGCCGGCGGCCTCGTCGAGGCCCTGCTGGATCTCCGGGAGGTGGCGGTGGCCGGCGGCGCCGTAGGCCTTGAGGTTCTCGTTGGCCTCGCTGAACAGGGTGGCCAGCTTGACCGAGCGCCCGGCGCCGGAGAGCCCGGACTTGCAGTCCGCCACGACCGGCGCGCCGCCGTGGGCGCCGGCCTCGAGGAGCGGCAGCAGGCCGAGCCCCACGGCGGTGGGGTAGCAGCCCGGGTTGGCCACCAGGCGGGCCGTGCGCAGGGCCTCGCGATTGCGCTCCGGGAGGCCGTAGACCGCCTCGCCGAGCAGCTCGGGACAGCTGTGCGCCATGTCGTACCACGCCTGCCAGGACTCGGCGTCGCGCAGCCGGAAGTCGGCGCCCAGGTCGATCACCCGGCAGCCGGCCTCGAGCAGCTCTGGCGCCGAGTCCATGGCGACCCCGTTGGGGGTGGCGAAGAAGACGACATCGCAGCGGCTCAGGCGCTCCAGGTCCGGCGCCTGGAAGCGGCTCGCCACCACGCCCTCGAGGGCGGGCACGAGCTCGTCCACCCGCGTGCCGGCCTCGGCCCGGGAGGTGATCTCCGCCAGCCGGAGCTCCGGGTGGTGGGCGACGATGCGCAGCAGCTCCATACCCGCGTAGCCGGTGCCGCCGACGATGCCTACTTCGATCATGGTCGTATCGCTCCAGTGCTTCCCGGGCAAGTGCGCTCGGTGGGGTCCCCGCCGAGGCGGGCCTAGGCCTACAATACGGCCGTTCCGTTGGCAGGAGGCTTAGCCGTGCTGTATCTCTGGATTCAAGCGTTCCACATCATCAGCATCGTGACCTGGTTCGCCGCGCTATTCTACCTGCCCCGGCTGTTCGTCTACCACGCCATGGCGGAGGACGAGATCAGCAACGAGCGCTTCAAGGTCATGGAGCGCAAGCTCTACCGGGGCATCATGAACCCCAGCGCCATCGTGGCCGTGGGGATGGGGATCTGGATGCTGACGCTGTCGCCGGGGCTGCTCGACACCGGCTGGATGCTCACCAAGCTGGGCCTGGTCACTGCGCTCATCGCCTACCACCTCCTCTGCGGCCAGCTGCTCCAGGCCTTCGCGGACGACCGCAACGAGCGCTCGCACAAGTGGTACCGCGTGTTCAACGAGCTCCCCGTGCTGGTGCTCGTCCCCGTCGTCATCCTGGCGGTGGTCAAGCCGTTCTAGCCGCTCACCGCCCCCCGGAGCACAGGGCCCCGGCGCGCCTGCAGCGGCACGCCGGGGCCCTGGTCTCGCTCCCGTCCCGGACTACCGGGACGGCACCGGTCAGCTCTCGCCGGCGGTCTCCTGGGCGACCTGCTCACCGCCCATGATCGAGCGCAGGTAGGGGACCTCGCCGAGCTTGTCCATCAGGGCGAGCTGGGTCTCCAGCCAGTCCTCGTGCTCCTCCTCGTCGGCGATCAGGTCGGTGAACACCTGCCTCGAGGCGTAGTCCTGGACCGACTCGCAGTACGCCGCCGCCTCCCGGTAGAAGACGAGGCTGTCCTTCTCACCCTGCAGGTCCGCCTCCAGGAGCTCGCGGACATTGCTGCCTACGGGGATGTCGTAGGGCTGCATCTCCGGCGTACCCCCGAGGTAGAGGACCCGCTGGAGGAAGCGATCGGCGTGCTCGCGCTCCTCCTGGGACTCCTCCTCCTCCTTGGCGCCGAGCTTGTCGAAGCCCCAGTCGTAGGCCAGCCGCGAGTGCAGGAAGTACTGATCGATGGCGGTGAGCTCCATGCGGAGCCCCTTCTTGAGGTACTCGATAACCTTGCTATCGCTTGCCATGGTTCCCCCGTCGTTCCTTTGGTGTGGCTACCCGTGGAGTGTATCAGCGTCCGGGGCGCCATGCGGTGCAGGCCCTGTCACGGCTAGCGCCCACGGACACCCCCATTAAAACTTAGAATAAATCTAAGTGTCAATTAAAAGATCACTTCCCGGCCCGTATCAGCCCCCCCAGCTCGTACTCCTCGAGCGTGTGGCGCAGCATGCGGCGCACCTCCTCGGGGGAGTCCATCTCCACGGCCCGGTTGGCGAGCTCCGCGGCCCGGCTCACAGGCACGCGGCGCACCACCCACTTGATCCGCATCAGGCTGGAGATGCTCATGGAGAGGCCGTCGATGCCGAAGCCCATGAGCAGGATGGCCCCGGCAGGGTCGCCGGCCATGCCGCCGCAGACCGTCAGCCGCTTGCCGTGGCGCCGGGCCGCCCATGTGACATCGCGCACGGCCGCCAGCACAGCCGGGTGCAGCTCATCGTAGAGCGAGGCCACGCGGCTGTTGTTGCGGTCGACGGCCAGCAGGTACTGGGTCAGGTCATTGGAGCCCAGCGACAGGAAATCCGCCTGATCGCAGTAGCGGTCGATCTGGTAGAGGGTCGCCGGGACCTCGATCATCACGCCGAGCGCCGGGCTGCGCGTCTCGATGCCCTCCTCGGCCAGCTCCTGGCGGGCGCGCAGCAGCAGGCGGCGCACGTCGGCGATCTCGCCGAGGCGGCTGACCATGGGCAGCAGGATCTGCAGGTTCCCCAGCCCCACGTCGGCACGCAGCATGGCGCGCAGCTGGGTGAGGAAGATCTCCGGGTGATCCAGGGTCAGGCGGATGCCGCGCCAGCCGAGGAAGGGGTTCTCCTCCTCGATAGGGAAGTAGGCGAGTGACTTGTCCCCGCCCACGTCCAGGGTGCGCAGCGTCACCGGGCGCGGGGCGAACTGCTCCAGCACCCGCCGGTAGAGCTCCGCCTGCTCCTCCTCGCCGGGGAAGCGGTCGCGGATCAGGAAGGGGAACTCCGTGCGGTGCAGCCCGATGCCGTCGCAACCGGCGGCGAGGGAGAGGTTGATGTCGGTGATCAGCCCGGTGTTGGCGTAGAGGCCCACGCTGCGGCCGTCCGGGCTCACGGCCGGCTCGTCGCGCACCGCCTCCAGCCCCTCGGCGAACTCCGCCTCGTCGGTGATCAGGCGCTGGTACTCCTGCTCCACCGTCGGCGAGGGATCGATGTAGAACCGGCCCGAGTAGCCGTCGACGACCACCGGCCGTCCGTCGAGCTCGCGGGGGCGGAGATCGTCGATGCCCATCACCGCCGGGATGCCCAGCGCACGGGCGAGGATGGCGACGTGGGAGTTGCGCGAGCCGGCGGCGGCGACCACGCCCTTGAGCCGCTCACTGGGGATCTCCGCCAGCTGCGAGGCGCTAACCTCCTGGCCGACGAGCACAGCCTGCTCCGGGAGATCGCGCACCCGCTCGCCCTCGTCGCGCAAGCGGGACAGGATGCGCCGGCCGAGGTCGCGGATATCGCTGGCCCGCTCGCTGAGGTACGGGTCATCCATCTCCTCGAAGACCCGTACGTGCTCGGCGATGACCTGGCGCAGGGCGCCCGGGGCCCAGTTGCCGCTGCGGATGCGCTCCACCGTCTCCTGGACCAGGGTGTCGCCCTCGAGCATGCGCAGGTAGACATCGAAGAGCATGCGCTCATCGGCGGTCACCGAGCTGGCGATCTGCTCGCTGAGCTCGCGCAGCTCACCGCTGACCTGGTCGACGGCGGCCTCGAAGGCTGCCACCTCGGCCTCCCTATCCACCGCGGCCCGGTCGGGGATGGCGTTGAGATCCGCCTGGGTGTAGGAGACCACGGCGGTGCCGATGGCCACGCCCGGCGCCCCGGCGAGCCCGCGCAGGGCGCGGCCGTCCTCCACGACACGATCGGCGTCGAGGCCGTCGATGCCGCCGCTCACCCGCGCGTGGGCGATGGCGCCGGCGAGCTGGGCGGCCAGGGTGACCAGGAAGGCGACCTCGCTCTCGTCGAAGCGCCGCTGCTCGGTCTGCTGGACCACCAGGACGCCGAGCACGGTCCGGTAGTGGATGATGGGCACACCGAGGAAGGAGGAGTAGCGCTCCTCGCCGGTCTCCGGGAAGTAGCGGAAGCGCGAGTGCGAGGGGGCGTTCCTGAGGTTGATCGGCTCCTCGCGCTCGGCGACCAGCCCGACCAGCCCCTCGGCGGGGGCCATGCGCACCCGGCCCACGGCATCCGCGTTCAGCCCGCGGGTATCCATGAGCACGAAGTCGCCCTGGGCGGCGTCGAGCAGGTAGACGGAGCAGACGTCCACGGCCATGGCGTCGGCCACCCGATTGATGATGATATGCAGCGCCTCGCGCAGCCCGGGCGCGGCATTCACCTCTCGGGAGACGCGGTGGAGGATATCGAGCATGGGGGCGCCTTATCGCAATCGTCTACGGGCCGCCGCCGGGATGGCCGAGGACCGCTCCGCTGCGGTGCCCATACCGGCCCACTCGTCGCGCAGGCAACCGGCTAGCTCCTGCAAGGCTTGGCGATAGACCTGCTGCTTAAAGGCTATGACCTGCTCAGCCGGCTGCCAATAGTCCACCCAGCACCAGTGGTCGAACTCCGGCTGCTGAGCACGATCGAGGCGCACCCGCTGCTCGTCGGCGACGAGCCGCAGCAGGAACCAGATCTGCTTCTGCCCGACGCAGCGCCCACCCCGGCGGATCATGCGGCGCGGCAGGCGGTAGCGCAGCCAGCGGCGGGTGGCGCCGAGCACAGCGACATCGGCCTGGCCCAGGCCGACCTCCTCGCGCAGCTCGCGGTAGAGGGCCTCCAGTGGGGTCTCGTTGGGCTCGATCCCGCCTTGGGGAAACTGCCAAGCGTCTTCACCGGCTCGCCGTGCCCACAGCACCTGCCCGCCCCCATTGGCGACGATGATGCCGACATTCGGCCGGAAGCCGTCTGCGTCGACCACTCAGGCAAGCCTCCCTGTGCGGAAAATCGGATGTTATTCTTTCATAATCGGCGCATTCTGGGCAATCTTGCCGCGGGATGCCCACGTGCCCCTATCCCAGAAGCAGCGAGGAGTTACGGTGGCCGTCGCCCTCTTCGACCTGGACCAGACCCTCATCGCCGGTGACAGCGACAGCCTCTGGGGCCAGTACCTGGCGGCGTGCGGTGCCGTCGACAGCGAGGCCTTTACCGAGGCGCACCGCCGCTTCCACCAGGACTACCTGGCGGGCCAGCTGGACATCGACGCCTTCCTGGCCTTCGCCCTCCGCCCCCTGGCCGAGCACCCGGAGGCACGGCTGCGGGCCTGGCGGGCAGCCTTCGTGCGCGACTGGATCGAGCCGCTGGTGCTACCCGCCGGTGAGGCGCTGATCGAGGAGCACCGGCGTGCCGGCCACCACACGGCCATCGTCACCGCCACCAACCGCTTCGTCACCGCCCCCATCGCCGAGCGGCTAGAGGTGGACGCGCTCCTCGCCACCGAGCCGGAGCGCCGCCACGGGCGCTACACCGGCCGGCACACCGGCACACCCACCTTCCGCGAGGGCAAGATCCACGTGGTGGACGCCTGGCTCCAGGCGCAGGGCCTGGCGCGCGCCGCGACGTGGTTCTACAGCGACTCGCAGAACGACCTGCCGCTGCTGCGCCACGTCGACCACCCCGTGGCCGTGGACCCGGACGAGACGCTCCGCCGCGAGGCTCGCGACAACGGCTGGCCCATCTTGACCCTGCGCTCGTCGCAGGCGCCGGTCCGCGCCACGGCCTAGCGCAGGGCGCCGCCCCCCTCGGCGTGCGCCGGGCGCGGCTGACCAGACGCAGCGGGGCGACCGTCAGGCGCCGGCACGGGCCCGGCGGCGATACCACGCTGCCAGCGGCAGGCCCAGCAGCGCCGCCCCAGCCGTCGTCACCAGGGGGGCGTCGCCGACCCGGGTGTACGGCGTCGCGCCGCGGCGACGTCCCACCTCCCCCGTCAGCGCCGCCACCTCGAACTGCGGGCTGCGCGCGGCTACCCGGCCTTGCGGGCCGATGAGCGCGGTGATGCCGGTATTCGTGGCGCGCAGCAGCCAGCGCCCGGACTCGGCGGCGCGCATGCGCGCCTTCTGCAGGTGCTGGTGCGGCGCCAGGGAGTCGCCGAACCAGGCATCGTTGCTGAGATTGACCAGCACGTCGGCCCCCGCGGCCGTGCGACGCACGGCATTAGGGTAGGCCACCTCGTAGCAGACCGTGGCGCCGAGGGTGAGCTCCGGGCCGAGCCGCAGCGGCTCAGGCGCTGGCCCCGGCTCGTAGTCGGCCAAGGGGGCGCCGAGGAAGTCGAGGCTGCGGCCGAAGAGCGACCGGAGGGGGACATACTCCCCGTAGGGGACCAGGTGGCGCTTGTGGTAGACGGCGCGCTCGCGGCCGAAGGCGACGACGCTGTTGTGCAGGGTGGCGCCTCCGGCCCCGGCCACCCGGTAGGGGATGCCGAGCACCAGGGCGCCGCCCGCCTCGCGGACGCGGCCGGCTACCGCCTCAAGGGGCTGCGCGACGCGGTCGAAGCGCCGCGGGACGGCGGTCTCCGGCCAGACGATGAGATCGGCCCCGAGGTGCGCCTCGGTCAGGCGGGCGTAGCGCTCCAGGATGCGCGGCAGCTGCGACGGATCCCACTTCACGTCCTGGGCGAAGCTCCCCTGGAGCAACGCCACCGACAGGGGCTCGCCGTAGGCCTCGGTCCACGACGCCCGTTCCCCGGCCACCCCGCCCGCCGCCGCCAGCCCGGCCAGCGCTGCGGCGTAGGCGCCACGGCGCCAGCTCGGCGCTGCGGCCAGCCAGGCCACGGCGCCGGCGAGCAGGGCGAGCACCGCGGTCAGGCCGAGCACCCCGCCCACCGGCGCCAACCCGGCCAGGGGGGTGTCCAGGGTGGCGTAGCCGAGGAACAGCCACGGGAACCCCGTCAGCAGCCAGGTCCGCAGCCACGCCACCAGCAGCCACGCCGCCGGCAGGGCCAGCAGCAGGCGCGCCGTCCGGCCGGGGCCGCAGGCGCGTCCGGCGGCCACCGCCAGCACGGGGAAGAGGGCCAGGCCGGCGACCAGCAGCACCGTCACCAGCGCCGCCAGCACCGGCCCGGCGCCGCCGTACTCGTTGATGCTGACGAAGACCCAGGAGACGCCGACGCCGAACTCGCCCAGGCCGAAGGCGTAGCCGGCCTGCAGGGCCTGCCGCCGCGGCGCCACGGCGGCGACGTAGAACAGCACCGCCGGCGCGGCCACCGCCAGCCACGACCAGTCCACCGGGGCGAAGGCCAGCGACAGCAGGGCGCCGGCGAGGCCGGCGGCGAGCACGCCATGCCACGCCCCCGCCAGCCGCTCAAGCCGCGCCATCGCTCTCCTCGCCCACCGGCACCACCCGCAGCAGGTGGATGCGACGCTGGTCGGCCCGCAGCACCCGGAACTCGAAGCCGCCGAGGACGATGCGCTCGCCGCGGCGGGGGACGTGGCCGAAGCGCCGCGCCACGAACCCGCCGACGGTGTCCAGGTCCTCGTCGCTGAAGCGCGCGCCGACGGCCTCGTTGAAGGCCTCGATGGAGGCCACGGCCTTGACGATCCAGGTGCCGTCGTCGCGGGCCAGGATGGGGGCATCCTCGTCGAAGTCGTGCTCGTCGTCGATCTCGCCGACGATCTGCTCGATGACGTCCTCGATGGTGACGATCCCGGCCAGGCCGCCGTACTCGTCCACCACCACCGACATGTGGTTGCGGCTCTCGCGGAACTGCTTGAGCAGCGCGTCGAGGCGCTTGCTCTCGGGGATGAACAGCACCGGGCGGAGCACCTCGCGCAGGCGGAAGCCGCCGCCCTCCTCCTGGAACAGGCGTAGCAGGTCCTTGGCGAGCAGGATGCCGATGACATCGTCCTTGCTCTCGCCGGTGACCGGGAAGCGCGAGAAGCCGGTGCGCACGATGGTCGGCAGCAGCTCGTGGGGGGCGCTGTCGCGCGGCAGGGCGGTGACCTGCGGGCGCGGGATCATGATATCCCGGGCCTGGAGCTCCGAGACGTGCATGACCCCCTCGATCATGGACAAGGCGTCGGAATCGAGGAGCCCGGCAGACTGGCC
The DNA here is from genome assembly GCA_913055765.1 of uncultured Ectothiorhodospiraceae bacterium. Lineage (GTDB taxonomy): Bacteria > Pseudomonadota > Gammaproteobacteria > Nitrococcales > Halorhodospiraceae > Halorhodospira. Next base: position 13,648 of record CAJXKI010000004.1, read on the forward strand.
GTGCCGCAGGTACTGGACCAGCTCCTCGCGGGAGCGCGGCTCGGGCGGGGCGATGAGCCGGCGCAGGCGATCGCGCCACGAGGCGTCTCCGCCGGCGCCGGCGCTGCTTGGCGCTTCGTCGGGCATGGTCTGGGTCACTGCTCCTGGTAGGGGTCGGGGACGCCGAGGTCGGCCAGGATGCGCCGCTCCTCCGCCTCCATGCGGGCCGCCTGCGCCTGCGCCTCGTGGTCGTAGCCCAGCAGGTGCAGGACGCCGTGCACCACCATGTGCGTCCAGTGGTCGATCTCCGGCTTACCCTGCGCCTGCGCCTCACGGGCCACCACCGGCGCGCAGATGACCAGGTCACCGATGATCCCGGCGGCCTCCGGCGGCATCCCCGGCGGCGGCTCGAAGGGGAAGGAGAGCACGTTGGTGGGGCTATCACGCCCCCGATAGTCGCGGTTGAGCGCCTGCGACTCCGGCTCGTCGACGATGCGGACAGTGACCTCGCCGCTGCGGCCGCTGCCGGCGAGGGCCGCCTCAAGCCAGCGGCTCACCTGCTCCGATCCTGGCGCCGGCGCCTCGGCGACGGGCTGGAAGGCTAGCTCGATCCCGCTCAACTCGCGCCCTGCTTCCCTGCCTTGCCGCTGCCGATCCGGCGGGTGCGCGAGTCGTAGGCCTCGACCACGCGCTGGACCAGCGGGTGGCGCACCACATCGTTGGCGGCGAAGAAGGTGAAGCTGACCCCGTCGACGTCGTGGAGGACGTCCACGGCGTCGCGCAACCCGGAGGTCTTCTCCGCCGGCAGGTCCACCTGGGTCACGTCGCCGGTGGCCACGGCGGTGGAGCCGAACCCCAGGCGGGTCAGGAACATCTTCATCTGCTCCACCGTGGCGTTCTGCGCCTCGTCCAGGATGACGAAGGCGTGGTTGAGGGTACGGCCGCGCATGAAGGCGAGCGGCGCCACCTCGATCACGTTGCGCTCGATGAGGCGGTTGACCCGCTCGAAGCCGAGCATCTCGAACAGGGCATCGTAGAGTGGGCGCAGGTAGGGATCGACCTTCTGCGCCATGTCCCCGGGCAGGAAGCCCAGGCTCTCGCCGGCCTCCACCGCCGGGCGCACCAGCACCAGGCGGCGCACCTCCTCGGCCTCCAGCGCCTCGACGGCGCAGGCCACGGCGAGGAAGGTCTTGCCGGTGCCCGCCGGCCCGATGCCGAAGCTCAGGTCGTAGTCGCGGATGCGCTGCAGGTAGGCGCGCTGCCCAGGGCCACGGCCGCGGATGACGGCCTTGCGCGTCCGCACCACTGCCGCCGCCTCATCCCGCTCGTCGCGGCCGCTCGCCTCCGGCCCGTCGTCGTCCGCGGCGCCGCCACCCGCCTGCTCGCGGGCGGCGCTGCCCGGCTCCCGGGCGGCCGCCTCGTGCAGCTCCTGCAGCCGAGCCTGCTGCAGGTAGAGGTGGACATCCTCCGGCTCCAGGTGCTGCTGGGCGGCGGCCTCGTAGAGCTCCTCGAGCACCTGCCGGGTGACGCGGACCGCCTGGTCCTCGCCGATCACCCGGAAGCGGTGGCCCTGGTTCTGGATCTCCACCGCCAGGCGGCGCTCGAGCTGGCGGAGGTTCTCGTCGAACTGCCCGCACAAGCGCGCCAGGCGCTCGTTGTCAGCAGGCGTCAGCTCCAGATCGATGGCTTGCGGCCGTGTGCTCACGCTCTCACCCGCCTGCGCCGGCTGCTGCATGGTCCATGACCTCACCCTCCACGGCGACGGCCCGCCCGCGCAGGGAGTGGGCGCGGGCATCGCTGATGTACACCTCGGCGAACCGGCCGAGCCACGCCGGATCCCCAGCGAAGTTGACCACCCGGTTCCCCGTGGTGCGCCCGCCGAGCTCGTTGGGATCGCGCCGCGAGGGACCGTCGATGAGCACGGTCTGCGTGGTGCCGACCAGCGCCCGGTGGGCCGCGGCCTGCTGCTCGTGCAGGCGCGCCTGCAGCCGCTGCAGCCGGGCGCGCTTGTCGGCCTGAGGCACATCGTCGGTGAGCTCCGCGGCCGGCGTCCCCGGGCGCGGGCTGAAGACGAAGCTGAAGGCGCCGCCGTCGAAGCCGACCCAGTCGACCATCGCCAGGGTCTCCTCGAACTCGGCCTCCGTCTCCCCGGGGAAGCCGACGATGAGGTCGGTGGCGATCACCGCGCTCGGCCGAGCGGCGCGGATCCGGGCGATGAGCTCCTCGTAGGCGGCGGTGTCGTGGCCGCGCTTCATGAGCTTGAGGACCAGGTCCGAGCCGCTCTGCACCGGCAGGTGGACGAAGTCGGCGAGCTCCGGGACCGTGCGGAGGGCCTCGATGAGCCCGCTGTGGAACTCCGCCGGGTGCGAGGTCGTGAAGCGGATCCGGTCGATGCCGTCGATCCCGGCGACCGCCTCGATGAGCAGCCCCAGGTCGGCGCTGTCGCCGTCCTCCAGGGCGCCAGCGTAGGCGTTGACGTTCTGCCCGAGCAGGTTGACCTCGCGCACCCCCTGGGCGGCCAGCTGCCGGACCTCGGCGAGGACATCGGCCACCGGGCGGCTGATCTCCTCGCCGCGCGTGTAGGGGACCACGCAGTAGGAGCAGTACTTGCTGCACCCCTCCATCACGGAGACGTAGGCGCTCGGCCCCTCCGCCCGCGGCTCCGGGAGGCGGTCGAACTTCTCGATCTCGGGGAAGGCGACATCCACCTGGGGCCCCTCCCCGGCCTGCCGGCGGGCGAGCATATCGGGCAGCCGGTGCAGCGTCTGCGGCCCGAAGACCAGGTCCACGAAGGGCGCCCGGCGCAGCAGGTCCGCCCCCTCCTGGCTGGCCACGCAGCCGCCGACGCCGATGAGCACCCCGGGGTGCGCCTCCTTGTACCGCCGCCAGCGCCCGAGCCGGGAGAAGACCTTCTCCTGCGCCTTCTCGCGTACCGAGCAGGTATTGAGCAGCAGCAGGTCGGCCTCCTCCGGGCGAGCCACCTGCTCGAGGCCGGCCTCGCTGGCGAGGACGTCGGCCACCCGGCCGGCGTCGTAGGTATTCATCTGGCAGCCTTGGCTCTCTACGTAGACACGCTGGATCACCGTCTGCGCCACCTCGTCGGCATGGAGCGGTTCCTGGGGCTCATTCTAGTGCGCCGGATCCGCCGCTCGCGACCCTCGCGGGCGCGGCGCCCCGGCTGACGCGACCCTCGGCCTCACGCCGCGGGGATCAGGGCCGTCCCGGCCCACCACACCGCGGCGGCGGCCGCGCCCGCGGCGAGGTCGTCGGCCATGATGCCTACCCCGCCGTGGAGGTGGCGGTCGAGCCAGCCGATGGGGCCGACCTTGGCGCCGTCGAAGAGGCGGAAGAGCAGGAAGAGTACGGCCCCGTCTACGACCGGGTGGACCCCCTCCACCCCCAGGGCGAGGGGCATCACCGCGACCAGGAAGCCGGCGATCTCATCCCAGACGATGGCCGGGTGGTCGTCGACACCGGCATCAGCGGCAGCACGGCCGCAGATCCCCACCCCGGCGGCGATGACCGCCGCCGTGGCCAGCGGGTAGACGCCGGCCGGCGCCGCAGCGAGGGCAGCGGCGATGGGCAGCGCCGCCAGGGTGCCGAAGGTGCCGGGGGCCCACGGCGCCAGGCCCAGGCCGCCCCCCAGGGCCAGGAGGTGGACGGGCCGGCGCAGCTGGAGGCCACTCACGCGCCCCCCGCGAAGTGGTCGTAGCCCTCGGGCTCGAGGGCCGAGACGGCGCCATCGGCGTCCTCGCCGCGCAGCCCCGGGGTCGCCTCCACCGTACCCACGCGGGTGAGCGGGGTCATCAGGCGCTCGCCCAGCCGGGCCATCTCCTCCGCCTCCACCGACGGCGGCAGGGTCAGGCACAGCTCGTAGTCGTCGCCGCCGTAGAGCGCGTGGCGCAGCGTGCCGCCCTCGGCGAGGAACGCCGGCGAGCGCGGCAGCGCCGGCAGGCTCAGGGTGGCGCCAACGCCGCTCTCCTCCAGCACCCGGGCGAGGTCGGCGGCCAGGCCGTCGGAGATGTCGATGGCCGAGGTGGCCGTGTCGAGCAGGGCCTGCCCGGCGGCGAGCCGCGGCTCGGGGCGGAACAGACGCCCCACCAGGTAGGCCGGGTCACCGCTGACCGTGTCGCCGTCGCGCCCCTGCCACAGCTCTAGGCCGCGGGCGGCATCCCCCAGGGTGCCGGTCACCCAGATCCCGTCACCGGGGCGCGCGCCGCTGCGGCGCAGCCCCATGGCGTCGCTGACCCAGCCCAGCGCGGTGACGGAGACGGCGGTGGGGCCGTGGGTGGTGTCGCCGCCGACCAGGGCCACGCCGTAGCGGTCGGCCAGCGTCTTGAAGCCCGCGCTGAAGCGCTCCAGCCACGCCCGGTCCGGCTCCGGCAGGGTCACCGACAGCAGCGCCCAGGCCGGCCGCGCGCCGACGGCGGCCAGGTCGCTGAGGTTGACGGCCAGCACGCGGTGGCCGAGCGCCTCGGGCGGGATGTCCGCCGGGAAGTGGACACCGGCCACCAGGGTGTCGCAGCAGGCGGCCAGCCGGCCGTCGGCAGCCACATCGAGCAGCGCCGCGTCATCGCCGACGCCGAGCTCGACGCCGTCGCGCTGCGCGGTCAGCGCGTGGAAGTGGCGCCGGATCAGCGCCGCTTCGCCTCCCCCCACGGGCACTACGAACCTCGCTTGGCTTGACGCTCGGCGGCGCGCATCGGGACCGACTCCAGGAGGCGATCGAGCACGCCGTTGATGTAGCGATGGGACTGCTCGGCGCCGAAGCGGCGGGCCAGCCCCACCGCCTCGTCGATGATGACCCGGTACGGCACCTCAGGGCGCTCGGCCAGCTCGTAGGCGCCGAGCCGCAGGATGGCCCGCTCCACCGGATCCAGCCGGTCCAGGGGGCGATCGAGCAGCTGCGACAGGCGCTCGTCGAGCTCCGGGGCCTGCTCTGTGACGCGGTAGATCAGCTCGCGGAAGTACGCCGTGTCGATGTCGCCGAGCCCGGCGGCGAGGAACTGGCGCTCGATGTCCCCGGCCGACTGCCCGGTGACGGCGTGCTGGTAGAGCGCCTGGACGAGCCTGGAGCGCGCCTTGGCGCGGCGCTTGCTTGCCTCTGCGTCCCCCATCAGGCCTCGAGCTGCCGCATGAGATCGACCATCTCCAGCGCCGAGAGCGCCGCCTCGGCGCCCTTGTTGCCGGCCTTGGTGCCGGCCCGCTCGATGGCCTGCTCCACGGTCTCCACCGTGAGCACACCGTAGGCGACCGGCACGCTGGTGCCCATCATCGCCTGCGCCACCCCCTTGGTGCACTCGTTGGCGACGTACTGGTGGTGATCGGTGCCGCCGCGGATCACGGCGCCGAGGGCGACCACGGCATCGGCGCGAGCGGTGTCGGCCACGCGCTGCACGGCCAGCGGGAGCTCGAAGGAGCCGGGTACGCGGACCAGCTCCATGTGCTCCTCGGGCACGCCGTGGCGGCGCAGGGTGTCCGCGGCGCCATCGACGAGCCGATCGACGATCATGTCATTGAAGCGCGACGCCACCAGGGCGAAGCGCGCCCCCTGGGGCGCAATGAGTTGTCCTTCGGTTACTTGCATGCCGGCTCCCTGAGGATGATTCGCTGAGACGCGCTGGCGCGCGGCGTAACCTACAGGCCCGCAGGGCCTACCGCAAGCACCGGCCCGTCACTCGGGGGTGACGTACTCGACCACCTCCATACCGAAGCCCGACAGGGCGTGCATCCGTCGCGGCGCGCTGAGCACCCGCATGCGGCGCACGCCCAGATCGGTGAGGATCTGCGCGCCGATCCCGTAGGTGCGCAGGTCCTGGGGCGTCGCCTCGGCCTCGCGGCACGCCCCGCCGTCGCCCTGGTAGCAGCGCATGTGCTCGAGGATCTCGTGATTGGGGTCGGCGTTGCGCAGCACGACCACCACGCCCCCGTCGGCGGCGGCCACCTGGCGCAGGGCCGAGCGCAGCGGGAAGCCGCAGCGCGGCCCGGTAGCGCCGAGCAGGTCGGGGAGCGGGCTCTCCAGGTGGACGCGGACCAGCGCCGGCTCATCCGGGGTCACGCGGCCGCTGACCAGGGCGAAGTGCAGGGCGCCGCTGACGTGGTCCCGGTAGGTTTGCATGCGGAAGGTCCCGTACTCGGTGGGCAGCTCGCAGGCGCCGACGTGGTCCACCGAGCGCTCGTTGCGCACGCGGTAGGCGATCAGATCGGCCACGGTGCCGATCTTCAGCCCGTGCCCCCGGGCGAAGGCCATGAGGTCGTCCCGGCGCGCCATGGTGCCGTCCTCGTTGAGGATCTCGACGATGACCGCCGCCGGCTCGAAGCCGGCCAGGCGGGCCAGGTCGCAGCCGGCCTCGGTGTGGCCGGCCCGGGTCAGCACGCCCCCGGGCTGCGCCATGAGCGGGAAGATGTGCCCCGGCTGGACCAGGTCCTCGGGCCTCGCCCTCGGCGCCACCGCCGCCTGCACGGTGCGCGCCCGGTCGGCGGCCGAGATCCCCGTGGTCACACCCTCCGCCGCCTCGATGGAGACGGTGAAGTTGGTGGTGCCCTGGGCCTCGTTGCTGTGGACCATCAGCGGCAGCCGCAGCTGATCGCAGCGCTCCTGGGTGAGCGTCAGGCAGATCAGCCCGCGCCCGTACCGGGCCATGAAGTTGATGTCCTCGGGCCGGACCAGGCTGGCCGGCATGACCAGGTCGCCCTCGTTCTCCCGGTCCTCGTCGTCGAGGATCACCGCCATGCGCCCGCAGCGCAGGTCGTCGACGATCTCCTCGATGCTGTTGAACGCCAACGTCTCGCTCATCCCCTCATCCACCTCCGAAGCCAGCCTGCCGCAGCCGCTCCAGGGTCAGCCCGCTGCCGTCCCCATCGGCGTCGGTGCCAGCACTGAGCAACCGCTCCACGTAGCGCGCCACCAGGTCCACCTCGATATTGACCGGGTCGCCGGCGCGGCGCTCGCCGAGGCTCGTCGCCTCGAGGGTGTGCGGGATGAGGTTCACCTCGAACGCCCGCCCGGCGACGGCGTTGACGGTCAGGCTCACCCCGGCCACGGCGATGGAGCCCTTAACCGCCACGTAGCGCCCCAGCCCCTCCGGGACGCGGAAGCGCCAGCGCTCGGAGCCGCCGGCCGGCTCCCGCGCCACCACCTCGCCGACGCCGTCCACGTGGCCGGTGACCAGGTGGCCGCCGAGCGGGGTGGCCGGGGTCACGGCGCGCTCGAGGTTGACCCGGCTGCCGCTGCGCAGCCCGTCGAGGGTGGTGCAGCGCAGGGTCTCGTCGGAGACATCGGCGCGAAGGCGCTCGCCCTCAATGGCGGCCACCGTCAGGCAGGCGCCGTCGACGGCGATGCTGTCGCCGAGCTGCACCTGCGCCAGGCCCAGCCCGGCGGCATCGAGCCACAGGGCGCGGCCACCGCCGCGGCCCTCGAGGGCGACCACCCGGCCCTGGGCTTCCACGATCCCGGTGAACATGCGCCTAGACCAACCTTGCCGTGATGCGGATTTCCTCGCCCACCCGGCGGACATCGGCGAACTGCAGCGGCTGCCGCTGCGCCATGGCGTCGATGCCCGGCAGCGCGAGCAGCGGCTGCGCGGCGTCGCCCATCAGGTGCGGCGCGGTGTAGACCAGCAGCTCATCGGCCAGGCCGCCGGCCACCCACGCCCCGGCCAGCGTCGGGCCGGCCTCCAGCCACACCTCGTTGACCTCGCGCCCGGCGAGGGCCCTCAGGACGGCCGCTGGCTCGAGACCGCCCTCGGCGAGCGGCAGGGCCTGCAGCTCGGCGCCGCGGGCCTGCAGCGCCTCGGCCCGGGCGCTGTCGACGTGCGGGCCGTGGCAGAGCAGCACCGGCCCCGGTGCCCGGAGCAGCGCCGCCCCCGGCGGCGTGCTCAGGCGCGGGTCGACGACCACCCGCAGCGGCTGGCGCTCCGCCGGCACGGCCGGCGCCACGTCGCGGGCGTCGAGGCGCGGGTCATCGGCGCGCACCGTCCCCGCCCCGGTAACCACCGCCGCCGCCTGCGCCCGGCCGCGGTGGACGTCCCGCCGGGCCGCCGCCGAGGTGATCCAGCGGCTCTCGCCGGAGGCCATGGCAGTACGCCCGTCGAGGCTCGCCGCCACCTTGACCGTCACCCACGGCCGACCGCCGGCGATCCGGCGCAGGAAACCGCGGTTCAGGGCCTCGGCGTCGGCGCCGAGCACTCCCTCCCGGACCGGGATCCCGGCCGCCTCGAGCTGGGCGATGCCGCTGCCGGCCACCTGCGGGTTGGCATCGCGGTGGCCGATCACCACGCGGGCCACACCGGCGTCGATCAGCGCCCGGCTGCACGGTGGGGTCCGCCCGTAGTGGGCGCAGGGCTCCAGCGTGACGTAGGCCGTCGCCCCGGCGGCCGCGCCGCCGGCGGCCTGCAGCGCCGCCGCCTCGGCGTGGGGGCCGCCCGCGCGCTCGTGGGCGGCCTCGGCCACCACGCGGCCGTCGCGGACCACCACGCAGCCGACGCGCGGATTCGGATGCGGCGGCGGGAAGGCCGCCGCCGCCAGCCGCACGGCGCGGGCCATCCAGTGCTGGTCCGGGCAGCGCTCGCTACTCGCCGTCGCCACGCTGGTGCCGCTCCAGGCCCTCGATGACCTCGCGGAAGGCGCCGACGTCCTCGAAACGCCGGTAGACCGAGGCGAACCGGACGTAGGCGACCACGTCGAGCTCACGCAGCTCCGCCATAACGTACTCGCCGATGGCGTTGGCCGCCACCTCACGCTCGCCGGCCCCGGAGGCCCGCCGGCACACGCGGCGCACCGCCGCCTCCACGGCCTCGGTCTCCACCGGGCGCTTCTCGAGGGCCCGCCGGAAGCCGAGGCGCAGCTTGTCCTCGTCGAAGGGCTCGCGCCGCCCGTCGGACTTCACGACCCGGGGCATGACCAGCTCCGGCGTCTCGTGCGTGGTGAAGCGCTCGCCGCAGGCCGGGCACTGGCGCCGGCGCCGCACCTGCTCGCCCTCCCCGGCCAGGCGGGAATCGACTACGCGGGTATCCGGGTGCTGGCAGTAGGGGCAGCGCATAGGCCTCGAGACGACACGGGCGGTTGCCGAGCGGCGCCCAGGCCCAGGTGGCCCTGGACGGCCCGGGGCAGGCCAGCCTCCCACCCGTGCCCGCGGCTTGCAACCGCTCGGCGGAGGCCGGGCCCGATCAGCTGTAGACCGGGAACGTCCGGCAGATCTGCTCGACCTCGCCGCGGACCCGCTCGACGACGCTCTCGTCACCCATGTTGTCGAGGATATCGCAGATCCAGTCGGCCAGGCGGGTCGCCTCGGCCTCCTGGAAGCCGCGGGTCGTGATCGCCGGCGTCCCGATGCGCAGGCCGCTGGTGACGAACGGCGACTGGGGATCGTTGGGCACGGTGTTCTTGTTCACCGTGATGTTCGCCCGGCTGAGCGCCTCGTCGGCGTCCTTGCCGGTGAGCCCCTTCGGCGTCAGGTCCATGAGGAAGAGGTGGTTGTCGGTGCCTCCGGAGACCACGTTGTAGCCGCGCTCGATGGCGCGCGCCGCCATGGCGCGGGCGTTGGCCACCACCTGCTCCTGGTACTGCCGGAACGCCGGGTCCAGGGCCTCCTTGAAGGCCACGGCCTTGCCGGCGATGGCGTGCATCAGCGGCCCGCCCTGGGTGCCGGGGAAGACCAGCGACTGGAACTTCTTCTCCAGCTCCGGGTTGGAGCGGGCCAGGATCAGCCCGCCGCGGGGGCCGCGCAGGGTCTTGTGGGTGGTGGTGGTAACGGCGTCGGCGTAGGGCACCGGGTTGGGGTAGACGCCGGCGGCGACCAGGCCGGCCACGTGGGCCATGTCCACCAGCAGGTAGGCGCCCACGGAGTCGGCGATATCGCGCAACCGGGACCAGTCGACCACCTGGGAGTAGGCGGAGAAGCCGCCGATGATCATCCTCGGGCGGTGCTCGTCGGCCAGGCGCTGGATCTCTCCGTAGTCGATCTGGCCGTCGTCGTCGATGCCGTACTGCACGGCGTTGAAGAGCTTGCCGGAGAAGTTGACCTTGGCGCCGTGGGTGAGGTGGCCGCCGTGGTCGAGGCTCATCCCGAGGATGGTGTCGCCGGGGTTGAGCAGGGCGTGGAAGACCGCGGCATTGGCCTGGGAGCCGGAGTGCGGCTGGACGTTGGCGTAGTCGGCGCCGAAGAGCTCCTTGGCACGGTCGATGGCGAGCCGCTCGGCGACGTCGACGTGCTCGCAGCCGCCGTAGTAGCGCTTGCCGGGATAGCCCTCGGCGTACTTGTTGGTCAGCACGCTGCCCTGCGCCTCGAGCACGCGCGGGCTGGCGTAGTTCTCGGAGGCGATCAGCTCGATGTGATCCTCCTGGCGCTGGCGCTCGTCCGCCATGGCGGCGGCCAGCTCGGGGTCGAACCCCGCGATGGTCATATCACTGGAGAACATCTCTGCTCCTTGCTCGGCTAGGATCCGGCGTTCGAGTATCGCCGTAGTATAACGAAAATCCGCGACTGGTCCGAGCCACCCCCTAGGAGCGCTTATATAGCCCCCGGCGCGGGCGTCGAGGCAGGCACGCCCGGCGAGCCCCGCCAGGCCCGCCGTCCGCGGGGACCGCCGCCTGGTCCCGCGCCCTCGGCCCGCCTAGACTCCCAGGCATGAGCCTGCGCGCCCGCCCCTACAGCCGGATCGAGCAGCTCGCGGACCGGATCCTGCACCTCGCCGCCCTCATCGCCGCCGTGATCGCGGCCGCGCTCGCCATCGCCCTGGCCCTCCGCCGCGGCGACGCCACCCTCGTGGCCAGCGTCAGCCTCTACGGCCTCGCCCTGATCACGCTCTTCGCCGTCTCCGGGGCGTGCAACTACTACCTCGCCGACCGGCACTCGCGGTGGGCCGAGCGGCTCCAGCGGCTCGACCACGCGGCGATCTTCCTCATGGTCGCCGCCACCTACACCCCCTTCGCCGCCAGCGCCCTGGCACCCCCCTACGGATCGGCCCTGCTGGTCTTCGCCTGGGGCGTGGCCCTGCTCGGCATCGGCGCCAAGCTCCTGCCTTCCCGCCCCCCGGGACGGGGCTTCTCGATCGCCCTCTCCCTGCTGCTGGGCTGGTCGATCGTGGCGGTCCTCGGCCCGCTGGCCGCCGCCATCCCGACGACGGCGCTGGTGCTGCTGGCCGCCGGCGGGGCCCTCTACAGCGCCGGGGTGCTGCTCTACCTCTGGCACCGGCTGCCCTTCCACCACGTGGCGTGGCACAGCCTGGTCATCGCCGCCGCTGCGTGCCACTATGCCGCCGTCCTCACCGGCGTCGTCCTGGCGCCGTAGCCGAGACCGCCGTGGCGCCGCCGCCCCAGGCCGATGGCGGCGCAGACCCGCCCAGGGAGCGACAAGGCCTCGAGCACGCCGCCATGACCGAGCTGCTGCTGTTCTCCGCCGGCCTCGCCGCCGTCCTCGGCGGCGGCGAGCTCCTCGTCCGCGGCGCCGCCCAGCTCGCCGGGCGGCTCGGGGTCTCGCCGCTGATCATCGGCCTCACCGTAGTCGCCTTCGGCACCAGCGCCCCCGAGCTGGCCATCACCCTGCGCGCCGCCTTCACCGAGCACGCCGCCGACCTCGCCCTGGGCAACGTCGTCGGCAGCAACATCGCCAACATCCTCCTCGTCCTCGGCCTCGCCGCCACCCTCGCGCCCATCGCCGTCGCCCGGCGGCTCATCCGCATCCACGTGCCGGTCATGATCGCCGTCTCCCTGCTCGTGGCCGGGCTCGCCGTCGCCGGCGACCTCGGGCCGGCCCAAGGCGCCGTCCTCCTCCTCGCCCTCGCCGCCTACCTGGTGCTGACCGTACGCTGGGACCGGCAGCAGGTAGCGCCCGACGAGGCCCCGGGAGACGGCTCGATACCGGGCGCGGCCCTGCGGCTCCTGCTCGGTATCCCGCTGCTCGCCGGCGGCTCGTTCCTGCTGGTCGAGGCCGCTGCAGCCATCGCCACGGCACTCGGCATCAGCGAGCTGGTCATCGGGCTGACCCTGGTGGCGGTGGGCACCTCGGTGCCCGAGCTCGCCACCAGCCTGGTGGCCATGGCGCGCGACGACCGGCAGATGGCGGTGGGCAACGCCGTGGGGAGCAACATCTTCAACCTGCTCGCGGTGCTCGGCTGCGCCGCCCTGCTGGCACCAGGGGGCGTCCACGTGGCCCGGCAGGCGCTGGTCTTCGACCTCCCGGTCATGCTCGCCGCGGCCTTCGCGTGCCTGCCGGTGTTCTTCACGGGGCACACCATCGCGCGCTGGGAGGGGGTGCTGTTCCTCGGCTACTACGCCGTCTACTGCGCCTTCCTCTTCCTCGCCGCCACGCAGCACCCGGCGCTGCCCCTGCTCAGCGCGGCGATGCTCGGCCTCGTGATCCCGCTGACCGTGGCAACCCTGGCGGTGGGCGCCCGGCGCGAGCTGCGTCGCCGCCGCCCCAGCCTGTATCGTTGAGGCGGTACCCGAGCCACTAGGGAGGGCCCGATGACGAGGCGTACCCCCACCCCCGCCGAGCGGGGCGGGCAGCGAGGCCCGGCAGGCGAGCGGCAGGAGGCCGTCCACCCATGCCGGGGCTGATCCTGCTCCTGGCCGTGTCCGTGCTGGTCGGCGCCGGCGTGGCCGTGCGCGAGCGCTCGGAGGTGATCAGCAACACCGCCTTCCTCCTGGCGGCGGCGCTGCTGGTGCTCGCGGTCCTCGCCTTCGCCCGGGTCGTCTGAGCCCGCCGGCGAGGGGGCAGCCGCGCCTAGCCGTCCCGGGCCGCGAGGGCGTGCAGGGCCTCGCCGAGGCAGGCCGTCAGCCGCCGCGCGGCGTCCAGGTGCAGCGACTCATCCGGGCCGTGGGCGTTGGCGCCGGGGCCGGCGACGCCGGTGACGAGGTAGTCCGCCTGCGGGAAGCGGGCCTGCAGCCAGTTGATGAGCGGGATGGTCCCGCCCTCACCCATGTGCACCGGCTCGGCGCCGAAGTGGGCGCAGGAGGCGCGCTCCAGGGCCTGGTCCAGCCACGGCGCCGGCTCCGGCGCCTCCCACCCCGAGGCCACGGCGCCGGGCTCGAACGCCACCCGGGCGCCTGACGGCGGATCCTCGGTGAGCAGCTCCTGCAGCCCCTCGGCGACCGCCTCCGCGTTGGCGGTGGGCGGCAGGCGCAGGGCGATCTTGGTGGCGGTGAACGGGCGCAGGACGTTGCCGGCGGCCTCGACCGGCGGCAGCCCCTCGGCGCCGACGATCTCCAGAGCAGGCCGCCAGCTGCGATCGAGGATCCGCTCCGCCGGGTCGGCGGACTCGGTAGCGACCCCGCTGAGCAGGGGGTAGCGCTCGCGGGTCAACTCGCCGAGGACAGTCCCCGCATGGGCGGCCTGCTGGCGGCGCAGCTCCGGGATGGCCACGCCGCAGAGCTGGGGCAGCACCTGCCCCGTGTCCGGATCCTCCAGGCGGCTGAGGAGCTGGCGCAGGAGGCGGAAGCTCGAGGGCACCACGCCCCCGGCGTCGCCGGAGTGGACCCCCTCGCTGAGCACGTCCACGCGCAGGGTGCCGGTGATCATCCCGCGTAGCGAGGTGGTGCACCAGAGCCGATCGTAGGTCCCGCAGCCGGCATCCGGGCAGACGATGAGCTCCGGCTGGCCGATGCGCTCGGCGAGGGCGTCGAGGTAGGCCGGCAGATCGAGGCTGCCGCTCTCCTCGCAGGCCTCGACGACGAAGACGCAGCGCGGGTGGCGCTGCCCGGCCTCGCGGAGCGAGGCCACGGCCACCACCGCCGAGAACAGCGCGTAGCCGTCGTCAACGGCGCCGCGGCCGTAGAGCCGGCCGTCGCGGATCACCGGCTCCCATGGGGCGAGCCCCTCGGACCAGCCGCTGCTCTCCGGCTGCTTGTCCAGGTGGCCGTAGATGAGCGCCGTGCCGGCCGCCGCGTCGCTGCCCGGCAGCTCGACGAACAGCAGCGGCGTCCGCCCCGCCTGGCGCTCGATGCTGACCGTCGCCTCGGGCAGTAGGCGCCGGCAGAAGTCGGCGCCGAGCTCCAGGGCGGCATCCAGGTGGCCGTTCTCGGCCCAGGCGGGGTCGAAGCTCGGCGACTTGGCCGGGATCCGGACAAAGGAGGTCAGCGCCGGCAGGGCCTCCCGGTCCCAGGCCGCTGCCACGTGCTGCGTATCCAAGGCACCCGTCACGGCTCCCCCTCCGTAAGCTCTTCGAGCACCTGGTCGTGGACCTGCCGCGCCGCCGCGTCGGCGAGGACGAAGCGCAGCCACCGGACACGCTCCAGCCGCGGCGCGTGCTCGCGGATGGCGCCGGCCGCCACCCGCGCGGCACGCTCCATGGGGAAGCCGAAGGCGCCGGTGGAGATCGCCGGCACGGCGAGGCTCGCCAGGCCGTGCTCCTCGGCGCGCTGGAAGGCATTGCGGTAGCAGGCGGCGAGGAGCTCCTCGCCGGGCTCATCGACGCCGTAGACAGGCCCGAGGCAGTGGATGACGTAGCGGTTGGGCAGGGCGAAGGCCTCGGTGATCACCGCCTGGCCGGGCTGGATGGGCGCGAGCGGCCGGCACGCCTCGGCGAGCTCCGGCCCGGCGGCGCGGTGGAGCGCCCCGGCGACCCCACCGCCCGGCATCAGCTCGGCGTTGGCGGCATTCACCACCGCGTCGCAGTCCCCCTGCGCGGCGATATCGCCGACACGGGTCTCCACAGTCAGATCGGCAAAGCGCGCTTGCATCGGCCCTCCTCCTAGCTGCCGACCCGGCGCAGGCCTGCCCGCGCTCCTGCACCAGGGCCCTTGCCAGCCCAATCTAGCATTCAGGGCCCGCCTCGGGCCTCCCGGATGGCCTCGTAGGCGGCGCGGAGCTGCCGGGTGCGCTCGCTGGCGGCATCGAGCTCCGCCTGGGAGCCGCCGCGGGCGATCAGGCGGTCGGGGTGGCTAGCGCTGATGGCCCGGCGGTACGCCTTGCGCACCTCCTCGGCGGTGGCGTCACGGCTGACGCCGAGGAGGCGGTAGGCGTGCTCCAAGGTCGGCCGTGCGCCGCCCTGGCCGCCGCGCCGCTGCGCCGCCAGGCGGGCGTCCAGGTCGGCCCGGGAGACGCCTACGTAGACCCAGATGCGGCGCAGGAGGCGCTCGCGGGATGGGACCAGGCCACCATCGGCGAGGGCCACGCGCAGCTGGTAGGCCAGGAGCTGCGCGAGCGCCTGCGGCTGGCTCCGGCCGACGGCACGCATCAGCACCAGCACGGGACCCAGGGGGGCGTCCGGGGCCTTGCCCCGAGTAAAGACGGTGATGGCGCGCCTGCGGCCACGCTCATCCAGGGGGAGCTCGTGGAGCACCCCCCGGGCGGCAGCGATCTCCGCCTCGCTCACCCGCCCGTCCGCCTTGGCCAGGCGGCCCATGGCCAGCATCGTAGCGCCGACGAAGATCCGCTGCCGCGGCGCTAGGCCGCAGCCGCTCCAGACCGGCCCGACGGCCTGGGCCAGGCGCCGCCACAGATCGAGGGCGGCGCCGAGGGCCAATCCCACGGCCGCGCCGCCCCAGCCGGCGATGAACCAGCCGCCGAGCGTGGCGAGGATCCGCCCTGCCCAGCGGCGGATGACCCGGTACGGCTGCTGCATCCGACCTAACCTCCCCGGCTCAGAGGATACCGGAGGCGGCCGCCCCTGGGCACCCGCGAGCCAGTGGTGGTCTTACAAGGCCTGTACGCTTAGCATCTAGGGGATTACGAGGGACGGGACCGCGCGGGACAGCCGCAGCGGACCCCACAGCACAAGGGGGAAGGCCTTGCAGGACAAGCATGTCGCGGTGGTCGGCGGCGGGATCGCCGGTGCGGGAGCGGCCTGGCTGCTGTCGGCCCGGCACCGGGTGACGCTGCTCGAGGCGGCCGACTACGTCGGCGGGCACACGTGCACCATCGACGCGCGGCTCAGCGACGGCGACCACCCGGTGGACACCGGCTTTATGGTCTACAACCCGCGCAACTACCCGCAGCTGTGCGCGCTGCTCGATCACCTCGGCATCGAGGGCCAGGCGTCAGACATGTCCTTCGCCTGCGCCGACCGGGACGACGACCTGGAGTACAACGGCGATGGCTTGGGCGGGCTCTTCGCGCAGCGCCGCAACCTCTTCAGGCCCAGCTTCCTGCGCATGATCCTCGACATCCTGCGCTTCAACCGCCGCGCCAAGCGCGATCTCGCCGGCGAGCTCAGCGACGACGTGGCCCTCGGCACGTACCTCGACCGCGGCGGCTACGGGCCGGGCTTCCGCCGCCACTACCTGCTGCCCATGGCGGCGGCCATCTGGTCCTGCACGCCGAGCAGCCTGCGGGCCTTCCCGGCGCGGCGGTTCTTGGCCTTCTTCCGCAACCACGGCCTGCTCGACCTGGTGGACCGGCCGCAGTGGCACACCGTGCCCGGCGGGGCGCGGCGCTACATCGATGCGCTCCTGCCGGCGCTGCACACCGTACGCACGGGCACCCCGGTGCGCAGCGTGCAGCGCCTCGACGCCGGCGGCGTCCGCCTGGCCGGCGACGACGGCGAGCTGGGCCGCTTCGATGAGGTCGTCCTCGCCGCCCACGCGGACCAGAGCCTGGCCATGCTCGACGCCCCCCACGAGGCGGAGGCACAGCTGCTCGCCAAGTGCCGGTTCCAGGAGAACCAAGCGCTGCTGCACACCGACCCGGCGGCCATGCCCCGGCGGCGCCGCGTCTGGGCGAGCTGGAACCACATCAGCGCCGCCGAGGAGGGATCGCAGCGGCCGGTCTCGGTGACCTACTGGCTCAACCGGCTGCAGCAGGTCCCCAGCCAGCAGGACGCCTTCGTCACCCTCAACCCGGTGGACGCCATCGACGAGGGCCGCATCCAGCGCCGCCTGCGCTTCACCCACCCGATCCTCGACGGCCCGGCGGCCGAGGCGCAGGACGCCCTGCCCCAGATCCAGGGGCGGGACCGGCTGTGGTTCTGCGGCGCCTGGACCGGCTTCGGCTTCCACGAGGACGGCCTGCGCTCCGCCATCCGCGTGGCCGAGCGGCTCGGCTGCCCGCCGCCGTGGGACCGGGAGGCGCCGGGCGCCGCGCTCCGCGCGGCGTCCACCTCCACCCAGGCGGAGGAGGAGCCGGCATGATCGAGGCGCCTGCGCTCTACGTCGGGGCGGTCACCCACCGCCGCACCGTCGCGCCCACGTACCACTTCCGGTACCGCTACGCGGCCTTCCTCCTCGACCTGGACGACCTGCCGGCGCTCGACCGGCGCAGCCGGCTCTTCGCCTACAACCGCCGGGGCCTGGTCAGCATCCACGACCGCGACTACGGCCCCCAGGACGGCACGCCGCTGCGCACGTGGATCGACGGGGTCCTGCGCGCACGCGGCCTGGACAGCGCCGATGGCCGTGTGCTGCTGCTCACCGTCCCCCGCGTGCTCAACCACGCCTTCAACCCGCTGTCGGTGTGGTTCTGCCTCGACCGCGACGAGCAGCCGCGAGCGGTGCTCTGCGAGGTGCACAACACCTTCGGCGAGACCTACGGCTACCTGCTGCACCACGATAGCGCCCCCATGGCCTTCCCCATCCGCAGCCGGGCGGCCAAGGTGTTCCACGTCTCGCCCTTCATGCCCCTGGACGGCGAGTACCGCTTCCACCTCTCGGCGCCGGCGGATTCCCTGACGGTAGCCATCGGCTACGATGGGGCAGAGGGCCAGCGCCTCTCGGCGGTCCAGACCGGCGAGCGCCGGCCGCTGACCGACAGCCAGCTGTGGCGCATCCTCGGGCGGCTGCCGCCCCCCGGGATGCGCGCCCTGGCCGGGATCCACTGGGAGGCGCTGAAGATCTACCTGCGCGGCGGCAAGTTCCACAGCAAGCCGGAACCGCCAGAGGAGCACATCGGATGACGCAGCTCAGCGACGCCGGATCCGTCCGGGCCCACGTGCCGCTGGCCGCCCGCCCCTTGCTCGCCCGGCTGGCGCGCTTCCACACCGGGACCTTGCAGCTGCATCTGCCCAACGGCGCCTCGCTGCGCTTCGGCGGCACCTACGACGGCCCCGCGGCAGCGATGACCCTGCACCACCCGGGGCGGCTCACGGCGCGAATCCTCCACCGTGGCGACCTCGGCTTCGCCGAAGGCTTCATGGCCGGCGAGTGGGATACGCCGGATCTGGCGGCGCTGATCGCGGTGATGGCGAGCAATGAGCACGCCTACAACACCGCCCCGGCCGGGCGCTGGTACTCGCGGGCCCTGCTCAGCCTGCTCCACCGGCTGCGCGCCAACACCCCGCGGGGCAGCCGGCGCAACATCGCCTACCACTACGACCTGGGCAACGACTTCTACCGCCTCTGGCTCGACGAGGGCATGACCTACTCGTCGGCGCTGTTCGACGAGCCGGACCAGCCGCTGGCCGCCGCGCAGCGGCGCAAGTACGAGCGCACCCTCGAGGACCTCGGCGCCCGCCCCGGCGAGCACATCCTGGAGATCGGCTGCGGCTGGGGCGGCTTCGCCCGCGAGGCGGCCCGGGCGGGCGTCCACGTCACCGGCGTGACCCTCTCCCAGGAGCAGCTCAGCTGGGGCCGGGAGGCCCTCGCCGCCGAGGGGCTGGACGGCCACACCGACCTGCGCCTGCAGGACTACCGCGAGGTGGCCGGCCCCTTCGACCACGTGGTCTCCATCGAGATGTTCGAGGCCGTCGGCCAGGCGCATTGGGCGACCTTCTTCGACACCGTCTACCGCTGCCTGCGCCCGGGCGGCCGGGCAGTGCTGCAGATCATCACCATCGACGAGGCCGCCTGGCCGACCTATGTCGCCGGCCCGGACTTCATCCAGCGCTACATCTTCCCCGGCGGCATGCTGCCCACCGCCCGCCACGTGCGCGAGGGCCTGGCGGCCGCCGGGCTGCGCTGCGAGCAGGTCACCGCCCACGGCGCGGACTACGCGCAGACCCTGCGCACCTGGCACCGCAACTTCCTCGCCCGCTGCCGCGAGGTCCGGGCGCAGGGCTTCGACGAGCGCTTCCAGCGCATGTGGCGCTACTACCTGGGCTACTGCGAGGGCGGCTTCCGCTGCGGGCGCATCGACCTCCACCGCTTCGTGGCCCGGCGCCCGCATGAGTGACGACCGGCCGGTCTACCCCATCCGCGCCGTGGCCGAGCTCACCGGGGTGAACCCCGTCACCCTGCGGGCCTGGGAGAGGCGCTACGGGCTGCTCAGGCCGGAGCGCACCACCAAGGGCCACCGCCTCTACACCGAGGCGGATATCGCCCGCATCCGCCGCATCCTGGCGCTGCTCGACCGGGGCGTACTGATCAGCCGGGCGCGGGAGATCCTCGACGCCGAGGCGAGCGGGCAGGCCCTCGCCACAGGCGAGGCCCCCTGGCCGGCCTGGCGGAGACACCTGGACCGGGTGCTCGCCCGCTTCGATCCGGGGGCGCTGGAGGGGGCGCTGGGCGAGCTGCTCAGCCTCTACCCGGCGGACCGGGCCACCAGCCACGTCCTGCTGCCGGCCCTGGCGGAGCGGCAGCGCAGCGGCTGGGACGCGGCGGCCGAGGGCTACCTGCTGGCGCGCTACCTGCGCGGCCGGCTGGGCCACCTGGCCCAACGCCAACGGCTACAGGGCCGGGGCCGGCGCTTCCTGCTCGCCGCCCTGGCCGGGGACAGCGCCCCGCCCACGCTGGCGGAGACGGCGCTGTGCGCCCTCGCCCTGGCCGCCCTCAACGTCGGCCACCGCCCCCTGCTGCTCGGCGAGGGGGTCCCGGCCCCGGCCATCGCCGCCGGGGCGCGGCGCGGGGAGGCGGACGCCGTACTGCTCTACGCCGGCCAGGCGCCGGCCTGGGAGGAGGCGGCCGCCGAGCTGGCGGCCCCCGGGCAGCCGCCGCTAGGGGTCACCGGCCCCGGCGCCGGCCGCCCGGCAGATCTGCCGCCGGGCACCCTGGCCCTGGCGGGTGAGCCCCATGAGGCCATCGCCGGCCTGCAAGCCCACTGCCACTGAGGAGCCCGAGCCGTGAGCACCGCCCTGGTCTGGCTACGCCGGGACCTGCGCCTGCACGACCAGCCTGCGCTGGCCGCCGCGGCGCAGCAGGCCGATCGCGTCGTCCCGCTCTATATCCACGCCCCCGAGGAGGTGACGCCGGCAATAGGCGCAGCAAGCCACTGGTGGCTGCACCACAGCCTCGCCGCCCTGGCCGGGCGGCTGGCGGCCGCCGGCAGCCGGCTCTGCCTCGACCGCGGCGCCGCCGCCGAGCGGCTGCGCCACTGGGCGCAGGTCAGCGAGGCGGACACCGTCTACTGCACGAGCATCGCCGAGCCCTGGGCCCGGCGCCAGGAGGCTGCGGTGCGCGCCGCGCTGGCGGAGGCCGGGGTCGCACTGGCGATCCTGGCCGACGGGCTGCTCACCGATCCGAGCGCCGTGCGCAACCGCAGCGGCACCCCGTACCGGGCCTTCACCCCCTTCTGGCGCAGCGTGCGCCCCCAGCTCGACCCGGCTCAGCCGGCCCCGGCGCCGGCGCTGCCACCGCTGCCCGACGCCATCCCGGAGCCGCGGCCGCTGGAGGCCCTGGGGCTGCTGCCGCGCATCCGCTGGGACAGCAAGCTCGAGGCCTGCTGGCGGCCCGGCGAGCCGGCAGCGCAGGAGCAGCTGAGCCGGTTCACCGAGGGCGGCCTCGCCGCGTACACCGAGCGGCGCGACTATCCCGCCCGGGACGGGACCTCGCGGCTGTCGCCGCGGCTGCACTTCGGGGAGGTGAGCGTGCGCGCCGTCTGGCATGCCGCCGCCGAGACTCGGGCGGCGCAGCCGGGGGCGGAGGCGAGCGTTGACGCCTTCCTCGGCGAGCTGGGCTGGCGGGAGTTCGGCCACCACCTGCTGTGGCAGGACCCGGAGCTCTGCTGCCGCCCCTTCGACCGGCGCTTCGAGGCCTTCCCGTGGCGCGCGGATCCCGGCGGCGCGCTCCTCGACGCCTGGCGCCGCGGCGCGACCGGCATCCCGCTGGTGGATGCCGGCATGCGTGAGCTGTGGGCCACCGGCTGGATGCACAACCGGCTGCGCATGGTGGTGGGCTCCTTCCTGGTCAAGAACCTGCGCCTGCCCTGGCAGCACGGCGAGGCCCACTTCCGCGACACGCTGGTGGACTGGGAGCTGGCGGGCAACAGCATGGGCTGGCAATGGGTCAGCGGCTGCGGGGCCGACGCCGCCCCCTACTTCCGCATCTTCAACCCCGTGCGCCAGGGGGAGCGCTTCGACCCGGACGGCGACTACGTCCGCCACTGGGTCCCGGAGGTGGCCGGGCTGCCGAAGTCGCACATCCACCAGCCATGGGCGGCGCCGGCGGACGTCCGGGCGCGCGGCGGGATACGCCTCGGCTGGACCTACCCGGAGCCGCTCGTGGACCTCCGCGCCAGCCGGCAGGAAGCGCTGGCCGCATTCCACGCCCTGGGTTAGGGTATAACCTATGCGCACGACAGCCCCCCTCTACCAGACGGATATCCGAAGCCTGCCGCTGCTGCACAGCGGCAAGGTCCGCGACATCTACGCCGTCGATGACGACCGGCTCCTCATCGTCGCCACCGACCGGCTCTCCGCCTTCGATGTCGTCCTCCCGGACCCCATCCCCGGCAAGGGGGCGGTGCTCACCCGGGTATCGAGCTTCTGGTTCCGCAAGACGGCCCACCTGGCCCCCAACCACCTGCTCGACACGGCCCCGGAGGAGGTCGTAGCCCCCGAGGAGGCCGACCAGGTCCGCGACCGGGCGGTGGTGGTCCGCAGGCTCCAGGCGCTGCCGGTGGAGGCCATCGTCCGCGGCTACCTCACCGGCTCGGGCTGGGCCTCGTACCAGCGCGACGGCACCGTCTCCGGGGTCGCCCTGCCCGACGGGCTGCGCGCCTCGGACCGGCTCCCGGAGCCGATCTTCACCCCCACCACCAAGGCGGCGGTGGGTGGCCACGACGAGCCGATCTCCTTCGACGAGACCGTCGGCCTCATCGGTGAGACGCTGGCCTCGCGCATCCGCGCCATCGCCCTCGAGGTCTTCGAGCTGGCCACCGCGCATGCCGAGGTCCGCGGCCTGATCATCGCTGACACCAAGCTGGAGTTCGGCGTCACGCCGGAGGGGGAGCCGGTGATCATCGATGAGCTGCTGACCCCGGACGCCTCGCGCTTCTGGCCGGCGGACGCCTGGCAGCCCGGCACCACGCCGCCGGCGTTCGACAAGCAGTACATCCGCGACCACCTGGCGTCGCTAGGCTGGGACAAGACGCCGCCGGCCCCCCACCTGAGCGAGGCGACGATCCGCCAGACGGCGGAGAAGTACCGCGAGGCCGAGCGGCTGCTCACCGCGCCGGCCTGACGCCGCGCACCGTGGCACGCCCGCCGAGCGCCCGCCCCTAGGGGGTTGCCATACGCCCTGAGGTGGGCGCGGGGGCGAGCAGCCCCTGACCCTATTGACCAACCCCAATAACAAGGCCGTGACTGTGGTAGAGTCGAGGCAGCTCAGCGACCCTACGGAATGGATCATCATGCAGCCCTGCGACTGCGAAAACTGCGCGGTCCGCTCCGTCGCGCTCTTCGGCGAGATCCACCAGCAAACGGTCCAGCGAGTCCACGAGCAGGCCCGGCAGTTCGAGGAGCCCGAGGGCACCATCCTCTACCGGGAGGGCAACGCCGCGGACGCGGCGTTCACCCTGCGCGAGGGCATCATCAAGCTGGTCCGCAATCAGCCCGGCGGGCGGAGCCAGATCGTACGGCTGCTCGTCGGCGGGGACTTCTTCGGCGCCGAGGGGCTGTTCGGCGACTGCCACCACCACACCGCCATCACGCTGACGCCGGTGGCCCTGTGCCGGCTACCGAACACCCTGCTGGAGCAGCTCCGCACCGACGACCCGGCCTTCACCGACGCCCTGCTCGGGCGGTGGCGCCGGGCCCTGGACGAGGTCGAGTCCCTGGCCCTGGAGCTCGGCAACCGCAAGGCGGAGGAGCGCATCGCCTCCTTCCTGCTCCACTGGCAGCGCAAGCACGGCCCCCAGGCGCAATGGCTCCCGCTGCCCCTGTCACGCAGCGAGCTCGGCGAGCTGCTCGGCCTGCGGGTGGAGACGGTCAGCCGCGTGATGGCGCGCTGGAAGCGTGAGCGGCTGCTCGAGGAGCGCAGCCGGGCCATCCGGCTGCTCGAGGCGGAGTGGCTGCAGCGCATCGTGGACAGCGCCCCGGACTGAGCGCCGGGGCACATACCCGGGCCCCGGACCTAGAGCGCCCCGCTCGGAGGCGGGGCGCCGGTGCCGGTGCGTACGCGCCTGGAGAGGGGTCCCTAGGCGCGCATCATGGCGATCGAGATGTCGATCATGCGGCTGGAGAAGCCCCACTCGTTGTCGTACCAGGCGCACGCCTTGATCAGCCGCGGCCCCTGGGCCTTGGTCAGCGGCGCATCGAAGATGCTCGACGCCGGGTTGTGGTTGTAGTC
>CAJXKI010000005.1 GCA_913055765.1 uncultured Ectothiorhodospiraceae bacterium
GGACGGCGACTTCGTGCCCCTGACCAGCGTCGTCACGTGTGCCACGTCAGATGGGGTGAGAAGGCGAGATATGGCGGGCTTGAGTGGGATGAAGCGGGATAAGCCCGCTGTGTGCAGTGGGTTACGCGAGGTGCTGGTCTAGGTGCAGCGAACCGGCTTGCGCCACATGGCTGAGCGGCTACTCCGGCTCGCGCCGCGTGCTTTGATAGAGACTGGCCCCTCCCTCCTCTTGCCCCCCCCTACCGGGCTTCTTCTTCAGTGTCGCCGAGCTGGATGCCTGGGTAGAGGCGGTGGTACGCCTCGTTGGCCACCTCCACTACCGGCTCCACGTCCTCCTCCTTCAGCTCCTCCAGGAGGTCTGCGCGTTGCTCGTACAGGCGCCAGAGCAGCGTGTAGACGTTCTTGGTTAGCCACTGGCGGCGGGTGCTCTCGTCGGGACGGCCTTCCGTCTGTCGGGCGATGGGCCTTGCCAGGGCTGCAGACAGCCCCGGCAAGAACGGAATCTCGCCGTGGTTCTCGCCCCTGTATTTGGGCTTGGGGTAGACGACCCCTGGGTCGACCTCCTGGATGAGGTCATAGAGCTCGCCCTCTGAGAGCGGGTTGCCAGCAGGGTCTTGTGGCTGGACCTCGTCCACAAAGGCTTTGAGCCCCTTGTACAGGTTGCGGCCGCGGAAGTCCTCGGAGTAGTAGCGGTTGAACTGGGCCACCAGCGCCACCTTCCAGTTGTCGCCTAGGACGGAAGGAGCCTTGTCCTCCGGTGCGCCCCCTGCCTCCCCGGTGGCGAGCCACTCAACAGATACGCCCGCGGCGTTTGCTATCGCAATAAGGTGGCGCCGGGAGGGGTCGCCCCCGCGGAAGTATCGCCTTATCCCGCTCTGCGATATGCCCGCCTGCCTTGCTAGCGCTGTAGTGCTACCAGCGCGCTTGGCGCAGTAGTCCATTCGCGCTCTGAAGTCGCTTTCTGCTTCGTGTTCAGAAGTGGAAAGCACTCTTTCTTGTTCTGCCCGCCCTTTCTTCTTTTCCATAACTATCTGACTTTAAAGGTTAAGCTCTATAGAGGTAAGGCAGATCACTATGGCGCAACTAGAAAGCTCTAAAAGACTTGACTCCCTTAGCTCTATAGGGCTACTGTTTGCGACATGACTACACAGCATAGCCCTAACAGCGCGACCGCGGCGGACTGGCACCGCGCCGACATTGTCGCCGCGCTCCGGAAGGCCGGCTGGTCGCTGCGCCGCCTAGCGACCCATCACGGGTACGCCTCGCCGAACACCCTCACCAATGCCTTGGCGCGCCCTTGGCCGAAGGGCGAGCGAATCATCGCTGAGGCCATCGGCGTGGATCCGGCCACGATCTGGCCGAGCCGGTATGGCGGCGAGGATACCCGGCCCGGGAGCCGGCCGTCATCGGGAGCGGAGCGCGAAATCGCGTGACACATAGCGCTTTTCGTTATTGCCGCCGCTGTTTCCACGCAGCGTAGACCCGCGCCGGCGGGCCGAACAGGTGCAACAACGGCAGCGTGATTGGGCGCACTAGCAGATGAGGGAGTCCAGATGAGCAGAAGACGCTGGAAGCCGCGGCAGCCGAATAGCCTCCAGGAGGCGATCCGGCTGTGCACCGACTACGCGCTGCACCGGTACAACCGCTCGATCGCGCAGATCGCGGACCTGATCGGGGTCTCCGAGTGGACAATCTACAAGTGGATCGCCGACGGCTCGATCCCGAGCCGACGCATCCGCCCGCTCGAGTTCGCCACTGGTGCTACCTACATCACCGGCTATCTCGCAGCTAGTGCCGGCAAGTTAACCGTAGACATCCCGTCGGGCGGGCGCGTCGGCCAGGAGGACCTGCTGGATCTGCAGTCGCGCTGCAACGACGCGGTGAATCTGCTCACGCAGTTCTACACC
Source organism: uncultured Ectothiorhodospiraceae bacterium (assembly GCA_913055765.1). Lineage (GTDB taxonomy): Bacteria > Pseudomonadota > Gammaproteobacteria > Nitrococcales > Halorhodospiraceae > Halorhodospira. Next base: position 1,908 of record CAJXKI010000005.1, read on the forward strand.
GGCTCCGCCAACGAGGAGGACGTCCTCGAGGGCGTCACCCAGGCAATGCGTGCGCTCGCCGGCCATCGCGAGAACGTACGCAAGTCGGACGCCCCCGGGCTCGGCCTGTTCGAGGGAAGCGGCGATGAGTGAAGAGCGCTGGTATACCGCCTCGGAGTTGGCCGGATTGCCCGGCATGCCGGGAACCGTGCAGGGCGTGCGGCTTCGCGCCAAACAAGAGAAGTGGGTTTCTCGGAAGCGCGGAGGGCGTGGTGGCGGGTATGAGCATGCCGTAAGCAATCTCCCGGAGGAGACCCGCTCCCACCTCGCCGCCCAGCACCTGCGCGAGGAGGCCTCCTCCGGCGACGAGGCCGCCCAGGCCGGCGCCGCGGCGGGGCGGCGACTGCAGATCCAGCGCGTCGTTGCGCAGACCGCTCGGCAGCACGCGCTCGAGAGCGGCGCCGCCCGCCTGGCCTCGCTGCAGGGGCGCGACCGGCGCCGCGCCGAGGCGCGGCTGGCGCTGCTCAGCCAGCTCGACCGCTACATCGCAAACGCCCGGCTCTCGACGAGCAAGGGCATCCAGGCCTTTGTCACCCGCTACAACGCCGGCGAGATCGAGGCCCCGGGGTGGGTGCGCGACGAGATCCCCGACGTCTCGACCGCCTCGATCTACCGCTGGCGCCGGCGGCTCAACGAGCACGGTGCCGCCGAGCTCGCGGGGCGCTACGGCAACCGCCGCGGCTCCGGCGCCATCGACCGCCAAGACGAGCTGCGCCGCTTCGTCGAGTCGATGATCACGGAGCACGACGCTAGCCCGAAGCAGATCTGGCAAGCGATGCGCGCCCGCTACGCCGAGCGCAACGACATCCGGCTGCCGAGCCAGCGCTCGCTGCAGCGCTGGGTGAACCGGTGGCGCCGGCAGCACCAGGCGACCTATGAGGCCGCCCGCAACCCGGATGCGTGGAAGAGCCGCTACATGACGGCGTTCGGCTCGTACAGCGCCGGCGTCGAGCGGCTTAACGCCCTGTGGGAACTCGACTCGACGCCGGCGGACGTGATGCTCACCGACGGCCGCCACCACCTGATCGGCGCCATCGACGTCTACAGCCGCCGCGCCATGCTGCTGGTCACCCCCGTCTCCAAGGCGGAGGCGATCGGCACCCTGACCCGCCGGGCGATCATCGAGTGGGGCGTGCCGGAGACGGTCAAGACCGACGAGGGCGCGGACTACACGAGCTACCAGTACGCCAGCGTCCTGCAAGCCCTCGGCGTCGAGCAGCGCACCTGCACGCCCTTCGCGCCCTGGGAGAAGCCGCACGTCGAGCGCTTCTTCCGGACCTTCCAGCACGATCTCGTCGAGCTGCTGCCCGGCTACGTCGGCCACGACGTCGCCGAGCGCCAGGCGCTCGAGGCGCGCTCGGCGTTCTCGGAGCGGCTGTTCAAGAAGGACGAGGCGGTCGAGGTGCGGATGAGCGCCGCCGAGCTCCAGGAGTTCTGCGACCGCTGGGTGCGCGACGTCTACGAGCACAACCCCCACGAGGGGCTCGGCGGCCAGACGCCGTTCCAGGTCGCCGCCGCCAGCCGCGACACGGTGCGCACGATCAGCGACGAGCGCGCCCTCGACGTGCTGCTCGCCGAGGTCGGCGAGCGGACGGTGACGAAGAAAGGGGTCCGCATCGATCGCGGCCTCTACGTCCACCCGGATCTCGCCCTGCACGTCGGCGAGCGCGTCACTGTCCGGCGCGATCCGACCGACCTCGGGCGCATCTGGGTCTTCGGCGGCGCCGATAACGACTTCATCTGTGAGGCGGTGGACCCGGAGGTCGTCGGCGTCGACCGCCAGGAGATCGCCGCCGAGGCCCGCCAGCGCCAGAAGGCGCGCACCCAGGAGGCCCGCCGGGAGCTGCGCCGCAGCGCGCGGCAGCAGAGCACCCGCGAGATCGCCCACGAGATCCTCGACAGCCGCGCCCGCGAGGCGGGCCGGGTGAGCGCCTTCCCGACGCCGAGCGAGACGCACACTACGCCGGAGATCGAGGCTGCCGGCCGCGCCGCCCGCACCGACGAGCCGCCGCAGCCGGAGGAGACCGAGCGCACCGCGGCGGCCGCGCGGCACGCCGCGGAGGTGGTCTCGCTCGATGCCCAGCGCACCGCCGAGCCGGACCCGGCGGAGATGAATAACGCGGAGCGCTACCGCTACTGGTGCGAGCTCGACCGGCGCCTGTCCGCCGGCGAGCCGATCTCGAGCGACGCCCGCGCGTTCTACGAGAGCTTCCGGAACTCGCCGACCTGGCGGGCGTTTCGGGAAATGGAGCAAGACCTGGCCATCGGCAGTGGCCAGGAGTAGGTGGCCCGCCGTTACCGCGGCGGGCCGGGTGGGCCGAAGGGCCCAGTTGAGGAAAAGCAACCACAACGAGGTGACAGTATGACGCAAGCACCCTTTGAAGGCCAGTCCGGCACGGTCGCCCCGCTGGCGAACGTGGGCCTGTGCCACCAGGCGGTCCAGCAGGTGATGGACCGCCCGGGCCACCTGCCCGGGATGATCACCTTCTACGGCCCCTCGGGCTACGGGAAGAGCACGGCGGCCGCCTACACCGCCAACAAGACCCGGGCCTACTACATCCAGTGCATGAGCTCCTGGACCCGCAAGGCGCTGCTCCAGGCGGTGCTCCGCGAGATGGGGCTGACCCCGCACAAGACGCTCTACGAGATGACCGAGCAGATCGCCGAGCAGCTGGTGGTGACCGGCCGGCCGCTGATCATCGACGAGGTCGACCACATCGTCAGCAAGTCCGCGGTCGAGATCATCCGGGACCTCTACGAGGGCTCCAATGCCCCGATCCTGCTCATCGGCGAGGAGCGCCTGCCCCACCGTCTGCAGCAGTGGGAGCGCTTCCACAACCGCATGCTCGACTGGGTCGCCGCGCAGCCGGCCTCGATCGAGGATACCCGGCACCTGGCGCGGCTCTACGCCCCCGGGGTGACCATCGCCGAGGACCTGCTCGGCCGCATCCAGGAGGTCTCGCGGGGCTCGGTCCGCCGCGTCTGCGTGAACATCGAGCAGGTGCGCGCCGAGGCGCAGCAGCTCGGGCGCACCGAGATGGACCTGCAGGCCTGGGGCCGGCGGGAGCTGTTCTCCGGTGAGCCGCCGAAGCGGAGGGTCTGAGATGGCGCGCAAGCCCGTCGATCAGCAAGGCAAGCACGACACCCGCGAGGCCGCCTGGGCGGCGATGCGCCGGCTCGGCGAGTTCACGCCGCCGCAGATCCGGCGCGAGACGCTGCTCGGCCGGGACACCGTGCGCGACTACATCGATGGCCTGGCCGCGGCCGGCTACATCGAGGAGACCGGCGAGACGGTCCACCAGCGCGGCGCTGCCTACTCGCGCGTCTACCGCGTGGTCCGCGACGCCGCCGAGGCGCCGCGGGTCCGCCGGGACGGCACGGCTGTCACCCAGGGGCTCGGGCGCGAGCAGATGTGGCGGACCATGCGCATCCTCGGCGAGTTCAGCGCCCGCGACCTGGCGGTGACCGCCTCCACCGAGGAGGTGCTCATCGCCTACGCCGAGGCGCAGACCTACTGCCACTACCTGCACCGGGCCGGCTACCTGGCCGCCACCGACCCCGGCGGCCCGGGGCGCCCGGCGCGCTACCGCTTCCTGCGCACCCGCTACACGGGGCCGCAGCCGCCCCAGGTCCAGCGTGTGCGCCAGGTCTACGACGCCAACCTGCGCGAGGTCGTCTGGCGCCAAGGAGGAGATAGCGATGAGTGACGCCGCCACCGAGCAGCCGGCCTGGCTGCGCGCGCTCGCCGAGCGCTGCCACGCCACCTCCCAGGCCCGGGCGGCCCGGGAGGTGGGCCTGAGCCCGAGCACGATCAACCAGGTGCTCAAGGGCACCTACCGGGGCAACTGGGAGCGCGTGCGCACGCGCATCGAGGGGGCGCTGCTGCACGTCGCCGTGCACTGCCCCGTACTCGGCGAGATCTCCTCGGCCGACTGCCTGGACTACCAGCGCCGCCCGTTCGTGGCGACCAACCCCCAGCGCGTGCGGCTCTACAAGGCCTGCCGCACCTGCCCGCACAACATCTCGGAGGGCTGAGCGATGTGCACGACCTACACCGATGAGTACCTCAACTACTACGCCGACCGCTACCTGGACCTCGGCCTGCGCTACTGCGGCATCAGCCTCGAGACGTACCTGCGCCAGCCCGAGGAGTGCGAGCGGCTGGTGCGCGAGGGGTGCGACCCGCTGATCATCAACCAGGCCTTGCGCCTGTCGCGCGACGTGGCGGCGGCCCGGCACATCGCGCCCGTCGAGAGCCTGCCCCGGCGCGGCGGCGTGCCGGTCGAGAAGCTGCGCCACCGCCGTCACCCCCGGCGCCACACCGCGGCGGCGAGCTTCAAGGGGGCCAAGGCATGAGCCGGCTGGTGACTCGCCGGTTCTTCCGGGCCTTCGACAGCGATCGCTACGGCCAGATCCTCGCCCTGCGCAAGCAGGGCGAGGACGGCCCGGAGCTGCAGGTGCTCTTTCGCCCGCCTGGCCTCGACGTCTGCACGGTCGGCTTTCAGTTCACCGATGACGCCGCCGGCGCCGAGAAGGCGGACCAGGCGCTGGGGTCGCTCACCCACGAGCAGGTCGAGGCCCTGCTCGCCGACGTCACCCAGGACGAGCTCTTTCAGGAGGACCGATGATACCCGAAGGCTACATGGAGAACAGCGCCGGGCACCTGGTGCCGATCGACCAGGTGCGCGAGCAGGACATGATGCGCGACCAGCTCGCCCGCGACCTCGCCGAGCGCGCCGAGGCGCTCTCGGCGGAGCTGCAGGCGTTCAAGGAGCAGGCCCTGCACGACATCCAGGACCTGGTGCGCATCACCGCCGAGCGCTACGGCGTAACGATCGGCGGCGAGAAGGGCAACGTGAGCGTGACGAGCTATGACGGCCGCTACAAGATCGAGCGGGCGACCGCCGAGCGGCTGGCATTCACGGAGGAGCTCCACGCCGCGAAGGACCTCATCGACCAGTGCATCGAGAAGTGGAGCGAGGGCGCTAACCCGCACCTGCGCTCGCTGGTGGATCGGGCCTTCAGGACCGACCGCCAGGGCAACCTGAAGACGCACGCGGTCCTCGAGCTGCTGCGCCTCGAGATCGACGACGAGGACTGGAAGCAGGCGATGGCCGCGCTGCGTGACTCCATCCAGACCACGGGCACGGCCGTCTACGTCCGGGCCTACCGGCGCGACGAGAGCGGCCGCTACCAGGCGATCCCGCTCGACCTCGCGGCCGTGTGAAGGCGAAACGCCCGGGGCGTCCCGGGCGTCGCCGGCGGTGGCGCCGCCGGCCTGATGAGCCAGCCACAAGGGAGGCCCTCGCCATGAGCAAGGACCGGCGCGAGCGCGAGCTCGCCCAGATCCACATCGCCGCCAAGGAGCTTTGCCTCGATCGTGACACCTACGAGGCCATGCTCGAGGCGCTGGCGGGGGTGCGCTCCGCCTCGGCACTGGACGCTGCGCAGCGCCGCCAGGTGCTCGAGCACCTGCGCTCGCGCGGCTGGCAGCCCCGGCGGCGCGGTCGCAGCCGAGCGGCCCCGGATCGCCGCGAGCTGGTCGCCAAGGTGCGCGCTCAGCTCGCCGCCGCCGGCCGGCCCGATGCCTATGCCGACGCCCTGGCGCGGCGGATGTTCGGCGTCGAGCGCTTCGAGTGGTGCCGCTCGCACCAGCTCCGCCGGCTGGTTGCCGCCCTGACCTACGACGCCCGCCGCCAGGGGCGGGAGCAGTGAAGGAGGTGCCTATGCTGCCCGGCTACGCTGACGAGCTCTACGGCAGCCGGGACGCTGCCGTGATGGCCATGGTCGAGGCGGCCGTGCTCGGCGATGGCCTGCACAGTGCCGCGGCGGTGGCGCAGATGCTCTACGAGCTGGACGACACCGTCGACTGGCTCCTGGGGCTCGCCGCGCTCCACGGTGATCGGTTCCAGCGCACGGCCCGCCGCCAGCACTGGCAGCAGGCGATCATCGAGATGGCGTACCGCAAAGGGGTGTGGCCATGAAGTTCCGCTGCCCGGTCTGCCACGCAGAGGCCTCGCTCGAGGCGGTCTTCGAGGACGAGTCCGCCCGGGAGCTCATGGCGCTGCTCGGCGGGCTATCGCGTGACGTCTCGGCGCCGCTGGTCGCGTACCTCGGCCTGTGGCGCAGCCGCACCCGGGCACTGTCCTGGGAGCGGGCGCTGCGCATCGCTCGGGAGGCGCTCGCTGAGCACACGGACACGGCGCTGCTCGGCGCCGCGCTCTCCGAGACGGTCGAGGCGATCCGGCGCAAGCGCGAGGAGGGTGAGGACACCCGCCCGCTGCGCTCGCACCACTACCTGCGCCGTGTGCTCGAGAGCCTGGCGAGCCGCGGCACCGAGGCCGCGGCGCTGCCGGCGCAGCGCCCGGCGCCGGCGCCCGGCTCGCAGCCGAGGGGCTCGCAGGCCGGGGGCAGCCGCACTGCGCAGGCCTTGCAAGATCTGGAGGAGTGGCGCCATGGCGAGTGAGATCCCGAGCTGGTTCCGCTCGGTCGTCGGCGAGCAGATCCAGCGCCTGGTGGCGCTGGGGCTGGCAGGCGGCCCGGGATACGATACGATAAAGCTCACGGCCCAGGCGTGGGCCGAGTCGCTCTGGAGCGCGCCGGTGCAGTGGGACGAGTCGCTCGACACGCCCCGGCTGCGCACCGCGTTCCAGGCGGTGGCGCGCAACGCCGAGCGCTGGCCGGCGCCGCGCCACGTGCTCGACGCGCTGCCGAGCCGGCCGCAGCCGCGCAAGCTGCCGCTGCCGGAGCCGACGCCGGAGCAGATCGAGCGTAACCGCCGCTGGCTACAGGAGGAGCTCGAGCGTGCAGGATTGCGGTCGCCGCGGCGACGGGATCGTCAGTAGTCAGCTGCGAGGGATCGCCGAGGTCGTGGGGGCGCGCTCGGCGCTTCGGCTCGCCGAGCACTACGGCGGCCTGGAGGGCTGCTACGTCCCGCGCACGCCGCGGGCCGAGCACCCCTGGGCCAGGCTTATCGGCCTCGAGGCGTTCCGCCGGCTGTGCTGGCACTACGGCGGCGAGCGCATCGACATCCCGCGCAATGCCGCGGCGCGCTCAGTGAAGTCGCGCATCCTGCGGCTCAAGGGCGATGGCCTTTCGCATCGGCGCATCGCCGCGGACCTGGGCTGCACCGAGCGCTACGTCCGCATGATCGTCAACGCCGGCGCCGGCGTTGACGAGCGCCAGGGCGATCTCTTCGCCTGAGTCTCTTCCCCTTTTTAGACACCGGAATCCCTTCCGGGCGCCCTCGCGCCCGCCGCCGGCTGCACCATCGCTCCTAGAGCGAGCGAGGAGTGCAGCATGCCCGACGAGCACCGTCCCCAGGACATCGACACCCTAGCGCGCACCGTCTACGGCGAGGCCCGCAGCGAGCCGCTGCAGGGCCAGATCGCCGTGGCGCATGTGGTGCTCAACCGCTATGCGCAGCCCGGCTGGTGGACCCGGCAACAGGGCGACGGTGTGCCGGACGACACGATCGAGGCGGCGTGCCTCGACCCCTGGCAGTTCAGCTGCTGGAACGACGGGGATCCGAACCGCGCCAAGCTCGAGGCGGCCACCTTGGCCGATCCGGCGTTGCGCCGCGCCATGGCTGTGGCGTGTGCGGCTGTCGAGGGTCTCGAGGGATTCGGTGATCCGACGGGCGGGGCCACGCACTACCACGCCCGCTCGATCCGCCCCGATTGGGACTACGAGGCGCTGAGCGAGCCTGTAGCGATCGGGGCGCACCACTTCTACCGCAGACGCTAGGAGGGCCCATGAAAGGGCAGAAGGCCTGGTATCGGAGCAAGACGGTCTGGGGCGGCATCATCGCGGTCGCCGCCGCCGTGGCAGGCGCTTTCGGCGTGGATATCGGCGCTGACGCGCAGACGCAGCTCGCCGAGTACGCCACTGCCATCGCCGGCGCCGTCGGCGGCGTCGTGGCCGTTATCGGTCGCGTGGTCGCCCAGGACGAGATTTCCAAGGGCTAATGACTACGGCGCTGATCACCGGGGCGGTCACGCTGGGTGCGGTCGGGGCGCTGGGGCTGGTGCTCTGGCTCTACGGCCGCGCCCAGCGGCGCCTCGGCGCCCAAGCGCGGCGCCGGGATCAGGCGCAGGAGGCGGCGGATGCGAAACGGCGGATGGAGCAGGTACGCCCCGGCAGCGAGCGCGGTACTGCTGAGCGGCTGCGCGATGGGGACTACTAGCGTGGTCACGCCAGAGCTCGAGGCGTACTCGGACTCGTTCCAGGCCAAGGCCGCGCAGGAGATGGCCGAGGACGGCCGCCGCCCCTGCGACCGCCAGCAGCCGCGCCCGCCCTGCTCGGCGCTCAAGCGCCTGGCTGTCGATTACGGCGTGATGCGCGAGCGCGTCCGCGCCGCCGGCAGCGAGGAGACCCTGAGCAGCCAGGAGGAGTGAGCTGTGGGGCTCGGCACTGAAGAGTGGAAGGTCGTTATCGCCGGGCTGGCGCTGCTGTCGAACATCATCGCCATGACCGCTGGCGGCTACGCCTGGGCGGTGGCGCGGCGCCAGGCGCGCAAGAGCGAGGTCGATCAGGGCTTCGAGAAGGTGCACGGCCGTATCGACGAGGCGGGCCAGGCCCACGCGAACCTGCGCGAGCGCGTCTCGAGCATCGAGACGCACATCCGCCAGCTGCCGGATAACTCGACCGTCTCCGATCTGCACATCCTGGTCGAGCGCCTGCGCGGCGACGTGACCGGACTGAACAAGGAGCTCGAGGGCTTCAAGGAGCTCTCGAACGTCATGAACCGCCAGGTAGAGATGATGGACACCTACCTGCGCGAGGGCAGCCGCCACGGCGGCTAGCCGAGGGGAGGGGTTGAGCGTGTCGGACTATCTGCAGCACATCGCCGAGCACCGCCGGCTGGCCATCCTGCAGACGCTCTCCGGGGCGCCGGGGTACTCGGCCAACGAGCAGCTGCTCCGGGAGCTCGTGGACAGCTACGGGCTGCGCGCGACCCTCGACCAGGTGCGCGGCGACCTGACGTGGCTGAGCGAGCAGGGGGCGGTGAAGCTCACGGAGCTCGGCGGGCTGATGATCGCCGAGCTCACCGAACGCGGCGCCGATCTGGCGGCCGGCCGCGCTAGCCAGCCCGGCGTGCGCCGCCCTGGGCCGGGCGCGTGAGCCATGGCGCGCAAGTCGACGATCGAGCAGCTGCCGGAGTCGGTCCGCGAGCAGGTCCATCGGCTGATCCGCGAGGGGCGGACGGTCGACGAGATCACGGCCAAGCTCGACGAGCTCAACCAGGAGGTCTCGCGCTCGAGCGTCGGGCGCTACAAGCAGCGCTATGAGCGCCAGCTGGAGCGCTACCGCGAGGCGCAGAACGTGGCCGGGATCTGGGTCCAGGAGCTCGGCCAGGAGGAGGGCTCGGACGTCGGCCGGCTGCTCGCCGAGATGCTCAAGACCATCGCCTTTCGCACGATGGCGGACATGGGCGAGGACGAGGGCAACCCCGACCCGCAGGATCTGAGCTTCCTGGCCCGGACGATCAAGGACCTCGAGCAGAGCGGCAAGATCAGCGCCGACCGGATCCTCAAGGTCCGTGAGCAGGTCGCCCGGGAGGAGCGCGAGAAGGCCGCCGATCAGGCCGTCGAGGCGGCCCGGGCCAGCGGCATGTCCGGGGAGAACGCCGAGGCTATCCGCGCCCAGATCCTCGGGGTGGAGCGCTCATGAGCGAGGCGCCGCACGTACTCCTGCCGTACCAGCAGAGCTGGATCGCCGACCAGGCGCCGGTCAAGATCGCCGAGAAGAGCCGGCGGATCGGGCTGACCTGGGCCGAGGCGGCCGATGACGTGCTGATCGCGGGCACCTCGAAGGCCTCCGGCGGCGACGACGTGTGGTATATCGGCTACAACCAGGACATGGCGCGGGAGTTCATCGACACCTGCGCCGGCTGGGCGATCCAGTTCGCGCAAGCCTGCGAGGCGGTCGAGGAGACGCTGGTCGCCGACGAGGACAGCGACATCCTCGCCTTCCGGATCCGCTTCGCCTCGGGCTACAAGATCACTGCCCTGTCCTCGCGGCCGTCCAACTTACGCGGCAAGCAGGGTGTGGTCGTGGTCGACGAGGCGGCGTTCCACCCCGATTTGAACGAGCTTTTGAAGGCCGCCTTCGCCCTGCTGATCTGGGGCGGGCGCGTGCGGATCATCTCGACGCACAACGGCGTCGATAACCCGTTCAACGAGCTCATCGAGCAGGTGCGCGCCGGGCGCAACAGCTACAGTCTGCACCGGACCACCTTCGATGAGGCGCTGACGGAGGGGCTCTACCAGCGCATCTGCCTGGTCAAGGGCGAGACCTGGACGCCGGAGAAGGAGGCCGCCTGGACGCGCGAGATCCGGGCCTTCTACGGCGACGCGGCGAGCGAGGAGCTCGACTGCATCCCGCGCGCCTCCGGCGGGCGCTGGCTACCGCGCGCCCTGATCGAGGCGCGTATGGCCGGCGAGGCGCCGGTGATCCGCTGGACCTGCGAGGATGGCTTCGTCGACCAGGCCGACCACGTGCGCGCGGCCGACTGCCAGGACTGGCTGGACGCCAAGCTGCGCCCGCACCTGAACCAGCTGACCAGCTACACCCGGACCTTCCTGGGCGAGGACTTCGGGCGCAGCGGCGACCTGACGGTGCTCTGGCCGCTGGTGCTCGAGGGCAACCTCGTTCGGCGCACCCCTTTCGTGATCGAGCTGCGCAACGTGCCGTTCACCCAGCAGGAGCAGATCGTGTTCTACCTGCTGAACCGGCTGCCGCGCTTCTCCTACGGGGCCTTCGACGCGCGCGGTAACGGCCAGTTCCTGGCCGAGCGCGCGCGCCAGCGCTTCGGCGCGGCCGTGATCGAGGAGGTACAGCTCTCCGAGCCCTGGTATCGCGAGAACATGCCGCCGCTCAAGGCGGCTTTCGAGGACGCCATGATCTCGCTGCCGCGCGACAGCGACATCCTGGACGACTTCCGCGCCGTCGAGGTGATCAGGGGCGTGGCCCGGGTGCCCGATAGCGCGCGCACCAGCGGCCAGCACGGCCAGCGCCACGGCGACGCCGCCGTGGCGGCCGCGCTGGCCTACTACGCCTCCCTGGCCGAGGGCGGCCCGATCGACGCGCTGACAGCCGATGCGCCGCGCGCCGGCTTCGGCGCCTTCGCGCCCGCCGGCACCGGGCTTGAGGCGCTGCCGGGCGCCGAGGACTTCGAGGAGTTCGTATGAGCACCAAGCCGGTCTACGAGGAGATCGCCGCCGCCGGAGACGGCGAGGACGTGCTGGCGCCGCTGATCGGTGAGCTGCGCCAGCCGCGCGACGAGATCCTGCGCACCCGCGGCCGCGGGGATCTGGAGATCTACGAGCGGGTCAAGCGCGATGACCAGGTGCAGAGCTGCCTGCAGCAGCGCTTCAACGCCACCATCGCTTGCGAATGGGGGGTCGAGCCGGGCGGCCGCAAACAGCGCGATCGCAAGGCCGCGGACTTCCTGCGCGAGCAGCTGGCGCACATCCGCTTCGACAACGCCACGCGCAAGATGCTCAACGGCATCTGGTACGGCTACGGCGTCGCCGAGTGCCTCTGGGCGCCGGACGGCGGCAACGTGGTGCTCGACCAGCTGAAGGTGCGCCGTCCGGCGCGCTTCGGCTTTGATGTCGACGGGCGGCTGCGGCTGATCACCTACCGCGCCCCGCAGGGCGAGGTGATGCCCGAGCGCAAGTTCTGGACGTTCAGCTCGGGGGGCGACGACGATGACGACCTGTACGGCCGCGGGCTGGCCTACTGGTGCTACTGGCCGGTCTGGCTCAAGCGCAACGGGCTGAAGTTCTGGTCGGTCTACATGGAGAAGTTCGCCGCGCCGACCGCCAAGGGCACAGTGCCGCGCGGGGCGAGCGACGAGGAGAAGCAGAAGCTGATGCAGGCCCTCAGGGCCATGACCTTCGACAGCGCCCTGGTGGTGCCGGACGGCACCCAGGCGGAGCTGCTGGGCGCGGCCCAGCGCTCGGGCGGCGACTACCAGCAGTTCTACCGCGAGATGAACGGCGCGATCTCCAAGGTCATCCTCTCGCAGACGATGACCACGGACAGCGGCTCCAGCCGCGCGCAGGCCGAGGTGCACCAGGATGTGAAGCTGGATGTCGTCCGCGCCGACGCGGACCTCGTCTGCGAGTCGTTCTCAGACCAGGTGGCGCGCTGGCTGATCGATTGGAACTACCCGGGGGCCGCCTACCCGCGGGTGTGGCGCGAGGTTAGCGAGCCCGAGGACCTCAAGGCCCGGGCCGACCGCGACAAGGTCATCTACGACATGGGCTACCGGCCCACTCAGGCGTACGTCGACGAGGTCTACGGGCAGGGCTTCGAGCCGCGCCAGGGGGCTGCCCGCGGCGGCGCTCAGCAGGCGGCCGGCGGCGCCGGGTTCGCCGAGCCGGAGCGCGCCGCCGAGCAGGAGCGCGACGAGCTCGCCGGGCAGCTCGAGGAGCTGACGCGCCCTTACACGGATGCTTGGCTGGAGGAGGTGCGCCAGGCGCTCGAGGCGAGCACCGATTTCAGCGAGGCCGTCCGGCGCCTCGAGGCCCTGCATCCGGGGCTCGACGTCGCGGAGCTGGCGCGCACCATCGGCGACGGCCTGGCGGTGGCGAACCTGAGCGGGCGCAGCGACAGCGCGGACGATGCCGATGGCGCATGAGACCTTGGCCGAGGGGCAGCCCTTCCAGGAGGCTGTCGACTACTTCGCCGGCAAGCTGAACCTGCCCACCGAGCGCTGGACGGATATCCGCGAGGGCGAGCACGCCAAGGCGTTCGTCGTCGCCGGGGCGCAGAAGGCGGCGCTGCTCGCCGACTTCCGCAAGGCCGTCGACCGGGCGGTGCGCGACGGGGAGACCCTGGACAGCTTCCGGAAGCGCTTCGACGAGATCGTCGCCCGGCACGGCTGGAGCTACAAAGGCTCGCGCGGCTGGCGCTCGCGCACGATCTACCAGACCAACATCCGCCAGGCCTACAACGCCGGGCGCTGGCAGCAGGCCCAGCAGCTGCGCCAGAGCCACCCCTATCTGCGCTACGAGGCCATTGACGACGGGCGCACCCGCCCGGAGCACGAGGCCTGGGACGGGACCATCCTGCCGGCCGACGATCCGTGGTGGGACACCCACATGCCCATGAACGGCTGGGGGTGCCGGTGCTCGGCGCTGCCGACCTCTGAGCGCGAGCTCGAGCGCCAGGGGCTGTCGGTCTCCGAGCGCCCGCCGGTGACGATGGAGAGCCGGCCGGTGAATACCGCCGCGGGCCCGGTCGACTGGCCTACACCCCAGGGCATCGACGCCGGGTTCGGCTACAACGCGGGCCGCGCGGCCTACGGCTCGATCGACCAGCAGCAGGCGATGGCGGCCTGGGGCGAGAACGCGGAGCGCTGGGAGCGGCTGACCGGCGGCGACTGGCAGAGCGCGCAGCAGCCGCAGGCCCTGGCGGTCGATGATCCGCCTGCCCCGGCGCGCGCCGAGCTGCCGGCGGACCGGGCGGCCTACGCCCGCGAGATCCTCGGCGGCGAGGCGGCGCACGTCACCCTGCCCGACGGCAGCCAGGCGGTGCTGTCGGCCGACGCGCTGGCGAAGAACCTGGACGACGCCGCGCTGCGCCAGCTGCCCAGGCTCCAGGCGACGCTGGAAGACCCGCGGGAGGCCTGGCTCGCCTTCGAGAGGCACGCCGACACCGGCCAGGTCGAGCTGCGCCGCCGCCTGCTGCGCCACCACGGCGATACGGTGTTGACGGTGCAGCTTGGGCGCAACACCGTGGAGGCGGTGCACGCGGACTCGCCCGAGCAGGCCAACCGCCACCGCGTGGGCCATCTCACCCGCTCCCGCTGAGCGCTTCGCACAAGCCGCTGTAGCGGCGCTGGCTCGCCAGCAGTGCCCTACCCTTCAGCGCCGCTATAACCCCATTTGAAGACCGTTTAACAGCCGCGAGAGCCACCGGAAAGGGTTCCGGGCAGAGCCGCGGCCCCGCTCGCGCGCATCGTGGCCCCTGCGCACTCAGAACGTGGGGCTGCCATGACACAGACGATCGAGATCTTCCGCGCCGGTCAGCACACCGCCATGAGCGGCGAGCAGATCGCCTTCACGGAGGGGGATCTGCAGGCCTCGGCGGCGGCGTACGACCCCTCTCTGCATGAGGCGCCCATCGTGGTCGGCCATCCCCGGCACGACGCGCCCGCCTACGGCTGGGTGAAGGGGCTCGCCGCCAGCGGCGCCAGCCTCCAGGCCCGGGCCGACCAGGTCGAGCCGCACTTCGCTGAGGCTGTTCGTGAGGGGCGCTACAAGAAGGTCAGCGCCTCTTTCTACAAGCCGACCTCCCCGAGCAATCCGAAGCCGGGCGCCTACTACCTGCGCCACGTCGGCTTCCTCGGCGCGCAGCCGCCGGCGGTGAAGGGGCTCGCGCCGGTCGAGCTCGCCGATGACGGCGACGAGGCGGTGACGATGGAGTTCGGTGACGTCTCGGGCTGGAAGCTGGGCGACCTCTTCCGGACGCTGCGCAACTGGCTCATCGAGCAGCACGGCACCGAGGCGGCCGATACGGCGCTGCCGGAGCACCTGGTCACCGGCGTGCAGGAGGAGGCGGCTCAGGACGACGACGAGGGCCCGGCGACCTACGCCGAGCCGGGCCAGAGCGCACCAACCCAGGCCACGAAGGGGGCAACCGTGACGAAGAGCAGCCAGAGCCAGCCCGGGGGCGCCCCGGATCGCGAGGCCGAGATCGCGCGCCGGGAGCAGGAGATCCAGCGCCGGGAGGCCGAGTTCGCCGAGCGTGAGCGGCGCCAGCGCCACGAGGAGCGCGAGGCCCGCCTGGACAGCCTGGTCCAGGCCGGCCGGCCGCTGCCCTGCGACAAGGAGCGGCTGATGGCCTTCATGGATGCGCTGGACAACCAGGAGGCGGTGCAGTTCGCCGAGGGGGAGACCCGGGATCCGAACAAGTTCTTCCTCGAGGAGGTGCTCGAGCGCCTGCCGCAGCAGGTGGATTACGCCGAGCGAGCCAAGTCCGCCGAGGAGGAGGCTGATGCCGGTGATGCCACCCAGCTCGCCCGCGAGGCGGTCGCCTACCAGGAGGAGCAGCGCCAGGCCGGCCTGGAGATCACCACCAGCCAGGCCGTCGCCGAGATCAGCAAGCGCAAGGGCAAGCCCGGGCAGGGCAAGGAGGGTAGCTAAATGGGGATCCCTGGCCTGATCAGGGGCTACAAGGCCCCGTCCGCGGTCGCCGGCCGGCGCCTGGTGGCGCCGGATAGCGACGGCAACGTCCAGCAGGCGGCCTCGAGCACCGACGCCATCTTCGGCGTCAGCGATCTGGGTGCCGACGCGGGCCAGACCTGTGACGTCATCCACAGCGGCATCGCCGACGTCGAGTTCGGCGGCGCCGTCAACCCGGGCGATCCCGTCACGGCCGATGCCGACGGCAAGGCCGTCACGGCGGCGCCGGCCTCGGGCGTCAATGCCCGCGTCGGCGGGACCGCGATCCTCGGCGCCGTCGCCGGCGACATCCGCCCGGTACTCCTGAACCCCACGCAGATCCAGGGTGAGTAGTCATGGCGCGCTATCCATTCCCGCAAGACCCCGAGCTTACGGCGATCGCCATCGCCTACCAGAACGAGGCGATGGTCGCCGACAGCGTGCTCCCGCGCGTGCCGGTAGGCACCCGCGAGTTCCGCTGGCTGGCGTACAACCAGGCCGACGGCTTCACGCTGCCGGAGACCGCGGTCGGCCGCAAATCCCAGCCTAACCAGGTCGAGTTCGGCGCGAGCGAGCAGTCCGGGGCGGTCGACGATTACGGCCTGGACGACGCCATCCCGCAGGACGACATTGCCAACGCCCCGCAGGGCTACGACCCGCGAGGCCGAGCCGTCGAGGGGCTGACCAACCTGATCCTGCTCGACCGCGAGGTCCGGGTCGCCAACCACGTCTTCGATGCGGCGACCTATCCGTCCGGCAACAAGGAGAGCCTCGCCAGCGGCGACAAGTTCTCCGAGGATTCCGGCCAGCCGATCCAGGTGATCTCCGACGCGCTCGATACGCCGATCATGCGCCCGAACGTCATGGTGATCGGCCAGACCGCCTGGACGGCGCTGCGCCAGCACCCGGCGATCGTCAAGGCCGCGCACCGCAACGCCGGCGACTCGGGCATGGCGGAGCGCCAGGCCGTCGCGGCGCTGTTCGAGCTCGATGAGGTCGTCGTCGGCCGAGGCTGGGTCAACACCGCCCGGCGCGGCCAGCCGGCGAACTTCCAGCGCGTCTGGGGCAATCACGTGGCCCTGATCCACCGCGACCGCACCGCCGACACCCAGCGCGGCGCCACGTTCGGCTACACCGCGCAGTTCGGCGACCGGGTGGCCGGCTCCTGGCAGGACCGCAATATCGGCCTGCGCGGCGGCCAGATGGTGCGCGCCGGCGAGAGCGTCGCGGAGATCGTCGCCGCCCCGGACCTGGGCTACTTCATCGAGAACGTCGCGTAGGCGGAGGTCGACCATGCCGAAGTACATCGTGCAGGAGGTCCCGGTGCGCTCTGGCGGCACGCTGCACCCGCCCGGCGCCGAGATCGAGCTCGCCGAGCGCGCCGCCGAGCCGCTCATCGCGCTCGGGCGCCTGGAGCCGGCCGGCAAGCCCGGCAAGTCCAGCGCCAAGGCGGGCGCGAGCAGCGGCTCGCAGGGCGGCGGCGAGTCCGGGCAGTCGTAGGCGGAGGCGCTCGTGAGCTACGCCACCGTTGCTGAGTTCAAGGCCCGGGTCGATCAGCGCATCGCCACGCAGCTGGCCAGCGAGGACGGCCAGAGCGTCGATGACAGCGTCATCGAGCAGGCGCTCGACGACGCCGCCGGGGTGATCGACGGCTATCTGGCCAAGGTCGCCGCCGAGCACCGCCCGGCGGATCGCGTGCTCGCGCCGTACGCGGTCGACATCGCGCTCTACCGCCTAGCCCGCCGGCGCCCCGGCCTGGACGTCGAGAACATCAAGGCCGGCCACGACGAGGCGGTGCGCTTCCTGGCCCGGGTCGCCGAGGGGCGGCTCTCGGGCACCGGCGGCGACGGCCTCTCCCCGGCCGGGGCCGGCAGCATCGCCGCCGGCGGCCCCGAGCCGGCCTTTACCCGCGAGACGCTCGAGGATCTGTGATGCCGGTGAGCCTGGGTGTGCGCCTGCGCGACGACGGGCTCGACGAGCGACTCGCCGAGCTCGCCGGGCGGCTTGCGGATCGTGAGCCGGCGCTGGCCGAGATCGGCGGTGAGCTGCAGACCTCGACGCACCAGCGCTTTCGCGAGCAGCGCGGCCCGGACGGCGAGGCCTGGCCGGGACTGGCGGCGGCGACGCTGGGCCAGCGCAAGGGCGATCGGCGCCGGGCGAAGATCCTCCGGGATACCGGGGAGCTGTTCAACTCGATCAGCTTCCAGGCCACGGCCGACGAGGTCCATGTGGGCACCAACAAGGCCTACGCGCGGATCCACCAGCTCGGCGGCCAGGCGGGGCGCGCCAGCGCGGCCCGGATCCCGGCGCGGCCGTATCTGGGGGTCTCGGAGGCGGATCGCCAGACCGTGGCCGACATCCTGAGCCAGTACCTGGGAGGCCGCTGACATGCCCTTTGTCGAGGAGATGGTCGACGCCGTTGTCGATCGCCTGGGCTCGCGCATCGCCGATCTCGAGGTCCGGGCGTTCCCGGACAACCCGGAGGAGTACGACCTCTACCACCCGGTCGGCGCGGTGTTGGTCGCCTACGCCGGCTCGCCGCGCTACTCGGAGAGCCGCGATACGGGCGTGAACGTCCAGGACCGCGAGGTGCAGATCTCCTGCACCCTGCTGCTGCGCGAGCTCCGGGGCCCGCAGGGGGCGCACCGCTACCTGGATACGGTCCGCATCAGCCTCAACGGCTTCCGGCTGCCGGGCGCCGGCGGCGGCTCGAAGCTGCGTCCGGTCCAGGAGCGCCTGGTGGATCACGACAGCGGCATCTGGCGCTTCGAGATGCGCTTCCAGGGCACGGTGCCCGAGGTCGAGGAGGAGCCGGAGGAGGCGCTGCCGCGGCTCGAGCGGATCACGCTCGAGGGCATCAACACCACCACGGAGGTCACTGACGATGAGTAAGCAGGCCCGCTTCACCTACAGCGGCCCGATCTCCGGCGCCACCCTGCGCCACCAGGGCGAGCGGCGCGAGGTCATGTTCCATCCCGGGCGCACCTACGAGCTCCCGGCCGATCACCCCTACGTGCAGCGCCTGGTCGCGCGCGGCTTCCTCACCAAGGTGAGCGGGCCCGCCAAGACCCGCGCCAGCACAGCTAGCACGACCCAGACCGGTAGCAAGGAGGAAAGCTAATGGCCGCCTCGTACCTCCACGGCGCCGAGACGATCGAGCTGCGCGGCGGCGTACGCCCGATCAACCCGGTCAAGACCGCCGTCATCGGCCTGGTCGGCACGGCGCCCACGCACCTGCTCGACGACGCCAACGCCACCCTGAACCAGCTCCAGCAGGTGCTCTCCGATGTCGACGCCGGCAAGTTCGGCGGTCCGCAGGTGCCGGGCTTCACCATCCCGCAGGCGCTGAACGCGATCTACGACCAGGGCAGCGGCACCGTGCTGATGGTCAACGTCTTCGACGAGACCACGCACAAGAGCTCGGTCAGCGACGAGGCCGTGACCCTCGACGACGAGGGCCAGGCGACGCTGGCCAACAGCACGCACGGCATCATCTCCGCGACCGTGAAGTCGAGCGACGGCTCGACCACGCACGTCGAGGGCACGGACTACACGCTCGACAAGCGCACCGGCACGATCACCCGCCTGGACAGCGGCGCGATCACCGCCGGCGCCGAGCTGACGGTGGACTACGACCACCCGGATCTGTCGGTGATCGAGGGCAGCGACATCATCGGCACGGTCGACAGCAGCGGCAACCGTACCGGCCTGCAGGCCTTCCTGAACAGCTTCAACCGCTTCGGGTTCTGGCCGAAGATCCTGATCGCGCCGGAATACTCCACCCAGGAGTCGGTGGCCGCCGAGCTCGAGGTGATCGCCGGCGAGAGCAACTGCCGGGGCGTCGCCCTGATCGACGCGCCCATCGGCACCACGCGCGACGACGCGATCGCCGGGCGCGGCCCGGACGGGTCGATCAACTTCAACTTCTCCTCGGACCGGGTGGGGCTGTGCTTCCCGCACGTGGAGGCCTACGACGCCGCCACCGACAGCACCCGGCTGGAGCCCTACAGCCAGCGCCTGGCCGGCGTGATCGCGGCGACGGACCATGAGTACGGGTACTGGTACTCGCCGTCGAACAAGACCATCCAGGGCATCACCGGCGTCGAGCTGGACCTCTCGGCGATGATCAACAACCCGACCTCGGACGTGAACGCGCTCAACGAGGCGGGCATCATCACCGTGTTCAACTCCTTCGGCTCGGGGCTGCGCACCTGGGGCAACCGCTCCAGCGCCTACCCGCGCTCGACCGGGCCGACGAACTTCCTCCAGACCCGGCGCACGGCGGACATGGTCCACGAGAGCCTGGAGTACGCGATGCTCCAGTTCATCGATCTGCCGATCAACCAGGCGCTGATCGACGCGATCACCGAGAGCGCGAACGGGTTCATCCGCACGCTGATCGGCCGCGGCGCGCTGCTGCCGGGCTCGAAGTGCGAGTGGCTGAAGGCGAACAACCCGGACACCGAGATCGCCAACGGCCACCTGACCTTCAACATCACGATGCTGCCGCCGCCGCCGGCGGAGCGCATCACCTTCGAGTCCTTCCTGGACGTCAACCTGCTGTCCAACCTGCAGACCGCCTAAGGGGAGCCCGTCATGGCGATCCAAGTGAATAAGGTCTTCAACGCCAACGTCTACCTCGACGGGGATAAGTCGCTGGTCGGCCGGGCCAGCGAGGTCTCCCTGCCCGACCTCGAGATGAGCGTGAACGAGCACACCGGGCTCGGCATGGTCGGCTCGCTGGAGGTCCCGCAGGGGCTGAACGCGCTGACCATGAGCGTGAAGTGGAACGGCTTCTACGCCGAGCACCTGCGCGCCGGCGCCAACCCCTTCAGGAGCCGCTCGCTGCAGATCCGCGCCAGCGTCGAGACCTACGGCCCGGGCGGTCGCGTCGAGGAGAAGCCGGTGGTCTGGCTGGTGACGGCCTCCTGGAAGAAGGCCGGCCTCGGGACCCCGACGCCGAAGGAGGCCCTGGAGCTCGAGGACGAGCTGACCTGCAGCTACGTCAAGGTGACCCACGACGGCACCGACGTCATGGAGATCGATGTGCTCCAGAACATCTGGAACGTCGGCGGCGAGGACGTGCTCCAGGCCTGGCGCCAGAACCTGGGGGTGTAGCCGTGGGCCCGGCTCACGGCGCGCCGAGCAAGCGGGCGGGGGCCTGGGCGACCAGGCTCACCGCCGGATGTCACCGATAGGAGAGCAGTAGGAAATGGCTGAGCAGACGAGCAATCCCCGCAACACCGAGACCGGCCGGAGCATCGAGCTGCCCGACGGGCGGCAGGCGGTCGTCGCCGAGCCCCGCGGCGAGCACCTGGTCAAGGCCGGCCGGATGGTCGGCGCCAACGAGCCGATGCGGCTCATGATGGGGCTGGTGGCGGCGACAACCACCCTCGACGGCCAGGCGCTGACGATCGAGGACGTCGAGGCGCTGCCGCTGTGGGTGCTCAATCCGCTGATGCAGGAGGTCGGCGGGGGAAACGCGCCCTCATTACCCGGCAGCACATCGCTCAACTGAAGGCCGAGGGCTACGCCTCGCACAGCGAGCTGATGGCGATGCGGTGGGCGGAGCTGGAGGCGGAGATGGCGGACTACGCCGACTACGTCGAGCGCAAGAACGAGGCGATGCGCTCGCAACAGCGCCAAGGGGCGGGGCAGGGTTAGCCCTGCCCCTCACGCTCCTTGCGGGCCTGCAGCTCCTCCCCTGCTTGCTGCCACCCCTGCTTCAGGCACTTTGCAGCGTAGAACACGAACCATACTGCGACGCCCACCAGTGCGAGCAGGAAAAGCAGGATCGCAATACCGGCACCGATGCCGAAGAAGATGAAGAACCAGGTGAGCATGACCGGCCTCCGATTCCGGCGATTGGGCCCGAGGTAGGGCCCGAGACTAGAGGGTAGGCGCGATGCAGGACATGTTCAACCTGGCGGTGGTGCTCTCGGCGGTGGACCGGGCGACCGGCCCGATCCGCCAGGTCCAGCAGTCGCTCGGCGGGCTGGGCGAGCAGGCCGAGCGGGTGCGGCGCGTTGGCGAGCAGATGACCGTCGCCGGCGCGTTGTCGCAAGGCGCGGCCAGCCAGATGTCCGGCGCGCTGGGTCAGGTCGTCCGGCCGGCCATCGAGTTCGAGAGCCAGATGGCGGACGTGCGCAAGGTGGTGGACTTCTCCACCCCGGAGCAGTTCGCCGAGCTCGGCGCGGATATCCGCCAGCTGTCGACCGAGATCCCGGTCGCCGCCGGCGGGCTGGCGGAGATCGTGGCCGCCGCCGGGCAGTCGGGCGTGGCGCGCGATAACCTGACGGCCTTCGCCGAGGACGCGGCCAAGATGGCCACCGCCTTCGACATGACCGCCGGCGAGGCCGGTCAAGCGATGGCCTCGATCCGTGCCGGGCTGGGCCTGACGCAGCAGGAGATGGTCGCCCTCGGCGACGTCACGAATCACCTCTCCAACAACCTGAATGCCGCCGCCGGCGAGGTCACCCAGGTGATCCAGCGCCAGGGCGCGGTGGCGGCGTCCGCCGGCCTGGCGGCCGAGGAGACGGCCGCGCTGTCGGCGGCCCTGCTGAACTCCGGGCAGTCCCCGGAGATCGCGGCGACGGCCCTGAAGAACCTGGTGGGCTCGCTCACTGCCGGCGAGGCCGCGACGAGCAAGCAGTCCCAGGCGCTCGAGCAGCTGGGCTTCTCTGCGCAGAACATGGCGCAGTTCATGCAGAACGACGCCCAGGCGGCCATCCAGCAGGTGTTCCAGGCCCTCGCGCAGCAGCCTGCCGAGAAGCAGGGAGCCCTCGCCAAGATGATCTTCGGCGAGGAGAGCAAGGGCGCGATCATGCCCCTGCTCACCAACATGGAGGAGCTCGACAAGGCGTTCCGCCTGGCGGGCGATCAGAGCCGCTACGCCGGCTCGATGCAGGCCGAGTACGAGACGCGCTCGGAGACCACGGCGAACGCGCTGCAGCTGTTCACCAACCAGCTGGAGGATCTGCGGATCACGCTGGGCAGCTTCGTGCTCCCGGCGATGAACGACATGCTGCCGGTGCTACAGGGCATCGTGGAGGGCATCAAGGAGTTCGCCGAGGCGCACCCGGGGCTTTTCCGGATCGCGCTCGGCTTCGCCGGCATCCTGGCGGCGGTGCTCGCGGTGGTCGCGCCGATCATGACCGTCGCCGGCGGCCTGACCTTGATGGGCTCCTACGGGCTGCAGGGGGTGGGCTTGGTTGTCGGCGCCCTGCGAACGCTCGGCCCTCTGCTGCTCTCGACCGTTCAGTACACACGCACATTCGCCACCTCTTTCCTGGGATTTGCGGCCCGCAGCGCCCCGGCGGCGATCGCCAGCTTGGCTCGGCTAGGGATGAGCCTGGGCGCCACACTGATCCCGGCGCTCGGAACGGCGACGACGGTGGCCTGGGGGTTCGCTGCGGCGCTGCTGGCGAACCCGATCACCTGGGTCGTGGCAGCAGTGGTGGCCGCGGCCGGGCTGATCTACGCCTTCTGGGGGCCGATCAGCGACTTCTTCAAAGGCCTTTGGAGCGACATTCGCGCGGGGTTTGAATCGGGCTTCCTGGAGGGCGTGGTGGCGGTCCTTCAGGCGCTCAACCCGGTCTCCTGGGTCGCGGACGGGCTGAACGCCCTGGTGCGCTACCTGTTCGGCGTGGACCTGGCCGCCGCTGGCCGATCGATGCTGGCATCGCTGTGGTCGGGGCTGGCCTCGGCCTGGTCGGGCGTGACGGGGTTCTTCCAGGCGCGCTGGGATGCGGTGGTCGCCGGTTTTGACGAGGGGCTGATACAGGGGCTGGCCGCCCTGGCGCGGCAGATGAACCCGCTGCACTGGATCGCCCAGGCGCTGGATATCGACCTGTCGGCGTCCGGGCGCAAGCTGCTGATGACCGTGGTCGACGGGATTCAGTCGGTGGCGATGGCGCCGGTGAACGCGGTCAAGGACGCGCTCGGCGCTGTGCGGGAGCTGCTGCCGTTCTCCGATGCCAAGAAGGGGCCGCTGTCGGACCTGACGGGCTCCGGGCAGCGGCTGCTGCAAACCCTGGGCGAGGGCGTGGCCGCGCAGGGGGCGACGCCGCTGGCGCGGCCGTTGAGCGCGGCGATGAGTGCGGCGATGGCAGGGGTCTCGCCGGCGGCCCTGGGCGCCCCGGCAGTGACGGCGCCCGAGCCCTCTGCCCCGGAGCCGCCGGCGGCAATCCAGGAGGTCCGCCCCCAGGTGCAGGCGCCGACACTGCCGGCGATCCCGGACGCGGTCCAGCGGGTGCGCCCCGCGGTGGAGCCGCCGCCGATGCCGGCGGTGCCGGATGCTGTTCAGCGGATCCGCCGTCTCGCCGACCCGCTGCCCGGGCTCTCCGCCCCGGAGCCGCCGGTGACGCCGGCGCCGCGCATTGCCCCGTTGCCGCAGCCCGCGGCCGCGCCCGGGGCCGCGGGCGCGGCCGGAGCGGGCGGCGAGCCCGTCAGCGTCACCGTCAACGTGTCGATCGATGCCGGCGCGGCCGCCGAGGGGGAAGGCGATCTGGCCGATCGGCTGGATGGCCTGCTGCGGGAGCGGGGGCGCGAGATTGCCGACCTGGTGGCCGAGCAGACTCGCCGCCGCGGACGGCGCAGCTACGAGGATGATCGGTGATGTTCGTGAAGTTCGGCTCGATCCCGCTAGAGGTCCTGCGCGTCGACGGCCTGGAGCTCCGTGATACCTGGGCCTACAGCGAGCACGGCGCCATCGAGGGGGAGCCGCGGCTGCAGTTCCAGGGCAAGGGGCTGCGCCGCGCCACGGTCGATTTCAGGCTGCGCGCGGAGCACGGCGACCCGGAGGCGTTGCTCGACCAGCTGCGCCAGGCGGGGGATAGCGGCGAGGCGCGGCTGCTCCAGCGCGGTGACGGCCGCGAGCTCGGGCGGTTCGTGGTCACGGAGCTCAGCGATCAGCCCGGCTGGGCGCTCGCCGACGGCAAGCCGGTGGCCATCACCGCCAAGATGAAGCTCCGAGAGTACGTCGGGCAGGCCTTCGCGCCCCGCGGCGAGGCCGCCGGTGCGGGCGACTCGCCACGGGCGCAGCGCGCCACGCAGAGCGGGGGCGGCGGCCGGCCTGATGACGTCAGCTCCAGCGAGATCGTGAGGCGCTAGATGGCCGACGAGCTGTACCTTGAGCACACCACGAGCGAGGGCGAGCGGTGGGATCAGCTCGCCTACCGCTACTACGGCGATCCGAACCGCTACGAGGAGATCATCCGGGCGAACCCGGACGTGCCGATCCGGCCACTCCTGCCCTCCGGCGTGCGCCTGCTGATCCCGGTCGCCGAGGCGACCGAGCGCCTGCCCGTCAACCAGCTGCCACCCTGGAAGCGGTAGCCGATGCGCGTGCCCACGCCAGCCTGGTCGCTCATCTACCAGGGCAAGAACATCACCCAAGATATCGCCGGTGACGTCATCTCGGTCACCTACACCGACAAGCTCCACGGCGAGAGCGACGACCTGGAGCTGGAGATTGAGGACCGCGACGGTCGCTGGCGGGATGCCTGGTATCCGGGCAAGGGCGATACGATCGAGGCGACGATCGGCCTGGACCCGGGCGGCATGATGCCGGCCGGCACCTTCAAGATCGACGAGATCTCGTTCCGCGGCGACGGCCGCGGCGATACGGTGACCATCCGTGCGCTGGCGGCCGCGATCACGCAGGAGCTGCGCACCCGGCGCTCCGAGTCGTACGAGGGCACGGACCTGGCCACCGTTATCGACCAGGTGGCCGCGCGCCACGAGCTCGAGGTCGTCGGACCTATCGACCCGGTGCCGCTGGAGCGTGTCAGCCAGGACGACGAGAGCGACCTGGCGTTCATCAAGCGCCTGGCGGAGACCTACGGCCACGCGGCCACGGTGCGCGGCGATCAGCTGGTCTTCCATCGGATGGAGGAGCTGCGCGCCGGCAACGCCGCGCTGGTGCTGTCGAGGCGGGAGCTGGCGCGCTACCAGCTGCAGGACCAGGGCCAGCGGATCTACCAGGCCGCCACGGTCAGCTACCAGGACCCGGAGACCAAGGAGCTGGTCGAGCACACCGTCGAGGCGCAGGGCGTGGCGAGTGGCGACACGCTCAAGCGCTATATCCGGGCGGAGAACCCGGCACAGGCCGAGAAGAAGGCGAAGGCGCTGCTCGACGAGCAGAACCGGCGCGAGGTGGCCGGCTCGCTAACGGTTGACGGGCGCCCGCAGCTGGTCGCTGGGGTCAATATCGCGCTCGAGCAGATGGGCCGGCTCGGCGGCACGTACCTGATCACGGAGTCGACGCACAGCCAGGACCGTAAGGGCGGCTACACAACGGAGCTGGAGGTGGAGCGTGTATAGGCTAGGCATCGTGACCCGCACCGATACTGCCCGCTGCCGGGTGAAGGTGCGCTTCCCGGCGCGCGACGACGTTGAGAGCTGGTGGCTCGACGTGCTGCAGCTCAAGACGCACCGGGACAAGGTGTATTGGGTGCCCGATGTGGGCGAGCACGTCGCGTGCTTCCTGGACGAGCACGGCGAGGACGGCGTGGTCGCGGGGGCGATCTACTCGCAGGCCGACCCGGCGCCGATCGACAGCCAGGACAAGCGCCACGTCCTGCACGACGACGGGACGATCGAGGAGTATGACCGTCGCTCCCATCGTTGGCTGCTGGACCTGACGCAGAGCCAGGGCACGGCGGTCGTGCGCAACGGCGCTGTCTCCGTCGTGGTGGGGCCTGAGGGGGTGACCGTCGATGCCGACGGGGACGTCGCCGTGACAGCTCAAGGGGACGTCACCGCCGACGCCGCGGGCTCGGTAGCGGTCACGGCGGGCACCGAGGCCACGGTAGACGCGCCGATGATCCGGCATAACAGCGGAACCGGCGTGGTCACCGGCGAGTGTATCTGCCACTTCACGGGCAAGCCGCACGGCGATATCTCATCCGTGGTGACGGCGGGTAAGGAGTAGCCGTGGCGCTCGATAAGCAGGTGCTGTCGTCGCTGATCGTCTCCGAGCTGGAGGCGAAGGGGTTCGTCGCCTCGGGGGACCACTCGTACGCCCAGGATCTGGCGGACGCTATCGCTGCAGCGGTGGTCGCTCACGTCCAGGCGTATGCGGAGGTGACCGTCGACTCTGGCAGCTCGGCGGGGACGTACCCGGTCGAGTAGCGCTGGGCCGGGGGGTTGACGCTGCGCTTCGCCCTGGAGACGCTAGGCGCACCCCCCTCGCCCGCCTCCCTCTCCCTTCTGCATCACCCCGGAAGCCTTTCCGGCGAGAGCGTATCCGGCGCCGAGCGCACCCTGTGCGCATGGCTCGGGATCTTCGCGACATCCGCGCGCTGCACTGGCAGCCCCGGCTCGCCGCTGACGGCGAAGTCGTCGAGGGGGTCGCCGACGTCGCGCAGGCGATCCGGATCATCCTGACCACCCCCAAAGGCAGCGACCCGCACCGCCCCGAGTTCGGTTCTGACATCTGGCGGTACATCGACTGGCCGGTCACCGAAGTGCGCCCGCAGATCGTGCGCGAGGTGCGCGAGGCCATCTCGGCCTGGGAGCCGCGCGCCGAGGTCCTGTCGGTGTCGGTCGAGCCCGCCAACGGCCGTCTGTGGGTACGGGTGCGCTGGCGACTGGTCGATGCCCTCGATGAGCAAGTCACGGAGGTGGCAGCGTGAACGATCTGCCGCGCCCCGAGTTCGTCGAGCGGGATCCCGAGGCGATCACCCAGGAGCTCGTCAATCAGTACGAGCAGATGACGGGCAAGACCCTGCAGCCCGGCCAGTGGGAGCGGGTCTTTCTCGACGTCATCGCCTATCGTGACGCGCTGATCCGCCAGCAGGTGCAGCTTACCGGCGAGCAGAACCTGCTCGCCTACGCGCGCTTTCCGATGCTCGACCACCTGGGCGCATTCTACGGGGTCGAGCGCCTGCCGGCGCGGGCCGCCGTTACCGAGCTCCAGTTTACCTCGGCTGCTGAGCGCGCCGAGGATGTCGATGTCCCCAAGGGCACGCGGGTTCGCAGCAAGGACGGTAAGGTCGACTTCGCTACCGACCAGGCGCTCACCGTGCCCGCCGGCGGCGGCAGCGCGAGCGTTTCCGCGACGGCTGTGACGGCCGGCGACCTCGGTAATGGCTACCGCAGCGGCGAGCTGGACAAACTGGTCGACCCGGTCGACGGCATCGCCAGCGCCACCAACACGGCTGTGACCTTCGGCGGTGCGACCGAGGAAGGGGATGAGCGGCTGCGCGATCGTATCCAGGGGGCGCCAGAGCGGCTGACCGTGGCCGGCTCTTTTGGCGCCTATCGCTGGCACGCGATCAGCGCGCACCAGGACGTCACCGACGCGAGCGTCATCAGTCCGTCCCCGGGGGTCGTGCAGGTCTGCATCCTGGTGAAGGACGGGCTGCCCTCGCAAGACATGCTCGCCCTGGTCGAGAGCGCACTGTCGGACGAGCGTGTGCGCCCGCTCACAGACCAGGTCCAGGTCATCGCGCCCACCCGCATCGGGTACACGATCGACGCCACCCTGACGCTTTACAGCGACACGGACGTCGAGGCCGCCAAGGCGCGGGCCTTGGCGGCCGCAGAGGACTGGGCGGCGCGCGCCCGCGCGCGGCTCGGCCGAGATGTTGTTCCCAACCAGATCGTAGACGCCCTGATGTCGGGCGGGGTCTACGACGTCACACTCGCCAGTCCTGCTCGTCAGGCCCTGGCGCCCCATGAGTGGGCGGACTGCGACGGCGTCACCGTCAGTGTAAGCGGGGCGCCCGATGGATGAGCGGCTACTCCCCGACGGCATCCGCGACGAGCGTGCCGAGCGCCTTCTAGCGCTGCTCGACGCCTGGGACGAGATCCCGCTCGAGCGTGCGCTGGTCTACCGCGTATCCGAGGCCAGCCCGGACGCGCTGCGCCAGCTAGCCTGGCAGTTTCACGTCATGGGTGTTGAAGGCTGGGGGCTCGCGATCACGCGCGACCAGCGCGAGCGCCTGGTCTCTCGCGCCATGGAGCTGCACCGCTATAAAGGCACGCCCTGGGCGGTGCGCCGTGCGCTCGAAGCGCTCGGGCTCGAGGCGGAGATCGTGGAGTGGTTCCAGGCCGGCGCCGACGATCTTGGGCCCTTCGAGTTCGCCCTGCGTGCGACGATCAGCGAGCCGATCGAGTCCGGCGTGTTGCTGAACGCGGATACCTCCGATCGGCTGCGGCCTACCATCGATGCCTTCAAGTCAGCGCGCTCACACCTGGTTTGGATCGCGTTCGCCGTGCGCCTCTCGGTGCCTATGCCGGCGCCGGAGCTAATCGGTAGCCGCCGGGTGCGGCGGCGCACGGGGCTCGGAGTGCCGATCCTGCCGACTTTCGATGCCTGGGCCCTGGACGGTGCCCGGCTCGACCAGCGCGCCCTAGAGCAGTTCCGGAAGGTGGCGGTGGTCACCACGGCGCCGGTACGCCTGGGGCGCGCGAGCACCCTGGACCAGGCCCTGCGTCTGGACGGGGACGGCCTGGCCGGCCTGGCCATGGACCGCTGGATCCCCTACCGCGAAGACGGCCGCATTCCGCCCCTGGCCCGGCTGGGGGTCACGTCGGCGGCGCGCACCCGGGCGCCTGCCGGTGGTGCGGCCGCCGCGGCCCGGCCGACGGCGCGCTCGCGCTGGCTGGCGCCGGTGACCGCCGAGGCGGACCACCGCCCTGCCCTGACCACCCGCACGGCCGCGGCGCTGCGGCGGCCGGAGATCCGCGGCCTGGACCACATGCCCACCCTCGACGCGGCGCCGGTGGACGCCGCGCCCTTAGATATCCCGATGGAGGCCACCAATGCCTGACACCTGGAAACAGGCCCGCGTGCTCGGGGCCTTTTACGACCGCTTGGCCGAGGGGGTCGCGGGCCAGACCGCTTGCCCGCAGATCGCGTCCTTCGGCGTCTGCTACGGCTGGATCGACACCAGCGGGGATATGCCGCAACCCGAGGAGCCGCCGTTCGATGCCGAGTCCCTGCCGGGGTCGCTCGTGCATACGGGGCTGGTGACGGCGGAGCCGTCGGGCAAGTCGGTGCTGGCGACGGCCGTGATCCCCGAGGGGGCGGTGGCGGAGCCGACGCAGGTGACCGCCATCGGGCTGTTCGACCAGACCGACACGCTCGTGGCCGCGGTGAGCTTTCTTCCGGAGTGGATCACCCCGGACAAGCGCTACGAGCACCTGGTCCACATGACGTTCCCGGAGGAGTGATCGATGGCGTTGACCGCCGATGTGCAGTGGCGTGAGCAGTACGCCAGCCACGCCCTGAACCGCAAGATGGCCGGCGTGGTAGAGGCCGGAGTGTATTGGGGCTACGAGGTGGTCCCGATCGGCGGCCTGCAGCTAGAGGTCGGCCTGGGCGAGAACCCCGACTACCCGGAGTCGGTTGCTGTCGTCGAGCGCGACGGCTACTCGCTGACGTGTCGGATGGATACCCAGGAGCTGATCGAGCTGCCGGAAGCAGGGATGACCTACGACATCGTGCTCGAGGCCAGCTACGTGCTCGGCCAGCAGACCGATGCTCGCCTTAAGGCCGTCACCAGCGCGGCGAGTCATCACGTGCGTCTAGCGCATGTCGACGTGCCTACTGATGCCACGGCTTTGACGGCCGACATGATCAGCTACGACAGCCGTGATACGGCCAACCCGGCGCTCAACGCGACCCGCATCCTGACCCAGATCACGCAGCTGACCACGTCCCTGATCGATGCCCGCGACCGGCTGAACAACCTGGAAGCGTGGGCGGAGACCCAGGGCTACACGCCCTAGAGGAGGCAAACGATGGGCAAGATTTTGACTGAGGTCGCGGCCGCGCAGCAGGCCGTGGAGGAGCTTCGCCAGCGGGTGGATCTGCTGCTGACCGCCTATGGCGAGGACGCGATCGACGCCGACAAGATCCAGCAGGACATCGAGCAGGCGACGCAAGACGCCATCGATTCGGTGCTCAGCGAGCTGAGCGGCCTGGATGTTTCCGATCTCAAGCTGCGCAGCGAGCTACAGCGCCAGCTCCTGGGGCTCCAGAACGCCTACGGCGAGCAGAAGTTCTTCTTCGAGTTCTTCGACCCGCTCTACGCCGCATCGGACCAGGTGAGCGTGAGCGGTGTGGAGACGGTCGCCGGCGATAACAGCGTAGATATCAGCTCCACAGCGGACCTGGTGGTGGGCCGTGAGTACGTCATCGAGACGGACCAGGCGCAGGAGGTTGTCGAGGTGGCGGAGGTCCTCTCGGACACTCGCTTCACGACCACGACGGACCTGATGGCCACCCTGAGCGGCGCCACCCTGCGCCGGACCAACTGGTCCATCGGCGACGGCAAGGCCACGGCGGAGCCCGGCCAGGTCTACTACAGCCTGCCCTTGTCGCTGGGGCCGGGCGACACCGACAAGGCGGTGGTGGTGCGCCGGGGTAGCGCCGGGTCGGTGCGGCTGTACTACACCGATGCCCAGACCTCCGGCTGGGTCGAGGTGCCGTGGGAGTGGCGCCGCGACAGCGACACCGCCATGACGGACCTGGGCCTGGTGGACGATAGCCAGGACACCGGGCGCGTGGATGTGGAGTTCCGTCTGCCCGCGCGCGGGACGTTCGAGCTGAAGCTGGTGGCCGAGGGCGACACGGTGACGGTGCAGCATATCGTGGGCATCGATCAGCCGACCCTCCTGGGCGGCGATCACCACCCGCCGGAGCAGCCCACCAACGATAACCCGGCCGACGGCGCCACGCAGATCGCGGAGACGCCCACCCTGGCGCTGGCGGACTACACCTCGCCCACGGATACCCCGCAGGCGGCATTGCAGGTGCAGGTGACCGATACGCCGGGCGATTACAGCGCCCCCTTGCACGATAGCGGCACGGTCGCCGGCGGGCTCTCCTATCCGCTGCCGGAAGGGGTGCTCACCGAGGGCACGCAGTACGGCTGGCGGGCCCGGGTCCAGGACGATCAGGGTGCCTGGTCGGAGTGGTCGGCCGAGACCACCTTCGAGACGGATAGCGTGTGGGAGTTCGTGGAAGCGCCCACGAACCAGACCCCGGCCGCTGGCGCCACCGATATCCCCAGCCAGCCGACGCTGGCCGTCAGTGACTTTGCGGTGCAGGGCTTTGATCCGATCGATCTGAACGATGGCAGCTCGGATCTATGGACGGAGAGCAGCGCCGTCGCCGGCGAGTATTACTACACCGGCACCGCGCTCGCGGCGGAGCCGAACCGCCTGTTGGCCAATGGCAGCGAGCTGACCCAAGGCACGCTGGGCAGCTTGAACGCCGGCGAGTGGGCCTGGGGCGACAACGACAGCATCGGGTCCGATACGGTCTACGTGAAGTTGTCGGCCGGTGATCCGGACACCCAGACCGCTGGCTACGTCCAGGCGGGGGAAAGCCACGTGGCGACGCAGTGGCAGCTGCGCGCCGCCAGCGGCAGCTACGATTCCCCGCTATGGGACAGCGGCGAGACCAGCACCGACCTGACGACCATCGTGGTGCCCGACGGCATCCTCTCCGACGGCCAGACCACCTACTATTGGCGCGCCCGGTTCGAGGGGCAGCACATCGGTTGGTCGGAGTGGTCGGCGGAGACGAGCTTCACTACCAAGGAGCTGTTCGCTCAGATCATCGGCCTGGCGCTGGTCAGCAGCGGCGGCGGCGCCGGCA
Source organism: uncultured Ectothiorhodospiraceae bacterium (assembly GCA_913055765.1). GTDB lineage: Bacteria > Pseudomonadota > Gammaproteobacteria > Nitrococcales > Halorhodospiraceae > Halorhodospira. The sequence goes on from CAJXKI010000005.1 coordinate 33,738, forward strand.
GCTGGCAGCGTGTGGACGCCGACGGCAACAACATCACCCCGGATACGAGCTACTTCGATAACCATCCGGTGTTCGGCGCCATCAAGGATGTGGTGATCGACGGCCAGGATATGGTCGAGATCCCCAAGTTCTATTACCAGGTGGGCCAGGCCCCGGCGGGCTCGGATCAGGACGGCAACAAGGTGTTCTGGATATCCGACGTGGCCGCCACGGGCTACCAGCTGCACCCCGCGTTCATGGACGGCGGCTCCGAGGTGGCGCAGTTCTACGTCGGCAAGTACCAGGCGGTGGACGATCCCAATGCCTCGGGCAGCAAGGCAGCGTCGCTGCCGGGCTATAACCCGCTGGTCTCGATCGACTTCACCACCTTCCAGAGCCGGTGCTCCGAGCGCAACACGGCCAGCGGCGTGGACGGGTTCATGCTGTGGTCCATGTACCAGCGCTCCGCGATCCTCATGCTCATGATGATCGAGATCGGCGGCGCCGACGGGCAGAGCCTGATCGGGCAGGGCCGTGTGAATCAGGGCAGCGCGGCCAATGTGGACGCCACCGACGTGGCCGAGGCCACCTACCGCGGCATCGTTGGCCTGTGGGGCAACGTTCGGCAATGGTTGGACGGCATGGAGCTGGATGGCAGCCATGTGGTGAGCGTCTGGGACCAGCAGGGCAACCAGACCTGGGTGGCCACCGGTGTCACCACCGCCAGCACCGACGGCTGGCCCACGGCCATGCACGAGGAGTCCGGCACGGACTACGATCTGGCGCCGCTGATGCTCCCCAGCGCCACCGACGGGACCGAGTCCAACGGGACCTACGGCGACTATCTGTGGGCCAGCGACAGCAGCGAGATCAACATCCCCAACCACGGCGGCAACTGGCGCAACGGCTCCCCGGCGGGGCCCTTCTGTCTGGGCTGCCACTACGTGGCCTCGTACTCCAACAGTTACGTCGGCGGCCGCCTCGCAAAGGTGTGACGGCAACCTGAAACCTGGCGTTCTGGTGGGCCGCGCGATAGCGCGGCCCCCTAATCAGGAGCAAAAGCGATGAAGATCGGCAATCAGATTCAGTGGGGCAAGATCAAGAGCCTGGGGCTTCCGGCCATGGACCGGAGCGTTCCCGCCTCCGAGTATCGGCAGGACGTGAAGGTCTACAAGGTTCCCAAGGATGTGGACGCGGGGCGCTACTACGTGGGCGCCACGCCGGCTAACGCGGTGGAGCAGCGGCCGCCCAGCCGGGTGCGGGAGACGGACCTGCTGTGCCATTACGTGCTACAGCCGGACGGCGAGGCGCGGCTGGTGTACGCCCGCGACGAGGTGCGGGCAGCGTAGCCGTGGCCAGCACGCTCGACGGCCTGAAGATCCTGGCCAAGCTGGAGGAGCTGCACGCATACAGCCACCAGGCGGCCATGCACTTTCCGAAGTATGAGCGGCACGTGCTGTGCGCGGATATCCGCCACCGCTGCCAGACCATGCTCCACCTGGCCGTCCGGGCGGCGAAGAAGTACCACAAGAAGACCACCTTGCAGGACCTCGATATCGAGGTGGAGATGCTGCGCTCCCTGGTGCGCCAGGCGCACCGGCTGCGCTACATCAACGACCACCGCTATGAGGTCTGGTCCCGCCACATCGACGAGGTGGGGCGGATGGTGGGTGGCTGGATTCAGTCCAGCAAGAGCACAGGGTGATGGCCTGTTACGGCGGCAACTGGAGCAACGGCTCCCAGGCGGGGCCCTTCTGTCTGAACTGCAACAACGTGGCCTCGAACTCCAACAGCAACATCGGCGGCCGCCTCGCAAGAGGGATTGGCCAGAAGGCGCTTGCCCACGGGCGGCGTCCAGCGCCCTCATCTTGGGGCCGTCATCCTCGCCTCCATGAGGCGAAAGATAGACCCGGGGCCGCGGCGAGTAGCACGCGCGAAAGTGGCGGCCTCCCATATTCCGAAGGGGGAACGGTGCCGAAGACGGTGAAGAATCTGTGGTCGCATGTGGCCACCTTCCAGAATTTGCACGCGGCCTGGCTGGAGGCGCGTAAGGGCAAGCGCTACACCGGCCCTTGCATGCAGTTCGGCTGGGGGCTGGAGGGCCGGTTGCTTGAGCTGGAGAGTCGGCTCAATGCGGGCACGTGGCGGCCGTCGCCGCCCTACGAGTTCGGCATCGTTGACCCCAAGCCTCGGCGTATCCAGGCGCCGCCCTTTGCGGACCGGGTGGTGCACCACGCCTTGGTGCGGCAGATCGAACCCTGCTTCGAGCGCCGGTTCATCGCGGACAGCTACGCTTGCCGGGCCGGCAAAGGCAGCCACGCCGCGGTGGAGCGACTCCAGGGGTTCCTCCGGCACGGGCAGGGGCGCTGGGGCGACCCCTGGGTGCTGAAGGCGGATGTGCGCCGGTACTTCCCGTCTATTCAGCACGCCCGTTTGATGCGCGCAATCGGGCGGGAGATCGGCGACCGGCGGGTGGTAGCGCTGGCGGAGCGGATCATCCGCGGCTACGGCCATGAGGACGGCGTCGGCTTGCCCATCGGCGCTCTCACTAGCCAGCTGTTCGCCAACGTGTACCTCGACCAGCTCGACCACTACGTGAAGGACCAGCTTGGGGTGAAGCTCTACGTCCGCTACATGGACGACTTCGTGATCGTCGGCCCCAGCAAGGCGGCGCTCTGGGAGGTCCACGATGCCATTGCGGACTACCTGGAGCAGGATCTGGGCCTTCAGCTCAACCACAAGACCGACGTGTTCCCGGCCCGGCACGGGGTAGACTTCTGCGGCTACCGTACCTGGACCACCCACCGCCTGCCCCGCAAGCGGACGGTGAAGCGAGCTCGCCGCCGCTTCCGCCGCCTAGCCAGGCTGTACCGAGAAGGGGAGGTCGACCTTGAGGATATCCGGCCGCAGGTGACCAGCTTCATCGGCTACATGCAGAGGTGCGACGGGAGGCGCACCTTGGAGGGAGTGCTGGGAGATCTCGTGCTGACGAGATCCTCTTCGTAGTCGCTATCAAACCATGCGGCGCTGCGATGCAATCCGTTTGGCGCGTTACAGCTCTCCAGGTCGATGAGGCGCGGCCGCTCCGGGTCCCCCGCCTCGAGGATGAAGTTGCGGGGGGCCGGGTCGGCGT
>CAJXKI010000006.1 GCA_913055765.1 uncultured Ectothiorhodospiraceae bacterium
CGGGGCGGCTAGCTCAGCGGGAGAGCACTGCCTTCACACGGCAGGGGTCGCTGGTTCGATCCCAGCGCCGCCCACCAAGCAAATCAACGGGAGACGTGGGCTCCCCCCTCGATCTCGACCCCGGACAGCGCCTCCCGGAGCGTCTCGGCCGATCGCCTCATGCCCTCGGCCTCGCCCTCATCCAGGGCCGGCGGGACGCGGGCCTCGATGCCGTCCTGGCCGAGGATGCAGGGCACGCTCAGGCAGAGGCCCTCGAGGCCGTAGACCCCCTGCGGATCGACGCTCACGGGCAGCACGCTCTTCTGATCCTCCAGGATGACCCGCACCAGATAGGCGATCACCAGCCCGATGGCGGTGTCCGTGTAGCCCTTGCGGGCGATGATGGCCGCCGCGGCGTCCCGCACCTCCTCGAACAGGGCCTGCATGGCCTCGGGATCGAAGGCGACACCATTGACCGGATGGCCCATGGGATTGAGGCCACCGATGGCCATGCTGCTCCATATCGGCACCTCGGAGTCGCCGTGCTCTCCGAGGATGTAGGCGTGGACCGAGCGGGGGTTGACGCCGTAGTGGCCCCCCAGGGCCGCCCGGAAGCGGGACGTGTCGAGCATGGTGCCCGTGCCGAAGACCCGGCGGGAGGGGCGGCGGCTGAGGCGCTGCGCGATGTGGGTCAGGATGTCCACGGGGTTGGTGGCGATGACGAGCACGGCCTCGGGGGCGTGACGATCCAGCTCGGCGACGATCTCGCGGAAGACGGCGGCGTTGCGGTTGAGCAGGGCGAGCCGCGACTCCCCGGGCTGCTGGTTGACGCCGGCGCTGACCACGATGGCCGAGCACCGGGCGAGGTCCGGGTACCCCCCGGCGCGCACCGTCACGCGCCCGACGAGCGACTGGCCATGCATGAGGTCCATCGCCTCGCCCTCGGCCCGCTCCCCGTCGCGATCGACCAGCACAAGCTCCTCGGCCGACTGCCGCTGGAACAGGGCATAGGCGGCTGCGACCCCGACATTGCCGGTACCGACGATGCCTACGCTATTCGTCGTCACCATAGGCCCTCCTCCATCCCAGCGTCGAAGGCGAGGGGCGACAAGGCAAGTGCCACAAGCCGTGCGCAGTGCTCGCCGACAAGGTACAGCTACGCAAGCGCGCCCGCATAGTCGACGCGCGACGCACCCGCCCCGATCACCGCGCCTGGGCCCGCCTGGCCCAGGCGACGAGCCGGTGGATGTCCTGCCAGCTCACGGGCTTGCTGAGGTAGGTATCGTATCCGACCGCGTAGCAGGCCGCCCGGGTATCCTCGTGGGCATGCGCCGTCAGCGCCACGACCGGCGTGTGCCCGCACTGGTAGAAGGCCTCCCGCGCGCGCAACGCCCCGAGGGCCTGGTAGCCATCCACCCTGGGCATGTCCAGGTCCAGCACGACGAGATCGGGACGCATGCGCTCCCAGGCGGTGATCAGCTCCTCGCCATCCGTTACGACCTCGGCGACGCACGCCGCCCGCTCGAAGAGGCTCTGGAGCAGCAGGGCATTGGACGTGTCGTCCTCGGCGGCGAGGACGTGGAGCCCTTCGCCCGACGCCGCCCGGGGGCCCGACTCCGCAGGGGGATCCGGCTCCGCGACCTCGTAGCGCTGATCCTCGGGCGCCGGCGGCGCCGTCGCGGGCAAGGCCAGGGTGAAGGTGAAGGTCGCCCCTTTGCCGGGCTCACTATCCACGCTGATCTCGCCACCGAGCAGGCGTACCAGGTCACGGGCGAGCGCCAGGCCCAGCCCGCTGTGATGCTGCCGCGTACCGGCCTCACCGCGCTCGAAGGGCTCGAAGATCCGCTGCTGTGTCGACGGTGGGATCCCGGGCCCGGTATCGCGGACGGCGATGCGCGCCCGCTCCAGCCCGTCGCGTCGGACAGCGACCTCGACGGTGCCTGCCTCGGTGTACTCGATGGCGTTACCGACGAGATTGAACAGCACCTGGGCGAGGCGGTTGGGGTCGGTCTCGGCGTAGGTCGGCAAGGCCGAGTCGACATACCAGTCCAGCACCAGCCGCTGGGCACTGGCCTGGGGGAGCAGCAGGCCGATCTGCTCGTCGAGGAAGGCGCGCAGCTCCATGGGCTGCTGGTCGGCGACGACCTCCCCCCTCTGGAGCCGGGATAGCTCGAGCAGCGTGTCGATGAGGCCGAGCAGGCGCTGCCCCGCGGTTCTGCACAGCGAGAGGTGGTGGCGCTGCTCCGCGTCGAGCGGGGACTCGGCGAGGAGATCGGTCATCCCCATCAAGGCGTTGAGCGGCGTACGCAGGTCGTGGCTGACGGCGCTGAGGGCATCGCTCTTGGCGCGGTTGGCCGCCTCGAGCTCATGCTGCAGGGCCTTGTAGGCGGTGACATCACGGGCGGTACCGGCGCGCAGCAGGCTGCCGTCGTGCTCATCCTGCAGGGTGTAGCCGTGGGTGTGGAGCCAGCGGACCTCCCCATCGGGCCGGACGATGCGGTGGATCTCGTCGCTCGGCTCCCCTAGGGCCTCAGCCTCATAGAGCGCTGCCCGGGTGCGCTCGCGGTCCTCGGGAGGGATCATCGCCAGGATATTGCTGAAGCTGGGGTAGAGCGCCTCGGGCGGTAGGCCGAGGAGGCGCTCGCAGGCGGGGCTGACGTAGAGCAGCTCGTCGCCGCGGCGCAGGCAGAAGATCTCCTCGATGCCCTCTGCCATCTGCCTGAAGCGCCGCTCGCTCTCGCGGAGCGCCTCCTCGGCCTCGCGCTGCTCTGTGATGTCGAGGCCCACCCCCTGGTAGTGCGTCAGGTCGCCGGCGCCGTCAAAGAAGCCGCGCACCGTCCACTGGACGGTGCGCAAGGCGCCATCGGACCGGCGGAGCTGGTGCTCATAGGTGCCGAGCGGCGCCTCCGGCGTGAAGCGCTGCAGGTAGTCGCGCAGATCGGCCCGCCTATCCGCCGACACCAGATCGAGCCAGCGCACCCCTTCCAGCGGCTCGCCCCAGAACTGCGTCAGGGTCGTGTTGGCGAAAAGGACCGTCGTATCGGGCAGACACTGCCCGATAAAGCCGGGGTGGTGATCGACCAGGTCCCGGAAGAAGGCCTCCTGCTCGGCGAGCCGCTGCTGCGTCGCCTCCTCCTGCTTGCGCGCCGTGATGTCCTCGGCTGTACCCTCGAAGACCGGGCCGTGGCCGGCGATCTCACGGCACTGGAGGTGGAGGGACACCCAGATGGGGCGGGCATCCAGCGTAACCAGCTCGAGCTCTTGCTGGATGTGGCCGTGCTCGAGCAGTGCCTGGCTCAAGGCTGCGCGCTGCTCGGGATAGCGGTAGAAGGCGGCAGGCTCATGGCCCAGCAACTCCGCGGCGGAGGAGAGCCCCAGCAGGCGGACGAACGCCGGGTTTGCGTCGAGGAAGGCCCCTGCCGTCCCCGGCTCTGTCCGGCACATCCCCATGGGCAGGCGCGCGAACTGCTCCTGTAGGCTATAGGCTTCCATGGCCTCTATCTCAATCCAGATCCAGTGGGCTCAAGGGATTTTTGCTGCCGGCGGTGGCGGGTAGTTGTGGTAGGCCAGGCGCCAGCGGCCATCCCCGGCCCGCACCAGGAGGGTGCGCGCGGCGTTGGCCGGGCGCTCGATGGCCTGCGCAGCGGCCCCCTCGCAGCCGAGCAGCGATGCCACCTGGACGCGGACCGGCCCGCCGTGGCTGACGATCAGGAGCGTACCGCCCGGGCAGGCCTCGACGCGCTCGGCCACGGCGGCGGTCACCCGGGCATGCAGGTCAGCCAGGCGCTCGGCGCCGCCGCGGGGCAGGTCCTCGCCGGCAGTGATGCGCGCCAGGCGCTCCGGCTCGGCAGCCTCGACCGCCCCACGCAGCTGCCCGGCCCAGCGGCCGATATCCATCTCGCGCAGCCGGGTATCCGTTGCCGGGGCCACCCCCAGCCGCTCCGCGCAGGCCTCGGCGGTGCGCCAAGCCCGGGCCAGGTCGCTGGCCACGATCTCGGAGATGGCCGCCTCCTCGGCCAGCGCGCTCGCCACCGCCTCGGCCTGGGACCGGCCCAGCGCGCTTAGGGGCGGATCCAGCTGCCCTTGGCGCCGGCCCTCGGCGTTCCAGGTGGACTCTCCGTGGCGCAGCAGGATGACGCGATCGGCGGGCATATCGGCTACAGGCCCTCGTGACCAAGGGGCCCCCAAGGCTAATCCCAGCTGGGCGCACCCGTCACCTCTCCGCAGGCTCGGCATCCGCTACAGCCAGGGCCGCGCGGGATCGGCTAGAGGGCCCGGATCGCCGCGCGCAGCTCCTCGACCTCCTCCTTCGAGGGGAGGTAGATCTCGTGGTGGGGCGTCTCCGGGTCCGTCAGCTCGATCCGGGCCTGCTGCTGGCGCCCGACGGGCATGGAGCGCGTCTGGAACCGCTTGATCTCCGCGGCGTGGATCTGGAGGACGCGGGCGGCGGTCAGGAAGAAGGCGTAGCGGCGTTCGGTATCGAGGACGGCCCACTCCCTCCGCCCCGGGAAGATCTGGCTGGCCGTGAACCCCTTCCCCTCCAGCCTGCTCAGATTGCGCTGGAGCAGGAACGGCACCAGGAGGAGGTTGTAGAGCATCCCCAGGGCGGTGGACAGCAGGATCAGGGCGAAGCCGCCCAGCACGACGTAGAGGAGGCGGAGGCCACCGGCGGCCTGCTCGACGGCCTGCAGGAGGCTGGCAGGCAGCAGCCCCGCGAAGGCGCCGACCACATAGGCCCACGTCTCGCTGGGGAGGAAGATGCTGGCTACCGAGGCGATCAAGATGAGGAGGAGGCCCAGGACAACCAGCACGAACAGGAGGCCCTCGAGCGTGACGCCAATGGGGTTCTTGATTACCAGGCGAGCGAAGACGTTGGTCATACCCAGCTTGCATCCCTAGACAGCGGGTCACTCGCCCCCACTAGATCCCAGGCTGTAGGGCGGGAGCGGTCTCGAGTAGACGGCTAATCGTACCTATCGTGGTCGAGCATTGGCCTGCGGCGTAGCACCGCCCCGAGCCCGCGAAGGCCAGCACGCCCTCGGTTGCCCCCTAGGTTACAGAGCCCTGCCCAAGTTGGTGGGTCCCGGCAGGCGAGGCGCGCCATGCGCTTGCCTTTCCCGTGACAAGGGTGGGCCTCTATAGTGGGGGCTTCTGCGCAGACCCCTGAGGCCGTCGAGGCGCAATGAGCTATAGGGCACGTATCTGGCTGGCGATCGCAGCGGCCCTGCTAGGCGGGCTGTACCTGCTGTCGAGCATCCTCTTCCCCTTCGTGCTGGGCATGATCATCGCCTACATGCTCGACCCGGTCTGTGATCGCCTCCAGGCGCGCGGCATACCGCGCACCGCCGCCACCGCGCTCCTCCTCGGCGGCTTCATCCTCGCAACCGTGGCAGCACTCGCCGTCGCGGTGCCCCTCCTGTGGTCCCAGGCGGTGCAGCTCATCGAGCGCGCCCCGGAGCTGCACCAGCGCGCCCAGGAGGCCATCGAGCCGATTTGGGCCGAGCTCTCGCCCTACCTCAGCGAGCCGGTGCGCACCCGCATCGAGCAGACCGCGGCGGCCTACGCGGGGACAGCGGCCGGCTGGCTCGGCTCGGCGCTGCAGGCCATCTTCAGCGGGTCGTTGGCCGCTTTTGATCTGCTCTCCATGGCCCTGATCACCCCCCTGGTCGCCTTCTACCTGATCCGCGACTGGAACACCCTGCTCGCCGAGATCGATCGCCGTATCCCGCGCCCAGCGGTCGGCATCGCCCGCGCCCGGGCCCGCGAGATCGACGCCACTCTCGCCGCCTGGATGCGCGGCGTCGCGACGGTGGCAGCCATCCTCGCTTCCTTCTACACCATCAGCCTGAGCGCCATCGGCCTGTCCTACAGCGTGCTGATCGGCCTCTTCGCCGGCGCGATATCCTTCATCCCCTTCGTCGGGGCCATCGTCGGCGGCCTGCTGGCGTTCATCTCGGCGCTATTCACCTTCGATACGCCCACGATGTGGCTGATCACGCTGGGGATCTTCCTCCTCGGGCAGGTCGTGGAGAGCAACTTCCTGACGCCGCGGCTGGTCGGCCGCAACGTCGAGCTCCACGAGGTCTGGGTCATCTTCTCGCTGATGGCCGGCGGGCTGCTCTTCGGCTTCACCGGGGTGCTGCTGGCCATACCGGTCACGGCCAGCATCGGCGTGCTGGTCCGGGCCGCCGACGACTACTACCTCGGCAGCCGCCTCTACGATCCCTTCCAGGCAGGAGAAGACGGGGCCAGCGGGACCGATTGACCCCGGCAGCGCCGGCGCCCCTGTACCGAGGCCCTGGCGCGGGGCCAAGCAGCGGCCGCCCCGCCCCGCGCCTACCAGTTGATCCCGAAGCGCACGCCTGCCTCCTCGGTGTCGTTCGCCGGCTCCAAGTAGCCGGCATCGGGCTCGGAGCTATCGAGATCCCAGTACTGGAAGTACACCTCCGTGCTCAACGCCAGCGCCGAGGTGATTGCGTAACGGGCCCCGGTACGCAAGGCCAGCCCGTGGCCGTCATCCATCTCGAACGTCCGCTCATTCAGCGCATTGGAATCCGCGTAGGCCTCCCCCCAGAGGACGACCTGATACTCCGCCTCCAGGTGCACCGTCCATCCGTTCCCCAGGGAGGGCTCCAGGCGCACCCCGAGGGGGACATAGCCGTAGCGGTGGCCCCGATCGTAGCTGCTGTTTGGGATGGTCTTGCCGGAAGCCTTCAGCTCGGCGTCCTCAAGGTCCTGATCCCAGAAGCGGAAGCCGAGGCCGCCGTAGAAGAGGGTCGATGCCGGCCCGGCGCCGGTGAGCAGGCGCACATTACCGACGATATCGTCGGTATCCGCAACCGCCGGCTTCGAGGGTCCGCCACTGCCAGTAGTGGTAATGACTCCGCGATAATCGTTCTCCCCGTCATAGTCTGTCTCCCCGACACGTAACCGGCCTTCAAAGCGTAGCGGCCAGCTGCCCGGCGGGGTGTTGGGCTCACCCGTATAGGCGATCGCCAGGCCGAGCAGATCACCCTCCTCCTCCATCAGTCCTGGATTCTCGTAGTCGAAGTGGCTTGTCACGTCCAGCTGCAGCTCGGCGCCCCGCGGCCACGCCTGCGCCGTGGATAGCCCCGTCAGCCCGAGGGCCGCCGCTAGGCCCAGTGCGCCGAGCCGCCGCCACGCCCTGCCGGCCCCGGCCGGCCTCTCCGGCCCGCTCACGGACCGGACGTATACGCCTCTCGCGCGCACCAGCGATGTGGTGGGCATCTCCGTAGCCATAACCACCTCCTTCAGGCTTGCTTGAGCTCGGGGCGGACGTCTCCACCAGACGCCGCTGCCCTACGGGGTATCCTCTGTACCACGGCTGGCCTCCCGATGCATCCCCCCTCCGGGATCGATCCGCCTTGTGATGGTGACTAGCCCGAGCAGCTGGCTGATCTGTCGATCGCGGCGCTCGAGATCGAGCTGCAATTGCTCCAGCCGCGCCTGCAACTGCGCCCGCTCCTGCTCGCCATGGGCCTGCGCCTGCTCGAGCTCGGCCAGCCGGGCCTGGGCCTGGGCATAGGCCTGCCGCTGGCCCTCGAGCCCCTCCTGCGCCTCGCTGAGCCGGCGCTCGAGCCGCTGGCGCTCCTCGCTCAGCCGCCCCTCCGCACGCTCCGCGCGCTCGTGGGCCGCGTCCCGCTCCTTGGCGAGCTCGTTGAAGCGGCGTACGTACTGCGCCTCCTGATCGGCCCAATGGCTCCGCTCGCGCTCCAGCTGCGCCTGGGCCTCCTGGAGCGCTGACTCCTGCGCGGCGAGCCGTTCGGCCAGGCCCCGCCGCTCGCGCTCGGCCTCCTGCTGCGCTTCCTGCAGTTGCTGGTCCTTGCGCGTGCGCAGCTGCTCCATCCGCGCCTCCAGATCCTGGTAGGCCGCCTGTAGCGCCTCGATCCGCTCGGCGCGCTCCTGCGCCTGCGTCAGCGCCGCATCGCGCTCGTGCTGCGCGCGCTCCGACTGCTCGAGGGCCGCGTCGCGCTCGGCTGCATAGGCCTGGCGCTGGCGCTCCAGCTCCTCGCGCTCGGCGGCGAGCTGCTGGTGGGCGACCTCCTGGGCGGTGTTCCAGAAGGTGATCATGGCCGGGTGCAGATCCTCCGGGATATCCGCCGGGAGTGAGCCGCCGAGGTGCTCCTGCATCTGCTCGATCACCCGGGCGCGGAGCTTGAGCACCGTCTGCTTGGAGCCGTGGCCGAGGTGGGCCAGCAACCGGTCGGCGCTCGGCGCCTGGCCCGAGCTGAGGCAGGCGTAGACGGCGTCGCGGACCTCCGCCTCGGACAGGGGGTGGTGGCGCTGCTCGCTCATGGGGCCTCCCTATTCATACCGGTATGGATTTGTGGTACATACCTTAACAGTATGATTGAGGTATGTTTTGTCTCATAAGAGGCAAAATGTGACAATCTTTGCGGTAACGAGGCCCTCGTGAGCCATCGGGGGAAAGGTAGGAGCCTAGCGCCCTGCGAAGGAGCCCACGAGCGGCCACCATGGGGTCTGAAGGGAGCGGCAACGATGGGTGGGCAATCCCTGGAGACACGTACCGAGCCCCTTGAGGCAGCAGGCCGTGAGCGGGGATTCTTCCCCTGGTGCCTGGCCGAGTGGGCCCCGGACAATGCCGCTACGCCGACCCCGCATCCTGGCGGCTATGGACCCATCCCGCTCGGCGACGGGAGCGGCTACCTGCTCACCGACGATGGCGGCCACCTCGCCGGCTGCTCGAGCGATCTCGAGGCGGTAGCCCTGTACCTCGCCCGGCATCGGCGCAATCAGCATACCGCTCGGAGCTACCGCAAGGAGGTCGAGCGCTTCCTCCTCTGGCTCGGGCTGGAGCGGGACCGCGCCCTCAGCGAGGCCCGGCCCGAGGATCTGACCCTCTACGACGATCTGCTGCGCAATCCGAAGCGCTGGGCGCACTGGTACACGGACTACCGCCGGCCGCGCACGGATCCGCAGTGGCGGCCCTTCCAGGGGACGCTCAGCGCTGGTGCCCGGCACTACGCCCTGGCCGTGGTGAACCGGCTCTACAACTGGATGACGGAGCAGGGCTACCTGCGGCTCAATCCGGTCAACGCCTCGGCCGCCGAGATCGAGAGCGCGCGCAAGCCGGCCCGGCAGGAGCGGTACCTGAATCCGCAGCTGTGGCGGACCCTCATCGAGGCCATCGAGACGATGCCCGTGCGTACGGCGCGCCAGCGGGCGCGCTACGAGCGCGCCCGCTGGGTGGTCCGCGCCCTATACACCATGCTCGCCAGGGCCTCTGAGTTCGCTGACGCCACCCAGGGCTCGATCTACGCCGTGGAGCGCCCGGAGGGACGGCAGTGGTGGTGGACCGTGCGCGGCAAGCACCGGCGCTGGCACGATCCCCCCGATCACGTCCCCTTGCCGCAGGCGCTCATCGATGACCTGGCCCGCTACCGGTCTTACCTCGGGCTGCCCCCCTCCCCTGCTCCCGGGGAGACCACGCCGATGATCGTCAGCCTCTACCCGCAGCGCGATGGCTGGCAGCCGGTAACGCGGCGGACGGTCTACCGCATCGTCAAGGATGCCGGCGAGCATGCGGCGGTCCTGCTCGAGGAGCGTGGAGAGGAGCAACGCGCCGCCCTGATGCGCCGGGCCTCCACGCACTGGCTGCGGCATACGGGGATTACCCACCGCGTTGACGCTGGCGTCCGCTTCCACGAGCTGCAGCGACTGTCCCGGCTCAAGACCATCGAGATGCTGCGGACCTATACCCATGCCGAGGATGACCGCCTTGCGGCCTTGGCTGAGGCGTTCGGCACGGGGCAGCCGGAGGATTGATCTTGGTGTTATTTATTGTGTGTTGCCCTTTTGGGGTTGGTTCTCTTTTTGAGTTGATTTGGACGGTAGTTGTCTTTGGTTTTGTAGAAGGGGAATCGAATTATGAGACAATATTGGTTAAAGCGAAGCGTGGCGAAGGCCGCTCGCCTAGCGGTGGACCGAGCCTATCGATGCCGTAGCCGGCTGGCGCAATGCAGCTGCCCCCCTGTGGCCACCGATACCCCGCCCTGGGAGATGCCTCCTCAGGCCATCAGGGCCAAGGATGGCCACTGCCGATGAGGCGCCACCAGCCGGCAGCGGCCAAGCCTCCGTCTCCCCCACCAGGCAGCCATGGGACTGCCTCGGCCAGGGTAAGCGTTCCTGGCGCTGCTGCGCTGCCCTACCTTCCGGAGCAGCCACTTCCCCTCCCCTGCGCGGCCCATAGGAGGCTAGGAAGGGCGCACGGGATCAGGCGGCCGTATCCGGCGGGCACAGGACCCCGACCGGGAAAGGCGCCTGACGCACCAGCGCCTGGGCGACGCTGCCCATGACCAACCGTGCCAGGCCGGACCAGCCAAGGGTGCTCATCATGACCAGGCTGCCGCGCCCGGCGCAGTAGTCACTGATGGCGCGCGCCGGCTGCCGGTCCTTGAGGACCACCCAGGTCACGCTCCGGGAGAGCTCCGGCTGCAGCCGCTCGCCGACCTGCTCCAGGTAGGCCTCTACCGAGGCCTGGAAGTCACCGCTATCGGCGTCCTCCCCCTCGGTGTCGATCACGCGCAGCAGGCGCAGCTCCGTGCCTAGCTCCTCGGCGAGCTCGACAGCGTAGGGGAGGATCCGCTCCGAGACCTCCGAGCCGTCCAGCGGGACGACAACCCGCAGCACCGGGCCGCTCCAATCGTCCGGCAGCCCAGGGCCAGCCAGGATCATGGGCCGATGCGCCTCACGGAGGACCGAGGTAGCGACGCTGCCGACGACCGCTTGCCCGACAGCGCCGCGCCCCCGTGTCGCCATGCAGAACAGGGCCCCGTCCCGCTCACCGAGCGCCTGCGCCAAGAACGCCCTCGGATCGTGGGCCACCTCGACCTCGATCTCCGAGCCAGCGACCAGCGGATTACCCACCTCCCCCAGCGGGAGGAGGTAGCGGATCTCCCGCCGGCGCTCCTGCTCCTTGCCCTCGTCATCGACCACGGACAGCAGGCGTAGCGGTAGCGAGGCCTGCTGATGGAGCTCGTGCCCTACCCTGAGACCCTTGAAGACCGACTGCTCGGAGCCGTCTACGGCGACGACCACCTCTTCCATACCCCCTCCCTTGCCTAGTTAGGCAGCCGAGGTCTCCACCGGCTGCGAGTCGAGGAAAGCGCGCACCCCCTCCGGGTCGACAATGCCCGGGACGAAGAAGCACGAGCCGTCATCCAGCGTTACCACCAGCCAGCCGTAGCCGAGTAGCCGGCCGGGCCAGCTGTAGTAGACCCCTAGCGCCTGAATCACGTGGCGTGGCACCACCCGGGAGTGTACGGCCACCAGCCCCGTCTCGGCGATCAGATGGCCCGGGGTCACCCACAGCTCCGTATCGAAGAATATCCCCATAGCATAGGCCGCCACGCCGGGGAAGACGATGACGTAGAGCATGATGGCGGCCACCTGCCCGAAGGTCCCCAGCGGGGCGACCGTAAGGAGGACGCTCAAGGCCAGGACCAGGATGGCGGGGATGAAGACGGCCCAGTGCACCTCCGCCTGGTAGAGGACACGCTCCCCGGGGTCGGGCTGCTCCTTGCCCAGCTGCTTCCTGGGGTCGAAGGCGGTCCCGCCCAGCCGGATCCGAGCCCCCATGGACAGCGCCAGCAGCGACAGGATGATCGTCGGCGGCAGCAGCAGGAGCCCGGCAGTCAGCAGGACGATCCCCACCGCCGTGCCGAACGCCCCGACGCCCAGGATCAGGCAGATCAGGGTGGTAGCCGCCACGCCGGCGGACACGAGGTAGAGCAGGCGGCGCCAGCCCAGCCGGCTATCCTGGGCGGTGCGGCGCGCGACGCGGCTCGGCCGCCAGCGGATGAGTAGGGAGATCAGCGTCGCCGGCAGCAGGAGGGTAAAGGCCAGCAGGGCGATGAAGGCCCGCTCCCCCGAGAGGACGACGGACAGGGTCAGCGCTAGCGCGGCCGCCAGCAGGAGCAGCTGGGTCGCCCGGCGCCGGAAGAAGCGCACCATGGGGTTCTGCCTGGGGGTCACGAAGGTATCCACCATGCGCCTCTCCTCACGGACCGTTCCCACGGGCCTCCGGCACACCTATACCGGCCAGGGCGCGGTCCCGCAGCCTCCGGGCCCGCGCTCCGGGCAACGGGAGCCGGGCCCACCTACCCTGCCAGGCGAGCACCGCCCTGTAGAGCAGGAGCCCCATACCGAGCCAAAAGACCGCAGGCACCCCGGCGACCTCCGTGCCGAGCAGCGCAACGAGCGCCCATAAGGCGCCAACCGCCACCGAGAACAGCAGCGACTGGGCGGCGTGGAAGCGCACCACCGGATCCTGCCGCCTGAGCAGCAGCAGCGCCGCCCCGGTAGCTGGCCCACCCAGGTAGGCGACGGCCGCAGCAGCGGGCCTCGGCAGCGCTGCGGCGCATCTTGTGGCCGCCGGCAGGCGGCGCCGCGGTATAGGCGTACCCTCAAGGGCCAGGACCTGGCGCTCGTGCCGCAGCCCCTGGACCAGGCCGATACCCACCGCCAGCAGCACCGCGGTAAAGGGCAGCCCGGCGGCCACGGTCCCCGCCTGCAGGGCCTCCAGGGCCGCCTCGCCGCCGATGAAGAGCAGCACCGCCGCCAGCGCCCCCATGAGCACCACCCAGAGGACGCGCTGCGCATCCGGGGTATCCAGCCGCCCGCCAGCGCTCACGGCATCGATGACCAGGGATCCGGAGTCCGAAGAGGTGACGAAGAAGACCACCACCAGGGCCACCGCTAGCAGCCCCGAGAGGCTCCCCCACGGCAGCTGCTCGAGCATGTAGAACAGCGCCATGGACTCCCGGGCGCCGAGCCCGCCGGCGAGCGCCCCGAGACCAGACTGGACCTGCTCCAGCCCCTCGCCGCCGAGCGCGCTGATCCAGACCAGGGTGGCCAGGGCCGGCGCCACCAGCACGGCGACGAGGAACTCCCGCACCGTGCGGCCACGCGAGACGCGGGCGATAAACATCCCCACGAAGGGGGACCAGGCGATCCACCAGGCCAGGTAGAAGACCGTCCACTCCTGGACGAAGCGCTCGTCCTCGCGGCCGGTGGGCTTGCTCAGGGGGATGAACTCGGTGAGGTAGGATCCCGCCGCCGTGGCCAGCGAGCCGGCGAAGGCCGCCACGCCGCCGGCGAGGATGACGAACACGAGCAGCACCCCGGCGAGCGAGAGGTTGATGTTGCTCAGTACCCGGATGCCGCCGGCGATGCCGCGCAGCACGGACACTGTGGCGGCCAGGGTCACGACGGCGATGATGGCCAGCTGCGTGACCAGCCCGTCGGGCACCACGGGGAAGACGTAGCTGAGCCCGCTCGCCGCCTGCCGCGCTCCCAGCCCTAGCGAGGTCGCCAGCCCGAAGGCCGTCGCCACGATCGCCAGGGTATCGACGAGGTGGCCAGCGGCCCCCCAGGCCCGCTCCCCGAGGAGGGGATAGAGGGCCGAGCGGACCGTCAGCGGCAGCCCTTTGTTGAAGGTGAAGAAGGCGAGCGCCAGGGCCACCACGCTGTAGATGGCCCACGGGTGCAGCCCCCAGTGGTACATGGCCGCCCCCAGGGCGAGCCGCGACGCCTCCGGCGTGCCGGGCTCGACACCGAGCGGCGTCCCACGCCACGCGGTGTAGTAGGCCACCGGCTCCGCCACCGCCCAGAACACCAGGCCGATCCCCATCCCCGCGGCGAAGAGCATCGTCAGCCAGGAGACCAGGGAGAAATCCGGCCGGGCCTCGGTGCCACCGAGGCGGACACGGCCCAGGGGGGACGCCATCAGGACCAGGCACCCGAGGAGGGAGGCGTTGCCGGCGATGAGGAAGAAGCCGTCGAAGTGGGCGCGGATCCAGGCGAGCGCGCCGCCGAGGGCCGCCTGGGCCGTATCCGCAAACAGCAGGGCGCCGAGCAGGAAGAGCAGCAAGAGCGCCGAGGCGAGGGGGAACACAGGGGCGTGGACCTCCAGGCCATACAGCCGCACGGTCTGGTCCTCGCTGCTGCGCGTCACGGCGTACCGCCGCTCCAGCCGACGCTGCTCCGCCTGCCTCTCCGCGCAGGGATCGGACACGCCTGCCTCCCAGCTCGCTTCCCATCGGCGGGGCCTCACCGCCCGGGGGACGTAACGAGGCCACCTCTGCCATTGTGGGGGTGATCGACCCGCATTACATTGGGGCTGGGGCATCACGACACATGTCCCACCCCCGAGCGGAGCCACCTCAGCCTCAGGGTGGGGAGCCGCCCCGCCCACGCCGACGAGCCAGGGAGCATGTGCGGCCGGTTCGCCCTCTACCCACCGCTCGGCGATATCGCCCGAGTGTACCTCGGCACATCCGGGCCCGACGCCGAGCCGGGCCCCCGGGGCGATATAACGCCCGGCGTCCGTATCCCCATCATCTACACCGATCCGGATGCCGGCGATAGGCCGCAGGTTGCCGAGGCCCATTGGGGCTACCGGCCGCGGTGGGCCGGCACGGACGCCCCCCGGCCGATCAACGCCCGCGCCGAGCGGGCGGCCACCAGCCCCTTCTTCCGGGAGGCGTTCGCGCAGCGCCGCTGCCTGATCCCGGCCAGCGGCTGGTACGAGTGGCAACGAACCGAGCACGGCCGGCAGCCGTACTACATCACCCTCGCCGACCCGGCGTCGGGGGAGGTCCTCCTCCTCGCCGGGCTGTGGGAGGCCGCCGGCGAGGACGGGACCGGACGCTGCTGCGCCATCCTCACCGAGCCGGCCAACGGCGCCCTGGCATCCATCCATCCGCGCCAGCCCGTCGCCCTCGACCCGGCATGCCGCTGGGCCTGGCTGGATCCGGCGCGTACCGAGCGGGCCGCGATAAAGGCGGCTGCCCGGCGACTCCCCCCGGGGCGGCTCACCGCCCAGCCTACATCCGCCCCCGGCTGAGCGGGGAGCCTAGCAGCCCTCAGGGCCAAGGGAGGTCGGGGCCGGCCGGATGGAGCACCACACTGGCAGCGGCAAGGGCCAGGATCAGACCGGTCAGCGCCCACTCCCCGAGGCCGCCCGTTCGCACCGTGATCGGCGCCCGGAACCGCTGCCGGGAGGGGTAGAGGAGCGCTATCCCCCGCGTCGTGCAGGCGTCCGCGGCCAGGTGCAGGGTGTAGCCCACCGCGAAGGCGGTCACGGTGGTCACGACGGCCCCATCGAGGAGCACCACGGCCAGCGCGAGCCCCAGGAGGGCCAGCGCCGAGTGCGTCAGGCCGCGGTGGCCGAAGAGCCGCGCCAGCGGGTAGCTGATGGGCCACAGCAGCTGGCCAACGCGGGAGCTCGGGTGGTCGATATCCGGGGCCAGGGAGCCGACCACGGCGGCGGTGGTCGCGGCCATGGACAGTGGCAGCGGCGTATGGAACGCCAGCGCCGCGTAGCCGGCGGCTCCGATGAAGACGTGCGAGGTACTGGTCATGGCGACGGCCGGGTCGCCATAGCAGCCACGGGCTCCTTCCGGGGTAGAGGGGATGCCACGGCACGTGCGCACCCCCCTCGGCGGCACGGCAGGGTGGTTAGGCTCACTAGCTGAGGCTCCTTGGATCAACGAGATACAGGCACCTTCTAATGTACCACATCGATCAACAGCCGAAGCCCTGACGGTGCACGCCTAGCCCCCGCCACCTCCCCAGCCGAGGGTCACGACCAGGGCCCGGCGCGCCGTGTCGGTGGTCACGTCGGCTACCTGAACGCGCTCCAGGACACCCCGCGGCAGCGGCGAGGCCCACTCCTGGCGATCGATCCAGCGATCGAGCCGGATCCGGATGGACGAGCCGAGGGGCTCCATCTCCGGCATCTGGCCGAGGGCCCGCAGCACAAAGGGGCCGGCGAAGAACGGCGACACCCGCTCCAGGTAGAGGTCCACCGAGGGCCCGGGCGCCCCCGGCGCGGGGGGCACGGCGATGAGGCCGACCGAGAAGGGGATCCAGATCCCCTTCCTCTTGAGACCCGAGACCCGCAGCCGTCCCCCGGGGCCGAGCTCGAGGGTGAGATCCCGGAGGGAGGGGTCCCCTACCCGCGTGATGCTGCGGGCGACGACGCGCTCGGGGATGGGGATGCGGACGCTGCGCTGGCGGAGCCGCTCCACAAGCTGCGAGCCCGCCGTCGCCAGCTCCTCCGGAAGCCACCGCTCTATGCCCGCTCCTGCTGCCACCTCAGCGCTCGCTCCCGGGCTCAGTCAGGTCCAGGGTCGCCTCCCCCCCGGAGGCGTCGAGGGTCAGGGCGGCATCGGTGAAATCCGGCGGCCCCATCACCCCCATGGCGCCACGGCTGAAGCCGGCCGGCTCCTGGGGGATCCCGAGGAAGTTGGTGGTCAGGTCCTCGCTGCCGTCCAGATCCTGGAAGGCCGCTACGGCGTACTCGCCAGGATCGAGGTCCGAGATGACCAGCCGCATCTCACCACCTGCCACCTCGCGGACCTCGCGGACCAGCGCGCGCCCAGGCTCGGGGAAGGACTCCGCGTCGTCGAAGAGGGCCACGTACAGGCTGCCCCGATCGGGCTCCGGGACCCGGACATGGATCTCCAGCGTCGCCGCGCCGGCCGGGGCGCTGACCGCTAGCGCCACGATCAGCGCCCCGCGTAGCCACTGCGCCATCGGCTCGCCTCCTGTCATCGCTGTGGTATAGCGCCTACCGATCCGCTGCAGGCGACCCGCGCCGCAGGCGCCACCTCGGCGCCGGGTCACGCCTCGGGCGCGGCCGGTGCCGCTGTGTAGGGGGCCAGGCAGCGCTCCAGCCACGCCAGCAACCGGGCACGGACCGCGGCCGGCTCGCGCGTGCCCGGCAGCAGGTAGGGCGAGACACGGCGGCGGTCGAAGTACAGCGCCCCGCTCACCAGCGGCGGGGCCACCACCCCCGGCTCGCCAGGCTCCGGACGAGCCGCCAGCCATACCAGCGTATCCGCGCCCTGCTCCGGCGTACGCAACCGCCCCCGGGTCCAGCGCCAGAAGCCGGGTAGCGCCTCGCGCACCCCGACGGTATCGACCCATCCCGGGTGCATGGCGTAGCAGCCGATCCCCTGGAAATCCGGCATCCGGGCCATCTCGGCGTTGACCACCGCCTGCGCGCGCTTGACGTTGGCGTAGGTCGCCACCTTTTCGTAGGCCTCGTTGTCGAACAGGTGCTCCAGGTGGAGGCGCTGGGTGTACATCCCGCCGGAGGTCATCCACACCACGCGGGCGCCCGGGCGCAGCCGGCCGAGCCGAGCCAGGTTGCGAACGAGGAGGAAGTGGCCGAAGAGCTGGGAGGCCATCTGCAGCTCGACCCCGTCGGCGTTGCGCGCCAGGCGCTCGGGCATGCCGCCGGCGTTCAGGCCTACGAAGTCCAGCTCCGGGAGCTCGGACGCAGCCCGCTGCACCGCTGCCCAGTCACCGGTATCCAGGCTCAGGTAGTCGGCCTCCCCACCCCCCGGCGAGCGGCCGCAGGTGATCACCCGATGGCCCATCCCGCGCAGCCGTGCCGCCGCCGCGGCACCGATGCCCCGGCTGCCGCCGGTGATCAGGCCGGTCAGCGGCCGGCTGCCACCCTCGCGCAGCGGATCCGCGAAGCCGGGCCAGCGCCGGGCGTGGCGCTCGTAGCCGCTGCTGTCGAAAGAGAAGTAGATCGAGGCGTCGAGCAGCCACTCGTGGGGCCTTCTCATGCAATCACCGCTCCGCAGGGACCGTGGCGAGCGCCCGCCTACCGGGCGCCCCTTGTACCCTACTGATTGTGGCCGCGCCGGTCACGTGGGCAGGGGGCATGCCGCCGCCAGGCGAGCGGCTGCAGCCTCGATTGGCGATCGCCTGCAGCTAGCGCTAAGGTAGTGGCATCCCGACTAGAGACAAGGGCCCCGACACCATGCTCCGCCTGCTCAAGTGGCTGCTGATCGGCCTCGCCGCGCTCCTCGGCACCCTCCTCGCGGTGGCGGCCGTCGCCGTGATGGTCATCGACCCCAACGACTACCGCGACGAGATCGCCGCCGTCGCCGAGCGCCAGCTCGGCCGTGAGCTGACCATCCAGGGCGAGATCGACTGGACCCTCTTCCCGTGGCTCGGCCTGGAGGTCGGCCGGGTCACCCTGGCCGACGCCGAGGGCTTCCACGACGCCCCCTTCGTCGAGGCCGAGCGCATGGCCGCCTCGGTCCGGGTCTGGCCGCTGCTGCGCGGCGAGCTCGAGACCCGAGCCCTGGAGCTGGACCGTCCGGTCATCCGCCTGATGCGAGACGAGCAGGGGGAGCCGAACTGGGCCGATCTCGCCGAGCGCCTCGGCGGGCCAAGCGCAGCGCAGGGCGGCGCCGCGGCGCCGGAGGAGACGCCTACGGACAGCTCGGCCGGAGGGGACAGCTCGGCCGGGGGCGCCGGCGCCCTCGCCGACGTGACCATCGGCGGGCTGCGGATCCGCGAGGCCGCGATCCACTGGACGGACCGCAGCGCCGGGCAGGAGATGGTGCTGGACCCGGTGAACGTGAGCCTCGAGACCTTGCGCCTGGACGAGCCCATCGGGATCCATGCGGATGCCGTGGTCGGCGGCCAGGAGCGGATCGCGCTCGACGGCGAGGCGCGCCTCACCCTGCCCGAGGGCGAGCCGCAGCTGACGGCCAGCTGGACGCTGGCCCCCCTCGACCCCAAGGGCGTGCTCAGCGCCCTGGGCCTGGAGCCGCCGGAGACCGCGGACCCTGATGCGCTGCGCCGCCTCACCGGCTCCGGCGAGGTGGTGGCCAACCCGGCGCGCATCGAGCTCCCTGAGCTCACCGTAGAGCTCGACGACAGCCGGCTCCAGGGCGAGGCGGCGCTGCAGCCCGAGGGGCCGTCCATCGAGCTCGCCCTGGCGCTCGACGCCATCGACGCCGACCGCTACCTGCCGCCGGCCGCGCCGGACGAGGCCGGCAGCGGCTCCGGCGATGCCGGCGGGTCCGGCGGCAGCGGCGACGACACCGGCAGCAACGAGCCCAGCCTCGGCGATCTCCGGGCGGTGAGCCTGGACCTCCCGCTGGAGCCGCTGCGCGATCTGGCCCTCGACGGCACGCTGGAGGTCGGTGAGCTGCGTATCGCCGGCCTGCGCATCGAGGCCCTCGAGGCCTCGCTGGCTGGGGCTGACGGCGAGGTCGGCGCCGACACCCTTGAGGCGCAGCTCTACGACGGCCGCTTCAGCGGCCACGCCCTCCTCGATGCCCGGGGCGAGGCGCCGGCGTTCGACATCGCCTCGCGCCTTGAGGAGGTGCGCTTCGGCCCGCTGCTCGAGGACCTGGTCGACCGGGATTGGCTCCACGGTACCGGGCGCTTCCGCTTCGCCGGCAGCGGGGGTGGCCCCCACCTGCACGCCCTGATCGAGGACTTCGAGGGCGAGGGCCGCCTGGCCGTGGAGGACGGCGCCCTGCTCGGGCTGAACATCCCCCACGAGATCCGCAAGGCCGTGGCGCAGCTCCGCCGCGAGGAGCCGCCGGAGGCGCCGAGCGACGAGGAGCGCACCGATTTCACGGAGCTGACCGCGAGCCTCACGCTCAGCGACGGTATCGCCCGCAACGACGACCTGCACCTCACCGCCCCCCTCCTCCAGGCGCGCGGCGCCGGCGAGGCGGACATCCTCGAGGAGCGGGTCGACTACCGCGTCGAGACCACGCTCGACGAGGGGCTAGCGGCCGCGGAGGTGCCCGTGCTCCACCACCTAGCGGGCGCCACGGTGCCGCTGACGATCACCGGCCACCTCCTGGACCCGGAGATCGGCGTCGACGCCAAGGGGCAGATCGAGACGGCCCTGGAGGAGCGGCAGGAGGAGCTGGAGGGGCGCGTCGACGAGGAGCAGGAGGCGCTCGAGGACAAGGCCGATGAGGAGCTCCAGGAGCAAGAGGACAAGGCCAAGGAGCGCCTGCGCCAGGAGATGGACGACCTATTCTAGCGCCTCCCTCGTCGCACGCGCACCCGAGGCCCGGGCAGGCGCCCGGCGGCGTGATCCGCTGGGTGCGCACGAGGGGCGGCATGGCGCGGGCCGCCGCGTAGGAGGAGCGCACGGGCGTATCGCGGAAGCGGCCCGTGCCAGGATCACAGGAAGCCGATCGAGGGCAGCCGCATGGGAGAGGATGAGACCCCCCCGCTCAACACCGATCTAGCCCGGCAGGTCCAGAACCTCGGCATCGACGCCGTCGAGGGCGAGCAGCAGGACGCCATGGGGACCATCGAGGCGCTCATGCTCGGCACGCTCTCCATGGCCCGCAGCTACATGGACGCCGCAGACCTCGCCGACTACCTGCGCTTCGTCGCCGACCGTGTCGAGGACACGGACGACGGCGATGAGGGCGATCCCCCAGGCTAGGCGTCCCGGGGGGCGCCCCCAGTCAGCGGGCGCCGCACGCCCCGCGGCATAGCACCCGCCCTACTGCGTTGCCAGCCGCTCCAGGGCGTCCAGGGCCTGCTCGCCGCCGCCGACGAAGGAGCGGATCTCGCCGGACGCGTCCCGGTAGAAGACCGTCGGCACGCTGCGCACCCCGAGCTCCCGGGCCAGTGTCATGTTCGCCCGGACCGCCGAGCGGCCATCGACGTCGTGCGCCTCCTCGATCGTCGCCGCGGCATCGGCCAGGGACTCCTCGCCGAGGAAGGCCACCGGCACCCAGCGCCACTCGACGCTCGGCGTGGCGCCCCCCTCGACGGCCTCCGTCAGGTCCGTGCAGTGGGGGCAGTTCGGGTCCTTGAAGGCGTAGACCTTGTAGTCGCTGTCCCCGTGCCGGATATAGTGGCTCTCGCTCAGCTGCTCGAACAGATCCGTCGACCCGGCCTCGGCGGCCCCGCCGACAGGGCAGCCGGCAGCCAGCAGGCCGCCTAACAGGCCCAGGACGACCCCTCTCGCTACGCGTGTCATTGCGCCTCCAGTCCCGGTAGCACCGCATTGAGCAGGTGCTCGGCCCGCTCGTGTCCGGCATCCGCCGCCTCCTGCCAAAGCTCAGCGGCGCGCTCCATATCCGGCTCCGTGGCGTGGCCCTCGAGGTACATCCACCCCAGCTGGACCTTCGCCTCTGCATTGCCTGCCTCCGCCAGCTCGGTGAAGGCCTCGTGGGCGGCCTCCAGCCTGCCCTGCTCGTGGAGCCTATGGGCCTCCGCCAGCGCCTCCGAGCGCTCCCCCTGCTCGGACGCCGCCGGACCCGCCTCACTGGCCTCGCTCAAGCCGGCCTCCTCGGCGCCGCACGGGAGGCACAGGGCTACGCCTAGCACAAGGCCGCCGAAGAGCCCGGCCTGCTTGCTCGCTCGCATGGTGCGCCCTCCAGTCAAGTGTCGAGCCTCGCAGGCTAGGCCCCGCTGGGGCGCAACGCAACGCCCCGGCGCGATAGCCCCTGCAGGGCACGGCCGGCGACCCCTAGGCGGCGCGGCCCGCGGCCACGCCGGAGGACCAGGCCCACTGGAGGTTATGCCCGCCGAGGTGGCCGGTGACGTCGACGACCTCACCGACGAAGAACAGCCCCGGCACCTCGCGAGCGGCCATCGTCTGCGAGGACAGCCCCCTGGTGTCGACCCCGCCGGCCGTCACCTCCGCCTTGGCGTAGCCGGCAGTCCCGGCCGGCGTCAGCCGCCAGTCCTGGAGCCCGGCGGCGACGGCGTCCAGCTCGGCGTTGCTGTAGCCCTGCAGGGGGCCGGACCACCCCCCGAGCCGGCACAGCTGACGGGCCAGGCGGCGCGGCAGGTAGCCGGAGAGGTAGCGCTGCAGGCCTGCCTTGGGGCGGCGCGCCCGCAGCTCGGCCAGCTCGTCGGGCACGGCCACGCCGGGGAGCCAGTCCACGCTCACGGGGACCGCCTCGCGCCAGTAGCTCGAGGCCTGCAGCGCCGCCGGCCCGCTCAGGCTACCGTGGGTGAGCAGCAGGTCCTCCTCGAAGGCCGCGTCGCCGCAGCGGATCCGCACCGGCACGCTGATCCCGGCCAGGGCGCCGAGGGGCTCGGCCAGCGCCGGCGGCAGCGTCAACGGCACCAGCGCCGGCCGCGTGGGCCGGACCGCCAGCCCGAACTGCCGGGCCACGGCGTAGCCGAAGCCGGAGGCCCCCGCCCTCGGCAGCGCCAGCCCACCCGTAGCGACCACCAGGGACTCGGCGTGCAGGGTCTCGGTAGCGGTCGCCACCGCGAAGCCCGCCTCCTGGGCATGGATCCCGCGCACCGGGGTGCCGGCCCGGAGCTCCGCCCCCACCGCCCGGCACTCGGCGAGCAGCATATCCAGGATGGGCCGGCTCGACTCGCGGCAGAAGAGGCGGCCCGGCTCCCGCTCCTCGTAGCGGATCCCGTAGCGCTCGACCAGGTCCAAGAACGCCAGCGGCGGGTAGCGGCGCAGCGCCGAGAGGCAGAAGCGCGGATTGGCGGAGAGGAAGTGCTCCGGGCCGCTGTCGAGGTGGGTGAAGTTGCAGCGCCCGCCGCCGGAGGCGAGGATCTTGCGCGCCGGCCTCCGGGCGTGGTCGAGCAGCAGCACCCGCCGGCCACGGGAGCCGGCGGTAGCGGCGCACATCAGGCCGGCGGCGCCGGCGCCGATGACGATCACGTCGTAGGTGCTCGCCGTCATCCCGCTACCGGACATCTACGACGCGGCTCGCCCGCTGGAAGCGCACCCGCCAGCCAGGCCAGGCGGGCAGCTCCCAGCGCTTGGGATCGGTACGCCGGATCCCGCCGACCTTCTCGGCCACCACCTCCTTGCGGCGGACGTTGTAGTGGATGCGCAGCTGCAGGTCGCTAAGCTGCACCCACCGGGGATAGCGCTCGTCGAAATCCGGCCGCTCCCAGTCCGGGATGCCGGGGAAGCGCAGATCCCGCACCTCCAGCAGGGCCAGGTCCTCCCCGGCTGCGACGCCCAGCTGCGCCAGCCGCTCCAGCAGCCAGTCGCGCGCCGCCGGGACCTCCCCG
Organism: uncultured Ectothiorhodospiraceae bacterium; assembly: GCA_913055765.1. Classification (GTDB taxonomy): domain Bacteria; phylum Pseudomonadota; class Gammaproteobacteria; order Nitrococcales; family Halorhodospiraceae; genus Halorhodospira. Next base: position 22,810 of record CAJXKI010000006.1, read on the forward strand.
TCAGCGTAGCCGAGGGCCACGTAGAGCGCCCAGGCCTCGAGGTCGTCCTGGAGCTGGCTACCCACCGGGGCCAGCAGCTCGTCGGCGAGGATCAGGTCGGCAGCCGCCTCGCGGGCGGCCGCCCCTTGCGGCGCCAGCGCCTCGCTCGCCACCTGCCGGCCGGCGAAGCTGAGCTCCCGCCGGGCGGTGAGCCGCTCACCGTCCCAGGCCGCGTCCTGGATCCGCTCGGTGCAGGCGCCGCTGCCGGCCACCGCCTCCAGGGACAGCGGCGCCAGGGCGGTGGCCACGGTGACCGTCTGCCGCGTCCCCTTGCCGGGGACGCTATGGGCGTCGAGGACCAGCGCCGCCTCCGCTGAGGCGGGGAACCAGGCGCGCTCGCCGACGACGACCTCGTCGCCGGCGCCGTTGCCCAGCGCCTGGCGGCGGCGCTCACGGCGGACGTAGACCCACGCCGGCAGGGCCTGGGCTGCCGCAGCCAGGGAGCGGTCCGCGGTGGCGATATCCAGCCCGGGCACCCACTGCGTCCCGGCGTCAGCCACCGGCGCCGGCGGTGCCGGCAGGCCCAGCAGATCCCGCAGCTGCTCGGCCAGGCGCCGCGCCTCGGCACGGCCACGGTCCTCCATGCGTACCCCGGGCAGCCGCTCGGCGCGCAGCGCCGCCACCCGCAGCAGGCCGTCGCAGCGGCGGCCGAGGGTCTCCTCCAGCGCCTGGCACGCATCGCTGTCGCCGGTGGCCGGCTGGAGCCATTGCCCCCCCGTTGCGATCCCGGCCACCCAGTCGGCCATGAAGGCCGCTGTGTCGGTATCGGGCATGGCCGTCACCAGGTGGGCGAGGCCGGGATCCACGGGCATGGCGAACAGCCGGTGGCCGCGCTCCGTGGCTTGCCCTTCCCCGTCCAGGGCGCCGAGCTCGGTCAGCACCGCCTCCGCCTGCTGCCGGCTCTCCGCCCGGGGCGGGTCGACGAAGGGCAGCCCATCGACACGGTAGCCGGCACAGGCCGCGGCGAGCACCAGCTCCGTGAGGTCCTCGCGCAGCACCTCCGGGGGCGCGCGCTCGGGCAGCGGCGCCGCCCGGCCCCATAGCCGGTAGCAGGTCCCCGGCGCCAGGCGCCCGGCGCGCCCCGCCCGCTGCGCGGCGCTCGCCCGCGAGATCGGCTGCAGGGCGAGCACAGTCCGGCCGTTGCGGCGCAGGGTCCGCCGCTCCAGCCCGCTGTCGACCACGGCGGTGATCCCGGGGACGGTCAGCGAGGTCTCGGCGACGTTGGTGGCCAGCACCACCCGCCGCTGCGCGCCCGGCTCCAGGGCCCGCCGCTGATCGGCCAAGCGCGCGCTGCCGTGCAGGGGGACCACGTCGGCGTCGACCCCGCGCAGCTCCCGGCGCACCTCCTCGATCTCGCCGCGGCCGGGCAGGAAGGCGAGCACGTCGCCGTCGGTCTCGCCGAGGGCTCGGCGCACCGCCCTCGATAGGCGCTCGGCCAGCCCCTTGCGCTGCGGCATGTCCCGGGGCTGCTCGGCGCAGTAGACGTCGCTGACCGGGTGGCTGCGGCCCGGCGCCTCGAGGTAGGCGGCGCCGAGCCCATCCGCCAGCCGCTGCCCCGCCAGCGTAGCCGAGGCCAGCACCAGGCGGTGCTCGCCGTCGGCGCGCAGCAGGGCGAGGAGCAGATCGGTATCCCAGCGCCGCTCATGGAACTCGTCGAGGATGACCGTCTGGAAGCCGCCCAGCCGCCCCTCGGCCCGCCAGCGCAGGGCCACGCCGGGGGTGACGAAGCAGATGCGTGTCCCGGCCCCGTAGCGGCGGTCCAGGCGCACGGCGTAGCCCACCGTCCCGCCGAGCTCCGTGCCCACCTGCCCGGCCACGAAGTCGGCTAGGCTCGTGGCCGCTACCCGGCGCGGCTGGATGACCAGCACGGCCCCCCGCTCCGCCGCCCAGACCGGCAGCCGGGTGGACTTGCCGGAGCCGGTGGCCGCGGCCACCACGCAGTGCCCGGCATCCAGGGCATCGAGGAAGGCGCCGCGGTGCTCGTCGATGGGGAGCGTAGCCGCTGTCTCCCTACCCATACGGCCCGTATCCCATCAACGGCGCACGCTGCCGGTCCAGCACGGATCCACGCTCGCCGCGGCGTCCCGAGCCTCCGCCTCGCCGCGGTACCACGCCAGGCGGGGCTGGAGCTGCACAGTCGGGCCGACGATGACCAGCGCCGGGCTCGCCAGCCGCGCCGCCCCGGCGCGCTCCGGCAGGGTGCGCAAGGTGCCTGAGACCACGCGCTGCTCCGGCGTAGTGGCCTGGGCCACCACCGCCGCCGGATGCGCCTCCGGCAGGCCCTGCTCGCGGAGCTGGCCACAGACGGCGGCCAGATTGGCCAGGCCCATGTAGATCACCAGCGTCTCGTCCTCCCGGTACGGGGCGTGGGCCGCCATCTGCGGGTGGCCCTGGCGCCGGTGCCCGGTGAGCATGCGGCAGCTCTGGGCGTAGTCGCGGTGGGTCAGCGGGATGCCGGCGTAGCAGGCGGTCCCCTGGGCCGCGGTCACCCCGGGGACCACCTGGAAGGGGATGCCGGCGTCGATGAGCCCCTCCAGCTCCTCGCCGCCGCGGCCGAAGAGGAAGGGGTCGCCCCCCTTGAGCCGGAGCACCCGCTTGCCCTCGCCGGCGAGGGCCACCAGGCGCTCGTTGATCCGCTCCTGGGGCAGCGTATGCCGCCCGCGGCGCTTGCCCACCGGGATACGCTCGGCTTCCTTGCGCACCAGGTCGAGCAGCGCCGGGGCGGCCAGGCGGTCGTAGAGGACCACATCGGCGCGCTGCATCAGGCGCAGGGCGCGGAAGGTGAGCAGGTCCGGATCCCCGGGGCCGGCGCCGACCAGGAAGACCTCCCCCTGCGGCGCGGCGCGCCCCCGCTCCTGCTCCAGCAGGCGCAGCAGCTGGGCCTCGCCGTCCGCCTCGCGGCCGGCGAGGACCGACTCCGCCGCTGGCCCGTCGAAGACCCGCTCCCAGAAGCGCAGCCGCCAGTCCCGGTCGGGGAGCGCCGCCCGCACCCGGTCGCGCATGCGCCCGGCCAGGCTGGCCAGCCGACCGTAGGCGGCCGGCAGCAGCGTCTCCAGGCGGCTGGCGATCTGCCGGGCGAGGACCGGCGCCGCCCCACCGCTGGAGATGGCCAGCTGCAGCGGCGAGCGGTCCACCAGCACCGGGGTCAGGTAGCTGCTCAGCGACGGCCGGCCGGCCACGTTGACCGGGATGCCGCGCTCGGCGCAGGCGTCGTGGACGGCGCGATCGGTAGCCTCGTCGCCGCTGGCCCCGACGGCCAGCGCCGCCCCGGCCTCCATCCCCGGGCGGAAGGGCTCGGCCCGGTGTACCAGCCCCTCGGGCGCCTCCTCGAGGAGCCGCTCGCAGGGCGGCGCCAGCGCCGGGGCGAGGAGCTCCACCCGGGCGCCGGCGCTGAGCAGGTCCCTGGCGCGGCGCGCCGCCGCCTCGCCGCCGCCGATGACCAGGCAGCGCCGGCCCTCGAGCTTGAGGAAGATCGGGTAGTGGTGCATGCCTGCCTGCCCGCGCTCAAGACCGCCCGGCGCCGGCGAGCCGCTCCAGGGAGAGCAGGGCGTCCCCGTAGGCATCGACCAGCTCCAGGCTGCAGTGCTGGCAGGCGCCGGCCAGGGCCCAGGCCTCGGCGACCCGGCCCCAGTCCACCTCGACCCGGCCGCCGCCGGCGCCGAGGACCAGGGCGTCGCCCTCCCAGCGCAGCCCAGCGCCGGTGGCCGAGCAGACCATCCGCGTCCCCCCGGCGCCGTGGACCACGCCCTGCACGCGGGGCCACTCGCGGCACTCCTGGAGGTGGCGGGGCAGGTCCGCCGGATCGATGGGGCTGCTCCGGTAGGGGGTCTCCGGCTCAGCCGCCTCATCGGCAACCGCCGCCAGGGCCGAGCCCCAGGGCACATCGAAGCGCTGCATGGCGGCGGCCAGGCTCGGCTGGGCCTGCTCGCGCAGCCAGGCGCGCAGCGCCGCCGGCCACTCCGCTAGCCCCAGGCTCAGGGACTGCCCCCGGCGCTCGCCAGCCACCGGCGCGCCGTCCGCGTACTTGGCCGTGTAGCCCCGGGGCGTCACCATCAGCCCGGCCTGCCGGAAGGTGGCGCTGCTGCCGACGATCACGGTGGTGAGCATGCTCGCCTCCGCCTCGTGGAGCGTATCCAGGCGCAAGTGCTCGACGCGCTGGCGCTGCCGGTAGGCGGAGCGCACCAGGGCCACCGGCGTCTCCCCGGCGCGGTAGCGCAGCAGGATCTCCTGGGCCCGGCGGATGTGCTCGCGGCGGCGCTTGCTCGCCGGGTTGTAGATCGCCACCACGAAGTCGCCCCGCCCGGCCGCCTCCAGCCGCCGGGCGATCACCGGCCACGGCGTGAGCAGGTCGGACAGGGATACCGTGCACAGGTCGTGGGTCAGCGGCGCCCCGACCAGGGCGGCGCAGCTCGACAGCGCCGTCACCCCGGGGACCACCTCCACCGCCACGTCGCCTGAGGCCGGCGCCCAACCCCGCTGGAGCAGCAGCTCGTAGGTCGGGCCGGCCATGCCGTAGACGCCGGCATCGCCGGAGGAGACCAGGGCCACGACGTGGCCGTCCCGGGCGTGCTGCCAGGCCGCCTCCACGCGGTCGAGCTCCTCGGTCATGGCCTTGCCGACCACGGTCTTGCCCTCGAGCAGCTCCGGGATGAGCTTGAGATACGCCTCGTAGCCGATGACCACCTCGGCCTCGGCGATGGCCTCACGGGCCCGCGCCGTCATGTGCGCCGGGTCGCCGGGGCCGATCCCCACGAGCAGGATCCGCCCCGGCGCAGCGTCGTTGTCTGTCATTCGTTCAGCCTCGCTATGGATACCGTGGCGTTGCGCCCGTCCTCGCCCCGCCAACGGCGCTTCTCGATGATCAGGTCCGCGGCGCAGGCACCGGCGCGGCTCAGGGCCGCCGCCTCGGCCACCGCCGGGGTGCCGGTGTTGCGGCGCACCGCCTCTGAGGGGTGAGGGACGGGTACCGCCGCCAGCCTCGCCGCTGGGTACCACGCCAGCGGCCAGCCCTGCGCCTGCGCCAAGGCGTGCAGGGCCGGCTCGTCGCGCTTGAGGTCGATGCTCGCTACGGCGGCCACCGCCGCCGGGCCCAGGCCCGCCTCGCCGAGGGCGACGCGCACCGCCTCGGCCACCGTCTCGGGGGCCGCACCGCGATCGCAGCCGATGCCGAGGACCACCCGCATCACGCCCCCACCCCGGCAGGCTGGTAGCGTACCAGCCGCTCGCCGAGCCGCGCCTGCCACTCCTCGGGCGGCGCCTGGGCACGCACCCAGAGGACGGCGGCGTAGGCGTCGGCAGCCAGGTGCCGCGGATGGCTCAGGCGATCCAGGTTCCCCGGCGGCGGCGTCGCCGCCGCCGGGCGCCAGGCATCGTCCTCCTCGACCAGGGCCACCGGCTCGCCGTTGACCAGGGCCGCCGCCGCCCGGCGCAGGGCGGCCCTGGACGCCACCACGCGCCAGCCCTGCTCGCGCCCGATCAGGTCCACGGCGGGCAGCCCGGCGCTGTCCGAGGCGGTGGTCACCACAGGCGTAGCCCCGAGCTCGCCGGCGACCCGCTGCGCCCAGGCGTTGGCGCCGCCGAGGTGGCCGCCGATGACCGCCACCGCGAAGCACCCCGCCTCATCCACGGCGACGACCCCCGGATCGCGGGCCTTATCCCCCATATAGGGGGCGAGCAGGCGCACTGTGGCCCCTACGGAGCAGAAGCAGACCAGCTGCGTGACCGGGAGCCGGAAGCGCTCGCCGAGCGCGGCGCCGAGCGCCCCGGACTCCACGGCGGTCCGGGGGTTGGGGAGCTCCGCCAGCCGGGGGGCCAGGCGTGCCGGGACGATGAGCTCGGCGGCAGGCCAGGCGGCGGCCAGGCGGGCGGCCTGGGCGGCACCGCCGCGGGTCACGGCAGCCAGGACCAGGCCGTGGCCGGTGCCGCTCACGCCCCACCCTCCCCTTGGCGCCGATGGGCGTTGTGGACCAGCAGCAGCGACAGGTAGTGGACCGAGCCGCCGCGCAAGGCGCGTAGATCGGTCACCACCCGCTCCTGGGGCGTGCCCGCCCGCTCGACGAAGGCGCTGCTCGCCAGCAGCCCCCGGCCCTCGAGCAGGTCGATCAGCGGCTCGAGCAGCGGCTTGACCTTGAGCAGGACCAGGGTATCCACCTCCGGCAGGAGCCGCTCCACGGTCGCCATCCCGTAGCCGCCGGGCAGCACCGCCAGGGCGTCGTCCTGGCTGGCCAGGGGCCACCCTACCCGCGCCGGCGCGGCGAGGAAGGAGGCCACGCCAGGGATGGTCTCCACCTCGACCTCGGGGAGCTCGGCGCCCACCGCCCGGGCCAGGTGGCCGAAGGTGGCGTAGGTGGAGGCGTCGCCCTCGACCAGGAAGGCCACGTCCCGCCCCTGGCGCAGGGTCGCCGCCACCGTGGCGGCCGCCCGGGACCAGTGCCAGGCCAGGGTCGCCGGGTCGCGGGTCATGGGGAAGGTCAGCGGCGCGGCGTCCGCCGGCGGGGCGAGGCCGCCGCGCTCGGCGATATCCAGGGCGTAGCTGCGCTCGCGCTCGGCGCGGACGGGGTAGGCCCACCGCGCCGGCCCCTGCAGCACCGCCCACGCCCGCCGCGTGATCCACCCCGGATCGCCGGGGCCTAGCGAGACGCCGATCAGCCGGCCAGGCGCCGCCGTCATGCCGCCTCTCCCTGGGTAGCGGTGATGATCCACACCGGATTCTCCGCCCGGAAGGCGCGCATGCCCGCCAGCTCGTGGCTGCGGTGCGCCTGCAGCTGCACCGCCTCCCAGGCCGCGCCCGCAGCGGCCTCCAGGCGTGCCGTCGCCCGCTGGAGGTTCTCCAGGGTGACCACGTTGACCACCAGGCGCCCGCCGGGGCGCAGCCGCTGCAGGCACAGATCGATGAGCTCGCCGAGGGCCCCGCCGGAGCCGCCGATGAACACCGCGTCCGGATCCGGCCACCCGTCCAGCCCCTCCGGCGCGCAGCCGTGCTGCAGGGTGACATTGCCGGCGCGGCGCCGGCGCCGGTTCACCTCGGCCACGGCGAGGTCCTCGGCACGGCGCTCCACGGCCCACACGTGGCCCCGCGGGCACAGGCGCGCCGCCTCCAGCGCCACCGCGCCCGAGCCGGCGCCGATGTCCCAGACCCGGCTCTCCGGGGTCAAGGCCAGCCCCGCCAGGGCCACGGCCCGCACCTCCCGCTTGGTGATCAGCCCGCGCTGCGGGCAGCGCTGCTCGAACGCCCCGTCCGCCGGGGCGAAGGGCGGCCCGGCGGACGGCGTGGTGCGCCGCAGCAGGGCGACGTGGGGCTGCGGGTATGTCCCCTCCGCCGCCGCGGAGAGCGGCATCGGCGGCTGGATCAGCTCGTCGCTCCGGCCCAGCCGGGCCGCAACGGCCACCTGGAGCTCGGCATCGGTGTAGCCGACGGCCTGCAGCTGCCGCGCCAGCCAGCCGGCGCCGGTGGCGGCCGCGGTGTAGGCCGCCACCCGCTCACTCCCCTCCAGGGCGCGCAGGACGCCGCTGAGGGGGTGATCCGGCCCCGCCGCCTGGGCCGACCACTCGGTGGCGGCCCCGCCATGGACCGAGGCCACGGCCGTCTCCGCCACCGGCCACCCCAGCCGGGCGCAGGCGAGCTGCACCAGCGACGGCGCCGGCAGCACCCGGCAGCGCTCGGCGCCGAGGGCGGCGACCAGGCGCTCACCGATGCCGTGGCAGAGGGGATCGCCGGAGGCGAGGACCACGGCCCGCCGGCCGGCCGCCGCAGCCGCCGCCACCCAGGCGGGGACCTCGGCCACCGCCCCGGTGAGGTCGCGCCGCTCCGCCGCCGTCGCCAGGGGGGCGTAGAGCGCCAGGGCCCCGCGCCCCCCGATGAGCAGGTCCGCCTCGGCGATGGCTGCCCGCGCCGCCGGGGGCAGGGCCTCGGGACCGTCGTCGAGGACCCCGACCACGGTGCAGGCCACGCTCACGCCTCGCCCTCCTCGGCGAGGCGCAGCAGGGCGTGGAGGCAGGCGACCACCGGCGGGCTGCCGCCCTTGCGCCCGGCCGTCGCGATCCAGGGTACCCTCTGCTGGGCCATGGCCTCATCGGTGGCCTCGGCGGCGGCGACGAAGCCTACCGGCATGGCGATGAGCAGCCGCGGCGCCGCCTCACCGTCCTCGATCCGCCGCAGCACCGCGCGCAGGGCGGTGGGGGCGTTACCCACGGCGACGATGCCGTCGAGCTCCCCGGCCTCGGCGGCGAGGGCCACGGCCTGCTCGGCCCGCGTTCCCCCCTGCGCCCGGGCGCGCTCGGCAGCCGCTGGATCGCCCATCCGGGCGGTGGCGCGCACCCCGAAGCGGTCGAGGCGCCGCGTCGACAGGCCGGCGCGGATCATCTCCACGTCGACGAACAGCGGCGCCCCGGGGCGGATCGCCGCCAGGCCAGCGGGCACCGCCTCAGGATGGAAGCGGGTCAGGCCGTTGAAGTCGAAGTCCGCCGTGGTGTGGATCAGGCGCCGGACCAGCGCCCACTGCGGTCCGCTGTAGCCGCTACGGTCGCCGGCCTCGGCGTCCACCTGGGCCAGGGAGGTGTCCTCGATCCGGCGCCCGGAGGCGGTCTGCTGCTCGGTCACCGATGGCTGCCGGGCCATGGCCCCTGCCTCCTCAGTGGTGGTGGTGATGGTGGTGGTGCGCCGCCGCGGCGCGATGGGGGCAGCCGTCGCACTCCAGCATACCCTGCCCCTCGACGGCCTCCCGCACCCGCTGCTCAACGAGGTCGAGGACCTCCGGCTCGAAGCCGAGGTAGTCGGCCAGGGCGAAGGCGGTCTGCGGGTACTGCCGGCGCAGGCGGGCGAGCTGCTCATCGATGCGGTCGATCAGCCGGCCGGTGTAGAGGTAGTACGGGATGATGATCTGCTGCATGGCGCCCAGCAGGTGGTGGCGCCGGACCACCGCCTCCAACCGTGGGTGCGTCACGCCGGTGAAGGCGATATCCACCAGCTCGTGCTCGGCGCCCTCGTAGAACCAGCGGGCCAGGCGCGCCACCTCGCCGTTGGCCGTCCGGTCCGAGGAGCCGCGGCCGAGGAGGATGACCCCGGTGGTCCGCGGGTCCGGCACGGCCAGCTCGCGCATCCCCTCCTTGAGCCGCCGCTGGACCAGGGCGAGCGTCGGCTCGCTGACCCCCAGGTGGCGCGCGAGGCGGAACGCCACCTGGGGGTGGCGCTCCCGCGCCGCCTCGATCTGCTCGGGCACCTCCAACTTGACGTGCCCGGCGGCGTTGAGGATCAGCGGCACCGCGATGACCCGGTCGGCCCGGGCAGCGGCGCGATCGAGCCCCTCGCCCAG
>CAJXKI010000007.1 GCA_913055765.1 uncultured Ectothiorhodospiraceae bacterium
CTGAAGGCGCAGCGCGGGGTGATGGAGTTCCTGCTCATCAACCACCCCCTGGACTGCCCGATCTGCGACCAGGGCGGTGAGTGCGAGCTCCAGGACCTGGCCATGGGCTTCGGCAGTGGCGTATCCCGCTTTACCGAGGGCAAGCGCGCCGTGGCCGACGAGGACCTCGGGCCGCTGGTGGCCACGGAGATGACCCGGTGCATCCACTGCACCCGCTGTGTCCGCTTCCTCGAGGAGGTGGCCGGGCAGAAGGAGCTCGGCGGCATGGGCCGTGGCGAGCACATGGAGATCGCCACCTACGTGGGCGCGGGGGTGCGCTCGGAGCTGTCCGGCAACATCATCGACCTCTGCCCGGTGGGCGCGCTGACCAACAAGCCCTTCCGCTTCCGGGCGCGGCCGTGGGAGCTGCTCAGCTTCCCGGCGGTCGCCCCCCACGACGGGACCGGCTCGAATATCGCCCTGCACAGCCTGCGGGGGCAGATCATGCGGGTGGTGCCGCGGGACAACGAGGCGATCAACGAGACCTGGATCCCCGACCGCGACCGCTTCGGCGTCGAGGGGCTCCGCAGCGACGACCGCCTGGCGCACCCCATGGTCAAGCGCGACGGCCGCTGGCACGAGGTGCCGTGGGAGATGGCCCTCGACGAGGCTGTCGGCGCGCTGGGCGGGGTCGTCGAGCGCCACGGGGCGGACGCCCTGGGTGGCCTGCTGGCGCCGACAGCCACCCTGGAGGAGCTCTATCTGGCGGGCCGGCTGCTGCGCGGGCTCGGCACGGGGAACGTGGATCACCGCCTGCGCGAGGTGGACACCTCGGACCAGGACCGGTCGCCGGCCTTCCCCTACCTGGGCCAGGGCATCGCCGACCTCGAGCGGGCCGATGCGGCGCTGCTGGTGGGCGCCTACACGCGCCACGAGCAGCCGATGCTCAACCACCGCCTGCGCAAGGCGGCGCTGGGCGGCGCGCAGATCATGGCCCTGAATCCGCGGCGCTTCGAGTGGAATATGCCGCTGGCCCTGGAGCACGCCGTGCCCGCGCCGCAGCTGGTCGGCGAGCTGGCGGCGGTGGCCCAGGCCCTGGCCGAGGGCCTCGGGCGGCAGCTCCCCGAGGGGCTGGCTGCCCTGGCGGGCGAGGTCTCCGAGACCTGCCGCGAGACGGCACGGCGCCTGGCGGCCGCCGAGCGGCCGACGGTCCTGCTCGGCAACCTCGCCAACAGCCACCCCCAGGCGGCGACCCTGCGCGCCCTCGGCAGCTGTATCAGTGAGCTCGCCGGCGCCCGTCTCGGCGTGCTGGCCGAGGCGGGCAACACCGCCGGCGGCTGGCTGGCCGGCGCCGTGCCGCACCGCCAGGCTGGCGGTGCGGCGGCGAGCCCGGCGGGGCAGCCGGCCGACGCCATGCTGCGCGCCGGGCTCCGCGGCTACCTGCTGCTCAACGTCGACCCGACCCGCGACCTGTGGGATCCGCAGGCCGCCCGTAGCGCCCTGGCGGGTGCCGAGGCCGTCGTCGCGGTCACGCCCTTCGCCGATGAGCGCGTGCGCGAGCTGGCCGATGTCCTGCTGCCCATGGGGGCGTTCGGGGAGAGTGCCGGGACCTTCGTGAACAACGAGGGCCGCTGGCAGAGCTTCCGCGGGGTCGCGCAGCCCCGGGGCCAGGCGCGGCCGGGCTGGCGCATCCTGCGCGCCCTGGGCTCGGCCCTCGGGCTGGATCGCTTCGCCTACAACGATATCGCCGAGGTCTACGGCGAGCTGGCGGGTATCTGCCGGGATGTTGCGCCGAGCTCCGCCTATCCCGCCGAGCCCGGGGTGGGGCAGCCGCCGGCCGGCGGGGCGCTGGCCCTCGCCGGCGGGGTGCCGATCTACGCCGGCGACCCGCTGGTACGCCGCTCGCAGCCGCTGCAGGAGGCACCCATCAACGAGCGCGCCGAGGTGGCCCTGGCCCCGCAGACCGCGGCCGGCCTCGGCCTCTCCGGCAGCGGCGCCCGGCAGGTCCGGGTGCGCTCGGCCACCGGGACGGCGGTGCTGCCGCTGACCCTGGACGAGGACGTCCCGGAGGGTACGGCGTGGGTGCCGGCGGGGCTCGACGCGCGGGCCGCGCTCGGCGGGCCCTACGGCACGGTCTCCGTGGAAGCGCTCTAGGCCGCAGGGCCGCAGCAAAGGATGATCGAGGGCATGTTCGAGACACTCTTCTGGCACGCCGCCAAGATCTGGGCTGTGCTCATACCGCTGTTCCTGGCCGTGGCCTACCTCACCTATACGGAGCGCCGGGTGATCGGCCACATGCAGGATCGGCGGGGGCCCAACCGTGTCGGCCCGCGCGGCCTGCTGCAGCCCATCGCCGATGCGCTGAAGCTCCTGTTCAAGGAGATCGTCATCCCCACGTACGCCAACCGGGCGTTGTTCCTGATCGCCCCGACCATGACGATCATGCCGGCGCTGGCGGCCTGGGCGGTGATCCCCTTCGGCGACGGGATGGCCATCGCGGATATCAACGCCGGGCTGCTCTACATCCTGGCGATGACCTCACTCGGCGTGTACGGGCTGCTCATCGCCGGCTGGGCGTCGAACTCCAAGTACGCCGTGATCGGTACGCTGCGCGCCGCGGCGCAGGTGATCTCCTACGAGATCGCCATGGGGTTCGCCCTGGTCGGGGTGCTCATGGCGGCCGGCACGATGAACCTGGGCGGTATCGTCGAGGCGCAGCGGGGGCCGTTCTGGGAGTGGTTCTGGCTGCCGCTGCTGCCCCTGTTCCTGACCTACTGGATCGCCGGCGTCGCGGAGACCAACCGCGCGCCGTTCGATATCGCCGAGGGCGAGTCGGAGATCGTCGCCGGCTTCCACGTGGAGTACTCGGGGATGGCCTTTGCGGTCTTCTTCCTCGCCGAGTACGCCAACATGCTGCTGATCTCCTTCCTGGCGGCGACCCTCTTCCTGGGCGGCTGGCACTCGCCCGTCGAGGGGCTTCCAGTGCTCGGCCCGGCGCTCGCCTGGGTGCCCGGCACGATCTGGCTGATCCTGAAGGCGGCCTTCTTCGCCTTCTGCTACCTGTGGTTCCGCGCGACCTTCCCGCGCTACCGCTACGATCAGCTGATGCGGCTGGGCTGGAAGGTCCTGATCCCGGTGACGGTGGTCTGGCTGGTGGTGCTCACCGGCCTGATCTACGGCGGCGTCGGCCCATGGTTCTGAGGGGGGTACGGTCATGAGACCGCTGAGCGACTATCTCAATAGCTTCCTCTTCGTGGAGCTGCTGCGCGCCATGCGAATGACCGCGCGCCACATGCTCTTCCGGCGCAGCATCACGCTGGAGTTCCCGGAGGAGCGTACACCGAAGTCGCCCCGCTTCCGGGGGCACCTGGCGCTGCGGCGCTACCCCAACGGCGAGGAGCGGTGCATCGCCTGCAAGCTCTGCGAGGCCGTCTGCCCGGCGCTGGCGATCACCATCGACTCCTACGAGCGGTCGGACGGGACGCGGCGGACCACCCGCTACGATATCGATCTGTTCAAGTGCATCTACTGCGGCTTCTGCGAGGAGTCGTGCCCGGTGGACTCCATCGTCCTGACCCGGCTCGACACCTTCCACATGGAGCAGAACGAGGAGCGGGTGGTGAACAAGGACCAGCTGCTGGCCATGGGCGACAAGTACGAGAGCCAGCTGGCGGCGGACCGCGCTGCGGACGCGCCCTACCGGTAAGGGAGCCTCGGGGTTATGGAACAGGTGATCTTCTACGTCTTCGCCGCCGTGATGCTCTTCGCGGCGACCATGGTGATTTCGGTGCGCAACCCGGTCCATGCGGCGCTGTTCCTGGTGCTCGCCTTCTTCAACGCGGCGATCATCTGGGTGCTCGCCGGCGCCGAGTTCCTCGGGATCGCCCTGGTCGTGGTCTACGTGGGCGCTGTCATGGTCCTCTTCCTCTTCGTGCTGATGATGCTCGACATCAATACGGCCCCGCTGCGGGAGGGCTTCGCCCGTTACTTACCTGTGGGCGTGCTGGTGGCGGGCCTCATGGTGCTCCAGCTCGCCACGGTCATCCTCTCCGCCAGGGTTGATCTCATCAGCGGCACCATCCCGGAGCCGGCGGCGGGCGTGAACAACATCAAGGCCATCGGCGGGCTGCTCTACACCGCCTACGTCTACCCCTTTGAGATCGCGGCGGTGATCCTGCTGGTGGCCATTGTTTCTGCCATCACGCTGACGCTGCGCCGGCGTGAGGGCTCGAGGAAGCAGGACGTGGCCAAGCAGCTGTCGGTAAAGAAGGACGATCGCCTGCGGCTGGCCCGCATGCGCCCCTCGCGGCGACAGGGCGGCGGGGCGCGCTGACGGGCGCCGGGCGCTACCAACGATGATCGAGCAGGCAAGCGGGAAGGCCCAATGATCGAGCTATCCGATTTCCTGATCCTGGGGGCGTTGCTGTTCTCCCTCGGCGTGGCCGGGATCTTCCTCAACCGGAAGAACGTCATCCTCCTGTTGATGTGCATCGAGCTGATCCTGCTCGCCGTCAACGTCAACTTCATCGGCTTCTCCGCTGCCCTGGATGATATCGCCGGACAGATCTTCGTCTTCTTCATCCTCACCGTGGCGGCGGCGGAGGCGGCCATCGGGCTGGCCATCGTCGTGGTCCTGTTCCGCTCACGCGGCGACATCAACGTCGCCTCCCTGGATGCGATGAAGGGGTAAGCCATGGAGACGGTCCTCTACGCCATCGTCCTCTTGCCGCTGCTCGCGTCCGCCATCGCCGGGCTCGCCGGGCCCTGGGTGGGGCGTGCCGGCGCCCACTGGGTGACGATCCTCGCCGTCGGCATCTCCTTCGGCCTGTCGCTCTGGGTGCTCTACGGCCTCGTCTGGGGTGGCCTGGAGCCGGTGGAGTTCACCGCCTACACCTGGCTGAGCGTCGGCGATCTGGGCCTGGAGATCGGCTTCCTGGTCGATCGGCTCACCGCGTTGCTGATGGTTACGGTCACCTTTGTCGCGCTGATGGTCCATATCTACACCATCGGCTACATGCATGACGACCCAGGCTATCAGCGGTTTTTCAGCTACATCGCGCTGTTCACCTTCGCCATGCTCACGCTGGTGATGGCGAATAACCTCCTGCAGCTGTTCTTCGCCTGGGAGGCGGTGGGGCTGGTCTCCTACCTGCTGATCGGCTTCTGGTTCACGCGCGAGAGCGCTATCTTCGCCAATCTCAAGGCTTTCCTGGTCAATCGCGTCGGTGACCTGGGGCTGCTGCTCGGCATCGCCGTGCTCGCCGGCGCCTTCGGCACGCTGCACTACGGTGAACTCTTCGCCGCGGTCCAGGCCGATCCGGAGCGCACCGTGAGCCTCTTCGCTGCCACCGAGTGGCGCCTGGCGACCGTGGCGGGGCTGCTGATCTTCGTCGGCTGCATGGGCAAGTCGGCCCAGGTGCCGCTGCACGTCTGGCTGCCCGACTCCATGGAGGGCCCGACGCCGATCTCGGCGCTGATCCACGCCGCGACCATGGTCACCGCCGGCATCTTCCTGGTGGCGCGGCTGTCGCCGCTGTTCGAGCACTCCACCGTGGCCCTGACGGTGGTGCTGATCGTCGGCGCCCTGACGGCCTTCTCCATGGGGCTGATCGGGCTGGTGCAGAACGACATCAAGCGTGTCATCGCCTACTCGACGCTCTCGCAGCTCGGCTACATGGTGGCGGCGCTCGGCGTCTCGGCCTATGCCGCCGGGGTCTTCCACCTCTTCACCCACGCCTTCTTCAAGGCGCTGCTCTTCCTCGCCGCCGGCTCGGTGATCATCGCTCTGCACCACGAGCAGGACATGCGCCGGATGGGCGGGCTGGCGAAGTACATGCCGGTGACCTACGCCACCATGCTGCTCGCCACGCTGGCGCTGATCGGCGCGCCCGGCTTCTCCGGGTTCTTCTCCAAGGACGCGATCATCGAGGCGGTGGCCCATACCAGCGGTCCCTGGGCGAGCCTCGCCTATTGGCTGCTGCTCCTCGGGGTCTTCGTCACTGCGCTGTACAGCTTCCGGATGCTGTTCCTGGTCTTCCACGGCCGGGAGCGCCTGGATGAGCACGCCCGCGCGCACCTCCACGAGAGCCCGCTGGTGGTCACGGTGCCGCTGGTCCTGCTGGCCGTACCCTCCGTATTCATCGCCCTGTTCACCTTCGGGCCGGTGGTGATGGGCGACTTCCTGCACACCGACGGCGCCATCCGGGTGCTCGCCGAGGATACCGGGCTGCAGTACCTGGCTGCCCACTACCACGGTGTGCTGGGCTTCATGGGCCACGCCCTGCAGACCCCGACCCTCTACCTGGCTCTCGCCGGGGTGCTCGTGGCGTGGCTGCTCTACCTCGGCCGCCCGCAGCTGCGCGCGCCGCTGACGGCTCCGCTCCGGCCGCTGCAGCGAGTCCTGGAGCACGGCTACGGCTTCGACTGGCTCTTCATCCGCGGCTTCACCGGCGGCGGACGGGCCTTCGCGCGCCTGCTGGCGCGTTTCGGCGAGCGCTGGCTCATCGACGGGGCGCTGGTCAACGGCATGGCACGCTCGATCGGCCGGATAGCCGCCGGTGCGCGCTACTCGCAGACGGGCCTGCTCTACCACTACGCCTTCGTCATGGTCCTCGGCCTGCTGCTGCTGATTACACTCTTCGTATTGCGAACGCTGTTCGCCTAGTGCGCGGCCTCGGTACGGACGCGCGAGAAAGCAGGGGAAGAACGGATGTTCGAAGGTTGGTTACTTAGCCTATTGATCTGGCTGCCGATCCTCGGCGGCGCCTGGGTGCTGGCCATCGGCCAGCGATCGCTGGGGGCCGTGCGCGGCGCGGCCGTGGTCGTGGCCAGCGTGGCCTTTCTGCTCGCCGTGGCCCTCTGGCTCGCCTTCGAGCCGGCCGGAGGGATGCAGCTCATGGAGCAGCGCGACTGGGTGCCGAGCCTCGGGATCCAGTACTACCTGGGCGTCGACGGCATCTCCATGCCGTTGGTGGTACTCACCGCCTTCGCTACGCTGCTGGTGGTCATCGCCGGCTGCAGCGACGCCATCCACTACCGCGTGGCGCAGTACATGGGGGCCTTCCTCATCATGGAGGGCCTGATGATCGGCGTCTTCGTCGCCCTCGACGCCATCCTCTTCTACGTCTTCTGGGAGGCAATGCTGGTGCCGATGTTCCTGCTCATCGGCATCTGGGGCGGCGCTAACCGCATCTACGCCACGATCAAGTTCTTCCTCTACACCTTCCTCGGCTCCGTGCTCATGCTCATCGCCTTCCTCTACATGCGCTTGGAGGCGGGCAGCTTCAGCGTCCTGGACTTCCACGACCTGAGCCTGGGACTGGACGTGCAGGTGCCGATCTTCCTGGCCCTGCTCGCCGCCTTCGCCGTGAAGGTGCCCATGTGGCCTGTGCACACCTGGCTACCTGACGCCCACACCGAGGCCCCCACCGGCGGCTCCGTGATCCTCGCCGCCGTCACCCTGAAGATGGGCGCCTACGGCTTCCTGCGCTACGCGCTGCCTATCGTGCCCGAAGCGAGCGCGCAGCTGGCGTGGCTGGTAATCGCCGTGTCGCTGATCGCCATCGTCTACATCGGCCTGGTGGCGATCGCGCAGACAGATATGAAGCGGCTCATCGCCTACTCCTCGATCGCCCACATGGGCTTTGCTACGCTGGGCTTCTTCGTCGTCTTCCAGGCCGGCCTCGGCGCTGCGGCGGGCGAGGGCGCCTTGACGGCGATGACCGGCGGCTATGTCCAGCTCATCTCCCACGGCTTCATCTCGGCGGCGCTGTTCCTCTGCGTCGGCGTACTCTACGACCGCATGCACACCCGGGACATCGCCGCCTACGGCGGTGTGGTCAACCGCATGCCCGCCTTCGGGGCCCTGTTCGTGCTCTTCGCCCTGGCCAATGCGGGCCTGCCCGGGACCTCCGGGTTCGTCGGCGAGCTCCTGGTCATCCTCGGCAGCTACCAGGCGAGCTTCTGGTACGCGGCCCTGGCGGGCCTGACCCTGATCGTCGGCGCCGCCTACTCGCTATGGCTGGTCAAGCGGGTCGTCTTCGGCCCGGTGGCCAACGAGGAGGTGGACGGCCTGCGCGATCTCGACCGGCGTGAGCTCGCCCTGCTCGGCGTGCTCGCCGTCCTGGTCATCGGCCTGGGGATCTACCCGCAGGCGTTGGTGACCGTGGCGGAGCCGGCACTGGTCGAGCTGCTCGACGACGTCTCTGCAGCGCTCACGGCTGCCCGGTAAGGAAGGAGAGGCAATGAGCTTCGAGACGCCCGATCTGTCCGCAGCGCTGCCGGAACTGTGGCTGCTGGTGGCCACCTGCGGCGTGCTGGTGGTGGATCTGTTCTCCAGCGATCCGCGCCGCACCGCTACGCTCTACCTGACCCAGGGGGCGCTCCTGGTCACCGCGGTGCTGGCGCTGGCCACCCAGTGGGGCCCCGCCGAGGTGGCCTTCTCCGGCCACTACGTGGTCGACTCGCTGGGCGCGGTCCTCAAGGCGGTCGTGGTGCTGCTCTCGGCCCTGGCCCTGGGCTACAGCCGCCCCTACCTGGGCGAGCGCGGCCTGCTGCAGGGGGAGTACTACCTGCTCACCCTGTTCGCTAGCCTGGGCATGCTCGTGATCGCCTCGGGCGCCAGCCTGCTGACCCTCTACCTGGGCCTGGAGCTGCTGTCGCTATCGCTCTACGCGCTGGTGGGTTACCACCGCGACTCGGCGCGGGGGCCCGAGGCGGCGATGAAGTACTTCGTCCTCGGCGCGCTGGCCTCGGGGATCCTGCTCTACGGGATGTCCATGGTCTACGGCGCTAGCGCGAGCCTGGAGCTCGGCGTGATCGCGGACGTGGCGGCGAACCACGAGGACCCGCTGCTGCTGCTCTTCGGTGCCACCTTCATGCTCGTCGGGGTAGCCTTCAAGCTCGGCGCAGCGCCCTTCCACGCGTGGGTGCCGGACGTCTACCAGGGGGCGCCGACACCCGTGACCCTGCTGATCAGCACGGCGCCCAAGGTGGCGGTGGTGGCGCTATTCCTGCGCCTGTTCGTCGACGGCCTGGGCCCGCTGCACGCCGAGCTGCAGGCGATGCTGCTGCTGGTGGCGGTCGCCTCGCTGCTGGTCGGCAACCTGGTCGCCATCGTGCAGACCAACTTCAAGCGGATGCTCGCCTACTCGGCGATCTCCCACGCCGGCTTCATCTTCGTCGGCTTCGCTGCCGGCACCGAGGCCGGCCACGCCGCGGCGCTGTTCTACACCATCACCTACAGCATCATGGCCGCAGGGGCGTTCGGGCTGGTGACCGTGCTCTCGCGCGCCGGCCTGGAGGCCGAGGAGATCGCCGACCTGCGCGGCCTCAATGAGCGCCACCCGGTCTACGCCGGTGTCCTGCTGCTGGTGCTACTCTCCATGACCGGTATCCCGGGGACGGTGGGCTTCTACGCCAAGTACCTGGTGGTGCAGGCGGCGGTCCAGGCCGGCCTCATCCCCATGGCGGTCTTCGCCGTGATCGCGGCGGTGGTCGGCGCCTTCTACTACCTGCGCGTGCTCAAGGTGGCGTACTTCGACCGGCCCGAGGTGGGGCAGGACCCAGAGGCGCTACCCACGCCGGGGGCCTCCGCGCCGATCCGCAGCCTGCTGGTGATCAACGGTGTCGCCGTGCTGGTCCTCGGCGTCTTCCCCGAGCGGCTGATCGCCCTGTGCCGGGCGGCCATTGGCCTCTGAGCGGCGCTGCCCGCAGGCGTCTCGGGGCAGGGACGGCTTGAACCTTGCATGGCGTATCCGTATTATAGATAGCTGACAGATGCGGGGTGGAGCAGTCAGGTAGCTCGTCGGGCTCATAACCCGAAGGTCGCAGGTTCAAATCCTGCCCCCGCTACCAACACGAGAGGCGGCCCAGGGCCGCCTTTTTTTGTAGCCGGCGGAGGCCGGCGCCACGCCGCCGTGCGCTTTCTTGTCGTCTGGCGAGCGTGTATGATGACCCTCTGACGGTGCAGGCTTACAGGCCTGGCCAGAGTCGATGCGCCCGCCGCCGGTTCGCCGGCGTGCGGACTGGGGGAGGGCCGCAGGCCCTCTTTTTGTTTGTGGTGCCGGATGTCGCGAACCCAGACGCTTCACTCGCTGTTGGAACCGACGGTCACCGGGCTCGGCTACGAGCTGGTGGGCGTGGAGATGGTCGGTGCCAAGGGTAACCGCACCCTCAGGGTGTACATCGACACCCCCGCAGGGGTCCGTGTGGAGGACTGCGAGGCGGTCAGCCACCAGGTCAGCGGGGTGCTCGATGTCGAGGACCCGATCGAGGGGGCGTACAACCTCGAGGTCTCGTCGCCCGGGCTCGATCGGCCCATCTTCAAGGCGGTGGACTACGATCGCTTCAGCGGCGAGCGCATCAGGCTGCGGCTGCTGGAGCCCCACGAGGGGCGCCGCCGGATTAAGGGCGTCCTCGGCGGGCTGGATGGCGAGCAGGTCATGGTGCGCGACGCCGACGGCAGCGAGCTGCGCGTCCCCCTGGAGCTGATCGATCGGGCACGGCTCGACCTGGAGCCGTGACAGGGCTCGGCCGCAAGAGAACAGCGGAGTCGGAGGCATGAGTAAAGATATCCTGTTGGTCGTGGAGGCCACCTCCAACGAGAAGGGCGTGGACCGGGAGGTGATCTTCGAGGCCATCGAAGCGGCCCTGGCCTCGGCGACGCGCAAGCGTTACGCCGGGGATATCGACGCCCGGGTGTCGGTAGATCGGCGCACCGGCGACTACACCACCTATCGACGCTGGCTGGTGGTGCCGGACGAGGCGTCCGTGGAGGATCCGCAGCGCCAGATCAGCCTGGAGCGCGCCCGCGAGCGCGACCCGAGCGCGGAGGTCGGCGGCTACCTGGAGGAGTCCATCGAGTCCGTGGACTTCGGCCGCATCGCCGCGCAGACCGCTAAGCAGGTCATCGTGCAGAAGGTGCGCGAGGCCGAGCGCGCCCAGGTCATCGATGCCTACAAGGACCGCATCGGCGAGCTGGTCAGCGGCACCGTCAAGCGCATGGAGCGCGGCAGCGCCATCATCGACCTCGGCGAGAGTACCGAGGCCCTGATCGCGCGCGATGAGCTCATCCCCCGCGAGTCGATCCGCCCCAACGACCGGGTCCGCGGCTACCTGCACGACGTACGCCCGGAGCCGCGCGGGCCGCAGCTGTTCGTCAGCCGCACCGCCAACGCGTTCCTGGTCGAGCTGTTCAAGCTCGAGGTCCCGGAGGTCGGCCAGGGCCTGATCGACATCCTCGGCGCCGCCCGCGACCCCGGCCAGCGGGCCAAGATCTCGGTCCGCCCGCTGGATCCGCGCATCGATCCGGTCGGCGCCTGCGTCGGCATGCGCGGCTCGCGGGTGCAGGCCGTGTCCAACGAGCTCAGCGGCGAGCGCATCGACATCATCCCGTGGGACGAGAACCCGGCGCAGTTCGTCATCAACGCCCTGGCCCCCGCGGAGGTGGAGTCCATCGTCGTCGACGAGGAGCGCGGTGCCATGGACATCGCCGTGGCCGACGAGCAGCTCTCCCAGGCCATCGGCCGGGGCGGGCAGAACGTGCGCCTGGCCAGCGAGCTCACCGGCTGGGAGCTCAACGTCATGACCGCCCAGGAGGCGGAGGAGAAGAGCGAGCGCGAGACCGGTGAGCTGCTGCAGCTGTTCATGGACAATCTCGACGTCGACGAGGACGTCGCCGGTGTCCTCGTCCAGGAGGGCTTCTCCAGCGTCGAGGAGGTGGCCTACGTGCCCACCTCCGAGCTCCTGGAGATCGAGGAGTTCGATGAGGAGATCGTCGAGGCCCTGCGTAGCCGCGCCCGGGATGTGCTCCTGGCCCAGGCGATCGCCGAGGAGGCCGAGGAGCATCAGCCCAGCGAGGAGCTCCGCGGCCTCGAGGGGATGGACGAGGCCACCGCCAAGGCCCTTGCCGAGCAGGGTATCGTCACCGTCGAGGACCTGGCGGAGCAGTCCGTGGACGATCTCCTGGAGGTGACGGACATGGACGAGGGTCAGGCGGGGCAGCTGATCATGAAGGCCCGCGAGCCGTGGTTCGAGGCGAGCGAGGACAGCGAGCGCGCGGACTGATACGAGGGTAGAGACGAGGTCTCTGACTTCTTGGGCCGCGTCCGGAGAGTGCTATATGGCGGAAACGACGGTAAGGCAATTTGCGCAGGCGGTGGGGATCCCCGTGGAGCGGCTCCAGGCGCAGCTGCAGGAGGCGGGGCTCGGCCAGCGCGATGAGGAGGCAGAGCTATCGGCCGAGGATAAGGCCACGCTGCTGGCGTACCTGCGCCAGGGCGGCGGTGAGCAGGGCGATGAGGACGGCGGCGGCTCTGGCGGCGCCTCGCCCAAGAAGATCACCCTCAAGCGGCGCAGCCGCAGCCAGCTGAAGATGCCGGCCGGGCGCGAGGCGGGCAGCCGGGGTCCGCGGCAGACGCGCACGGTCAACGTCGAGGTGCGCAAGCGGCGCACCTACGTCAAGCGCAGCGACATCGAGGCCGAGGCGAAGGGCCAGCAGGATCAGCAGCAGGGGCAGGGCGACGAGGCCCAGCAGGGCGACGAGGCCCAGCAGGCGGCCGCGCAGCTCGAGCGCGCCCTCGAGGCGGAGGAGGCGCAGCGCGAGCGGGACGCCGGCGGCGAGGCCGCCGATGCCCAGGGCGACCAGGCGCCGTCGTCCGCTGAGGCGGAGGCCGCCCCGGAGCAGGCCGACGCCTCCGCTGCTGCGGAGAGCGGGGCTTCGGAAGGGGCTGCGGCCGAGGCCGGGCAGGCCACGGGCGAGGTCTCCGAGGAGGGCGAGGCGCCCGAGGAGACCGCCGCCGAGCAGGCCGCCCGCGCCCAGGCTGAGGCCCTCAAGGAGAAGCCGAAGAGCCAGCAGGAAGAGGCCAAGAAGCGTGACGAGGAGCGCGAGCGCAAGCGCGCCGAGATCGAGGCCAAGCGCGAGCGCGAGGCGGAGGAGCGCGCGCAGCGCAAGCAGGAGGGCAAGAAGCCCAAGAAGAAGAAGCGGGAGGAGCAGTCCGGCGGCGGCCGGCGTGGCAAGCGGGGAGCCGGCTCCGGCAGCAACGCCGCCCGGCAGCTGCAGCAGGGCTTCGAGAAGCCGACAGCGCCGGTGGTCCGCGAGGTGGAGATCCCTGAGACCATCACGGTCGGCGAGCTGGCGGACCGCATGAGCATGAAGGCCGGCGCCCTGATCAAGGAGATGATGAAGCAGGGCGTGATGGCCACCATCAACCAGTCCATCGAGCAGGACACCGCGGCGATCCTTGTCGAGGAGATGGGCCACAAGCCCAAGCTCGAGCGCGAGGACGACGTCGAGGAGGAGCTGCTGCGCCAGGCCGAGGAGCCGGAGGGCGAGCGTGTCAGCCGGGGCCCAGTGGTCACCGTCATGGGGCACGTCGACCACGGCAAGACATCGCTGCTCGACTACATCCGCCGTGCCAAGGTCACGGCCACCGAGTCCGGCGGCATCACCCAGCACATCGGTGCCTACCGGGTCGAGGGGCAGTCGGGCAGCGCCACCTTCCTCGACACGCCGGGCCACGAGGCGTTCACCGCCATGCGCGCCCGCGGCGCCCAGATGACCGACCTCGTGGTGCTCGTGGTGGCCGCCGACGACGGCGTCATGCCCCAGACCAAGGAGGCCGTCGAGCACGCCCGCGCCGGCGAGGTGCCCATCGTGGTGGCGGTCAACAAGATGGACAAGGAGGACGCGGACCCGAACCGCGTCAAGCAGGAGCTCTCGCAGATGGACGTCATCCCCGAGGAGTGGGGGGGCGAGACGCAGTTCGTCCACGTCTCCGCGATCAGCGGTGAGGGCGTGGACGACCTGATCGAGGCCATCATCCTGCAGGCTGAGCTCCAGGAGCTCACGGCCGTCGAGGACTGCTCGGCCCAGGGCGTGGTCCTCGAGTCGCGGCTCGACAAGGGCCGCGGGCCGGTGGCGACGGTCCTGGTCCAGAATGGCCACCTGCGCCAGGGCGACAACCTGATCTGCGGCACGGAGTTCGGCCGCGTCCGGGCGCTGG
The DNA here is from genome assembly GCA_913055765.1 of uncultured Ectothiorhodospiraceae bacterium. Classification (GTDB taxonomy): domain Bacteria; phylum Pseudomonadota; class Gammaproteobacteria; order Nitrococcales; family Halorhodospiraceae; genus Halorhodospira. Next base: position 13,983 of record CAJXKI010000007.1, read on the forward strand.
TCAACGAGCTCGGCGAGCGCGTCAAGGAGGCCGGCCCCACCGTGCCGGTGGAGATCCTGGGCCTGTCCGGCCTGCCGGAGGCGGGCGAGGACTTCCTCGTCGTCGAGGACGAGCGCACGGCCCGCGAGGTGGCCGAGAGCCGCGCCGAGCGCCAGCGCGAGAAGCGCCTGGCGCAGCAGCAGGCGGCGCGCATGGACAACCTCTTTTCGCAGATGAAGGAGGATGAGGTCTCCACCATCAACCTGGTGGTCAAGGCCGATGTCCACGGCTCCGCCGAGGCCCTGCGCCAGTCCCTGGAGGACCTCTCCCACGAGGAGGTCCGCGTCCGGGTGGTCTCCTCCGGCGTAGGCGCCATCACCGAGTCCGACGTCAACCTGGCCCTGGCCTCCGAGGCGATCCTCATCGGCTTCAATGTCCGCGCCGACGCGGCGGCCAAGCGCCTGGTCCAGGAGAACGGGGTGGACCTGCACTACTACAGCGTCATCTACGACGCCATCGAGCAGGTCAAGAACGCCATCGCCGGCATGCTGGAGCCGGCGCTGGAGGAGCATATCCTCGGCACCGCCGAGGTCCGCGACGTCTTCCGCTCCTCGAAGCTGGGCAAGATCGCCGGCTGTCTGGTGGTCGACGGCGTGGTCCGCCGGCGCAACCCCATCCGCGTCCTGCGCAGCGGCGTGGTGGTCTTCGAGGGCGAGCTGGAGTCCCTGCGCCGGTTCAAGGACGACGTCAACGAGGTCCGCGCCGGCACCGAGTGCGGCATCGGCGTCAAGAACTACAATGACGTCCGGGTCGGCGACCAGATCGAGTGCTTCGAGCGGGTGGAGGTGCAGCGCACCCTGTAGCGCACGCCATGGCCAAGGACTATCCACGCAGCCGCCGGGTCGCCGAGCAGCTCCGCCGGGAGCTGGCCGAGGTGGTCCGGGACGAGGTCGACGATCCCCGGGTCGGGTCGGTCACCCTCTCGGAGGTCCGGGTCAGCCGGGACCTGGCCCATGCGACCATCTACATCGACGTCCTCGGCGCCGAGGCCGCCGAGGTGGAGGCGTGTGTCGGCGTCCTCAACCGGGCCCACGGCTTCCTGCGCTCCCAGGTGGCGCGCCGGCTGCGGACGAAGCGCACGCCCAGCCTGCGCTTCGTCCACGATACGGCCTTCGATCGCGGGGCCCGGCTCAGCGCCCTGATCGACGAGGTGGCGCCGCCGCCGGACGACGACGAACGAGGCAAGGAGTAACAGGCGAATGGCAAAGAGGCGGGGAGGCCGCAACGTCACCGGCGTGCTGCTGCTCGACAAGCCGGCGGGGCTGACCTCGAACAAGGCCCTGCAATCGGTCAAGCGCCTCTTCGGGGCCCGCAAGGCCGGGCACACCGGCAGCCTCGACCCGCTGGCCACCGGGCTGCTGCCCATCTGCTTCGGCGAGGCGACCAAGGTCTCCGGCTTCCTCCTCGACGCCGACAAGCGCTACGTCGTGACCTGCAAGCTCGGCGTCGCCACCGACACCGGCGACGCCGAGGGCGAGGAGGCGGAGCGCGCCCCGGTGCCGGCGCTCGAGGCGGAGCAGGTCGAGGCGGCCCTCGCGGGCTTCCGGGGGGCCATCGAGCAGCTGCCGCCGATGTACTCGGCGATCAAGCACCAGGGCCAGCGGCTCTACGACCTCGCCCGCCAGGGGGTGGAGGTGGAGCGGGAGCCGCGCCAGGTGGAGATCTACCACCTGGAGGCGATCGCCCAGCGCGAGGACGAGCTGGAGCTGGCGGTGCACTGCGCCAAGGGGACCTACATCCGGACCCTGGCGGAGGATATCGCCCGTGCCCTCGGCACGGTGGGCCACGTCTGCGCCCTGCGCCGGCTGGGCCTGGGCCCGTACCAGGAGCCGGCGATGTGGACCATGGAGATGCTCGAGGCCCGGGCCGAGACGGGGCGGGAGGCCCTGGACGCCACCCTGCTGCCCATGGACTCGGCGCTGCAGCAGTACACCGGGGTTGAGCTCGCCGATGACCTGGCCTATTTCGTGGCCCAAGGGCAGCCGGTCTTCGTCCCTAAGGCGCCCACCGAGGGGTGGCTGCGGCTCTACGACCGCGCCGGCGGCTTCCTCGGCATGGGGCAGGCCCTGGACGACGGGCGCATCGGCCCCAAGCGGCTGGTGGCGCGGCGCTGAGCCGGCCCCGCTCGGTGGCGCGGGCGGCTGCCGCCGCAGCGCGTTCTTGTACGTGCGCCCCTCGGGGGGCTAAACTAGCACCTTTTTCCAGGCTCGAAGCCAGTGCACCAGGAGTTCGTAGATGTCGCTGAACGCTGAACAGAAAGCGGAGATCGTGGCGCAGTTCCGCCGCTCTCCGGAGGATACCGGCTCGCCGGAAGTGCAGATCGCCCTGCTGTCGGCGCGGATCCAGTACCTCACCGAGCACTTCTCGATGCACAAGCAGGATCACCACTCCCGGCAGGGGCTGCTCAAGCTCGTCAGCCAGCGCCGTAAGCTGCTCGACTACCTCAAGCGCAAGGATCGGAGCCGCTACCAGGACGTGATCGAGCGGCTCGGCATCCGCAAGTAGGCGCCTAAGCGCTAGAGGTGAGGAAGACCATGAGCGAGAGTCAGCTATCCCTAGCCCCGGTCAAGCGTAGCTTCCAGTTCGGCGACCACGAGGTCACCCTGGAGACGGGGGGGGTTGCGCGCCAGGCCGACGGTGCGGTCCTGGTCAATATGGCCGATACGGTCGTCCTGGTCACGGTGGTCGGCAAGAAGGACCCGGCCGCCGCCCGCGACTTCCTGCCGCTGACGGTGAACTACCAGGAGCGGACCTACGCCGCGGGGCGCATCCCCGGCGGCTTCTTCAAGCGTGAGGGGCGCCCCTCGGAGAAGGAGACCCTCACCTGCCGGCTCATCGACCGCCCCATCCGGCCCCTCTTCCCGGAGGGCTTCCGGCAGGAGGTCCAGGTCATCGCCACCGTGCTCTCGCTCAACGATGAGGTCGACGCCGACGTGCCGGCGATGATCGGCACCTCGGCGGCGCTGGCCGTCTCGGGGATCCCCTTCGAGGGGCCCATCGGCGCCTGCCGGGTCGGCTACCTCGACGGCGAGTTCGTCCTCAACCCGACCTTCAGCCAGATCGACGAGTCCGAGCTGGACCTGGTGGTGGCGGGCACGAAGGACGCCGTGCTGATGGTCGAGTCCGAGGCCAACCTCCTGCCCGAGAGCACCATGCTCGACGCCGTGCTCTACGGCCACGAGCAGATGCAGGTGGCCATCGACGCCATCAACGACCTGGCCGCCGAGGCCGGCAAGCCGCGCTGGGACTGGCAGCCGCCGGAGAAGGACCCGTCCCTGGCGTCGGCGCTGTCGGAGCACGTGCGCGCCGACCTGGAGGCCGCCTACCGCATCGCCGACAAGCAGGCGCGCAGCGACCGCCTCAGCGAGCTGCGCGATAGGGCGGTGGAGGAGCTGGCCGATCCGGAGCGCGAGGGCTGGACCCCGGGCGAGGTCAGCGAGGCCTTCAAGGCGCTGGAGAAGGAGATCGTCCGCGGCCGCATCCTCGCCGGCGAGCCGCGCATCGACGGCCGCGATAACGAGACCGTCCGGCCGCTCAATATCCAGGCCGGGGTGCTGCCGCGTACCCACGGCTCAGCGCTGTTCACCCGCGGCGAGACCCAGGCCATCGTGGTCACCACCCTCGGCACCGGGCGCGACGCCCAGGTTGTGGATGCCCTGGAGGGTGAGCGGCGCGAGCCGTTCATGCTCCACTACAACTTCCCGCCGTACTGCGTCGGGGAGGCCGGCTTCATGGGCGCGCCCAAGCGCCGCGAGATCGGCCACGGCAAGCTGGCCAAGCGCGGCGTGCAGGCGGTGATGCCGGACGACGAGGAGTTCCCCTACGTGACCCGCGTCGTCTCGGAGATTACCGAGTCCAACGGCTCCTCCTCCATGGCCACCGTCTGCGGCACCAGCCTGTCGCTGATGGACGCCGGGGTGCCGCTGAAGGCGCAGGTCGCGGGCATCGCCATGGGCCTGATCAAGGAGGGCGACGACTTCGCCGTGCTCACCGACATCCTCGGCGACGAGGACCACCTCGGCGACATGGACTTCAAGGTCGCCGGCAGCGAGGACGGGGTCACCGCCCTGCAGATGGACATCAAGATCGACGGGATCACCCGCGAGATCATGGAGCAGGCCCTGGAGCAGGCCCGCTCCGGGCGCCTCCACGTCCTGGAGCAGATGAACCAGGTCCTCGACCGGCCGCGCGAGCAGATGTCGGAGTACGCCCCGCGGCTGATGACGATGCGGATCGAGCCGGATCGGATCCGCGACGTCATCGGCAAGGGCGGCGCCACCATCCGCGGCCTGACCGAGGAGACCGGGACCAACATCGACATCAGCGACGAGGGTGTGGTCACCATCGCCTCCGCCGACAAGGCGGCCGCGGAAGAGGCGAAGAAGCGCATCGAGCTGCTGACCGCCGATGTCGAGGTCGGCAAGATCTACGACGGCACGGTGGCCAAGCTCATGGACTTCGGCGCCTTCGTCAATATCCTGCCGGGGCGCGACGGGCTGGTGCACATCTCGCAGATCTCCAACAACCGCGTGGAGAACGTCGCTGACGAGCTCTCCGAGGGCGACTCGGTGCGCGTCAAGGTCCTTGAGGTGGACCGGCAGGGCCGTATCCGCCTGTCCATGAAGGCCGTCGAGGAGGACGAGTAGCCCCTACCGGGGCGTGCCTTCCCGCGGCGGGCGTGGGTTGCCCCCGCGGCCCGCAGGGGACACCCTGACGGAGTAGGTTTTTCCGCGGGAGGTTGCCTTGGACGAGCCGATCCCCCGAGACCCCGAGCGCGCCGCCCTGCTCGCCGTCGACGTGCAGCCGGACTTCATGCCCGGCGGCGCCCTGGCCACCCAGGGCGGCGATGAGGTGGTCGCGCCCATCGCGCGGCTGCTGGAGCAGGGCGCCTTCCGGCACGTGGTGGCGACCCAGGACTGGCACCCGCCGGGGCACGTCTCCTTCGCCACCAGCCACGATGGGCGCTCCCCCTTCGAGGTCGTCGAGCTCTACGGCGCCGAGCAGGTCCTGTGGCCCGAGCACTGCGTCCAGGGCGCCTACGGTGCGGAGCTCCACCCCGGCGTGCCCTGGCGGCACGCCGAGCTCATCCTGCGCAAGGCCACGGACCCGCGGGTAGACTCCTACAGCGCCTTCCGCGAGAACGTCGCCCCGGACGGTAGCCGGCCGCCGACCGGCCTCGCGGGGTGCCTGCGCGAGCGTGGCGTGGACACCCTCTACGTGTGCGGCCTGGCGCGGGACTTCTGCGCCCTGTGGAGCGCCGAGGATGGCGCTGCCGCCGGCTTCGGGGTGCACTTCCTCTGGGACCTGACCCGCCCGGTGGACGCCGGCAACGACGCGGCGGTCCAGGAGGCCCTGGAGCGCGCCGGCGTGCGGGTGATCCCCGGCGAGCCGGCCTAGGCGCACGGCGCGCCCTGCTGGCCGCCCGGGCCTCGCCGGGCGGTCGGGGCGGCGCTGATCCGCCCTGTCGAGCACTGGAGCCCCATGGTCCAATCTACCCTGGCCGACATCGACGACGTCACCGCCCTGGAGCCGCAGGCGTGGCTGCGTCGGCTGCCGGTGGGCCTCAGCGAGGCGGAGCAGGACCTCCTCGCGCGCGCCTGGCGCTGCGCCCGTAGCGGGTACGCCGAGCGGCGGCGCGCCTCCGGCGAGGCGTACCTCGCCCACGCCGTCTACACCGCCACCATCCTGGCCGAGCTGGGGCTGGACGCCACGACCCTGGCCTCGGCGCTGGTCCACGACCTCCCCGAGCTCGACGAGCGGGCCGATAGCACCCTGCGTAAGGAGCTGGGCGCGGAGATCGCCGACCTGGTCGTCGGCGTCCGCCGCATGCACGGCATCGGCCGCTTCCGCGACACCGCCGAGCTGGAGGCGGCCATGCAGGGCGAGCGCGCCGAGGGGCTGCGCAAGATGCTGCTCGCCATGGCCCGGGACGTGCGGGTGGTGCTCCTCGCCCTGGCCGAGCGCCTCCACGACCTGCGCACGGCCCGCGAGCTGCCCGACGCCGAGCGCGTCCGCCTGGCGCGGGAGACGCGGGAGATCTACGCACCGCTCGCCAACCGGCTCGGGATCTGGCAGATCAAGTGGGAGCTGGAGGACCTGACCTTCCGCTACCTGGAGCCCGACGTGTACATGGACCTGGCCCGGCGCCTGGCCGAGCGCCGGCGCGACCGCGAGGCGTACATCGAGCAGGTCTGCGAGCGGCTGCGCGCGGCCCTGGCGGACGCCGGGCTGAGCGCCGAGGTCTACGGCCGCCCCAAGCACATCTACAGCATCTACCGGAAGATGCAGCGCAAGGGGGTGCGCTTCGACGACCTCTACGACCTGCGCGCGGTGCGCATCCTGGTCGCCGACGAGGGGGCCTGCTACGCCGCGCTGGGCGTCGTCCACGGCCTGTGGGCGCCGATCCCCCACGAGTTCGACGACTACATCGCCACCCCCAAGGAGAACAACTACCGCTCCCTGCACACGGCCGTGGTGGGCCCGGCGGGCAAGCCCGTGGAGGTGCAGATCCGCACCCAGGAGATGCACGCCGAGGCGGAGCTGGGCATCGCCGCCCATTGGCGCTACAAGGAGGGCGGCGGGCAGGATGCCGCCTTCGAGCGCAAGATCGCCTGGCTGCGCCAGCTCCTGGACTGGGGCCGGGAGGACGGCGACGAGGGCGGGGACTTCGTCGACCGGATGCGCGCCGAGGTCTTCGCCGACCGGGTCTACGCCCTGACGCCGGACGGCGACGTCCTCGACCTGCCGCGCGGGGCGACGGCGCTGGACTTCGCCTACCACATCCACACCAACCTCGGCCACCGCTGCCGGGGGGCGAAGATCAACGGCCGCATCGTGCCGCTCACCCGGCCCCTGGAGAACGGCGACCGGGTGGAGGTCCTCGCCGCCCGCGAGCAGCGCCCGAGCCGCGACTGGATCAATCCCGAGCTCGGCTACCTCTACACCAACCGCGCCCGGGCCAAGGTCCGTGCCTGGTTCCGCCAGCGCGACCACGACAAGAATGTCGCCGCCGGCCGCCAGGCGCTGGACAAGGAGCTGCGCCGGCTCGGCCTGGCGCAGCAGGTGGGCACCGAGGAGGTGGTCCGGCGCAGCCGCTACTCGCGCACGGAGCCGTTCCTCGCCGCCGTCGGGCGCGGCGAGGTCACCCCCGGGCAGATCGCGGCGCTGCTGCGCGACCTGCTGCTGCCGCAGCGCCCCGAGGCGGCCCAGGCGCCGGGCGGCGGCAGGCGCTCGCGGGCCAGGTGGGAGGGCGACGGCGACGACGTGACCGTCGAGGGCGTGGGCAACCTGCTGACCCGCATGGCCCGCTGCTGTAGCCCGGCGCCCGGCGATCCCATCGTCGGCTTCATCACCCGCGGCTCCGGGGTCACCGTCCACCGGCAGGACTGCCCCAACGTCGAGCAGCTGCGCCAGCGCGAGCCGGAGCGGCTGCTCGACGTGGACTGGCGCACGGCGCCGGGGGCGCGCTACCCGGTGCGCATCCACGTCCGCACCGGCGCCCTCGACGGCTCGCTGAGCGCGATCACGCGCCTGTGCAGCAGCGAGGGCGTGCACCTGGAGGGGGTGCGCACCCACGCCGAGTCCGCGGACAGCTACCGGATCGAGCTGGACGCCCAGGTCGGGGACGTGCGCCAGCTCTCGCGACTGATGGCCAACCTGGCCGCCTCGGGGCGCGTCGACCACGTCTGGCGGGGCGGCTGAGCTTGGCCCGGGGCCTGCTGCGGGGGCTGCTCCTGCTGTCGACGCTGATCGCGCCGCTGCCGGCGGCCGCCAGCGCCTGCGAGGACGCCGACACCACGCCCGTCTACGAGCTCGCCGGGCAGGGCGTCGAGCGCCGCGCCCCGGAGGGCCGGGTACGGGTCGAGGGCGTGGTGACCGGCGCCTTCCTCGGCGAGGCGGGGCTCGACGGCTTCTTCATCCGCGGTACCGAGCCTGCCCCGGACGGCCTGCCGTCCGGGCTGTTCGTCTACGCCCCGGAGCTGGGGCCGGCGCAGCGCGAGCGTATCGAGCCCGGCCGGCGGCTGCTGCTCACCGGCGAGGCCGCCGAGCACCGCGGCCGCCCGCAGCTGGCGTGGCTGGCGGCGGTCCGGGCGTGCGGCACGGCGCCGGTGACCGCCCACGAGATCGCGTGGCCGCCGCCGGAGCCCGGGCGCCTGGAGGGAGTGCACGTACGCCTGGCCACCCCCATGGTGGTCACCGGCAACAGCGAGCTGCAGCGCTACGGCAGCCTGACGCTGACGCCGCGGCGCCGGGCCTTCCGTCCCACCAACTTCCGCGCCGAGTCCGGCCCCCCGAGCCCGGCCCTGGCGGGGCGGCGGCTGCGCCTCGACGACGGCAGCTATGGCGGCCGGCCCGAGCCGGTGCCCTACCTCGACGCCGACGGTACCCGCCGGCTGGGCAGCCGCGTCCGCCGCCTGACCGGCGTGCTCACCCGCGCCTTCGGCGCCTGGCGCCTGCATCCCACCGAGGCGCCGGCCTTCGAGGCCGCCAATCCGCGGCCGGACCCCCTGCCGGAGCCGGCCGCGGGCACCGTGCGCGTGGCCGCCCTCAACACCGGGGGGTACTTCGTCACCCTCGGCGAGCGGGGCGCGGCCGACCGCGCCGCCCTGGCGCGCCAGCGTGCCAAGCTCGTCGCCGCGGCCGGCCGCCTGCGCGCCGATATCCTCGTCCTGGTGGAGGTGGAGAACCGCCCCGCCGCCCCGGCGGACCTCGTCGAGCGCCTCGCCGCCGCCACCGGCAGGCCGTGGCGGCTGGCGCGCGGCGGTGAGACCGGCGACGACGCCATCCGCGTATCCCTGGCGTACCGGGCCGACCGCGTGGAGCCGGTCACCGAGGTAGCGCGCGACGCCCGGCCGGTCCACCACCGCCCGCCGCCGGTGGCCGGCTTCCGGCCGGCATCGGGCGGGGCCGCCTTCGCCGTGGCCGGCATCCACCTCAAGTCCAAGGGCGGCTGCCCCGAGGCCGGGCAGGTCGACCGCGGCCAGGGCTGCTGGAACGAGCGCCGCGTGGAGCAGGCCGAGGCGCTGAACGGCTTCCTCGAGGCGTGGCGGCAGGGCCGCAGCGGCATGCCGGTGCTCGCCGCCGGCGATCTCAACGCCTACGGCGGCGAGGACCCGGCCCGGGCGCTGGCCGCCGCCGGCCGTGTGGACCTGCTCGCCGAGCACCTCCCGTGGCGGGACCGGTACACCTACGTCTACCGCGGCGAGGCCGGCTACCTGGACCACCTGCAGGCCGATCCGGGGCTGGCCGACCGGGTGGCCGCGGTCTACACCTACCCCATCAACGCCGATGAGCCGCGGTTCCTGCGCTACGATGCCGACGACCCGGACCGCGTGGCGGGGGACGCCTTCCGCGCCGCGGACCACGACCCGGTGGCCGTGGACCTGTCGGTAGCGGAGTAGGGGCCGTGAACAACGCCCGGTCTTCCCTGTATCGTGTCCGGATGGACCGCGAAGCGCTCCGGCAGACCCTCCAGGCCCTCCGCGGCGACCTGCTCGCCCTCGACGGCGAGGCGGCCCGAGGCCGCGACGCCCCCTGGCTCGCGCGGTGGGAGCGCCTCCTGCGCCGCATCGACGGCCTCACCACCCGCCTCGAGTGGGATGACGAGCCGCTGCTGGTGGTCTTCGCCGGAGGGACCGGCGCCGGCAAGTCCACGCTGGCCAACACCCTGGCCGGCAGCGCCGTGGCCGCCACCAGCGCCCGCCGGCCTACCACCGCCGTGCCCACGGTTATGGGCCGCTCGGCGGAGCTGGATACCGTCCTGCGCCGCGGCGTGCTGGCCGCCGAGGCGGAGCGCGCCGCCCTGCGCACCGCGCCGCTGGCCAGCGTCCCCGCCGGCCTGGTGGTCGTGGATGCCCCCGATGTGGACAGCGTCGAGTCGGCCAACCGCGAGGCCACCGAGCGGCTGCTGGAGGTCGCCGACGTCTGGGTCTGGCTGGCCACGGCCCGCACCTACGCCGATGAGGCCGGCATGGCCTACCTGCGCCAGGCCGCGCAGCTGGATGTCTCCACGCTGGTGGTGCTCACCCAGGCCACTGAGGCCGAGGCGGCGGAGATCCTCCCGGACCTGCGGGAGCGGCTCGAGGAGGCCGGCCACCGGCTCGTGGAGACCGCGCACCTGCCGAGCGCGGAGGTCAGCGGCGAGCGCCTGCCCCAGGCCGTGGCGTCACCAGTGCTCGAGCGCATCCGCGCCCTGGCGCCGCCGGAGGAGCGCGCCGCCCATCGGGAGCGCACCGTCCTCGGTGCCGTACGCTACCTGCCTGGGGAGGTCGACGCGGTGCTCGAGGCGGTGGCCGAGGAGCGTGCCGCGGCGGAGCGGCTCGCGGCGACGGTGGAAGCGGGCTACGCCGAGCTCGCCGAGCGGCTGCTCGGCGAGCTCCGGGCCGGCGAGCCCCTGCGCCAGGAGGTCCTGAGGCGCTGGAGCGAGCTGGTCGGCAGCGGCTGGCTGCAGCGCCAGCTCCACGCCGCCGTGGGCCGCCTGTCGCCGCGCCGGTGGCTGGGCTGGCTGCCGTGGCCCGGCGGCAGCGCCCAGCGCGTCGAGGAGGAGGCGAGTGAGCACGCCCGCGAGGGCATCGCCGCGACCCTGCACGCCGTGCTCGACAGCGCTGCCGCGGAGGTGGAGAGCGCCTGGCAGCAGGATCGCCTCGGGCGGGCCCTCTTCGCCCGCTATCCGCTGCCTCGCGCCGCCGGCCGCGTGGCCCGGCGCGAGGCGGCCGAGCGCCTGGTGGCGGACTGGGAGCAGCGCGTCTCGGAGCACGTGGCCACCATGGGCCGCTCCCGGCTCAGCTGGGCGCGGCGCGCCACCGCCGGCATCAACGCCACCTTCACCACGGCGGTGGTGGTGCTCTTCGCCCTCAGCGGCGGCCTGACCGCCGGCGAGGTGGCGCTGACCGCCGCCGGCTCCACGACGACCCACACGGTCCTGACGCGGATCCTCGGCGAGCGCAACGTCCACCAGCTGATCAACGACATCCGCGATGACCTCCAGCATCGGGTGGCGGAGCTCGCCGACACCGAGGCGCAGGCCTACCGGGAGCTGCTCGCCGCCGCCGCGCCGCCCCCGGAGGCCGTGGCCGCGGTCCAGGCCCGGCGGGATGCGCTGGAGGGGTGGGCGTGATGGCGCTGACGGGCAGGAGCGAGGAGGCGGCGCCGGCGGCGGCTGAGCAGGGGCCGGCCGCGGGGGTGCTGGAGCCGCTGGCGGCCCTCGAGGCCCTCGGCGCCGGCCGGCTGCCGCCGGAGCTGCTGGCGGAGATGGCGGCGCTGCGGGAGCGCGCCCGGCAGCGGCTAGCCCACTCCCGGGACCACGTCGTCGTCGCCGTCGCCGGGGGGACGGGCAGCGGCAAGTCCGCCCTGGTCAACGCCCTGCTCGGGCAGGCCGTCTCCAGGCCGGGCGTGCGCCGGCCCACCACCGACCACGCCCAGGCGGCGCCTGTCGGCGACGCCGCCGGCGTCGACCCCCTGCTCGACTGGCTCCAGGTCTACGAGCGCCACCCGGTGCCCGCCGAGGGGGCGGCAGCGGGGCTGCAGGGGGCGCTGCTGCTCGATCTGCCCGACGTGGACTCCGTGGTCCGTGCCCACTGGGATACCGCGGAGCGGCTCATCGAGCGCTGCGATCTCCTGCTGTGGGTGGTGGACCCGGTCAAGTACGCCCACGCCGTGGCGCACGAGGGCTACTTCACCCGCCTGGCCCACCACGCCGACGTGCTGCTGGTCGCGCTCAACCACGCCGACCGCCTCGGCGAGGACGACCGGCAGGTCTGCCTGGCCCACCTGCGTGAGCTCCTCGCCGAGCACGGCCTGGGGCAGGCGCGATGCCTGCTCACCTCGGCGGCCACCGGCGAGGGGGTCGCCGAGGTGAGCCGGCAGATCGCCGCCGAGGTCCGCGAGCGGCGCGCCCCGCTGGCGCGGATCCGCGCCGACGTGGCCGCCCTGGTGGCGCGCAGCGCGGCGCAGCTGCCGCCTCCGAAGGCGCTGGCGCTGGACGTCGACGCCCTGGCCGGGATCCAGCGCCGGGCGGTGAATGAGGCGGAGCTGCGCGGCGGCGCCGGCAGGGCCTACCGCCGTGGCGCGGAGTGGGCCACCGGCTCGCCGCTGCGGCGGCTGCTCGGCCCCGCGCTCGCCCGGCTGCGCCGGCGCAAGGCCGACGAGGGGGCGGGGCAGGCCGAGGTGCCGCGGCCCGCCGTGGCCGAGCCCCAGGTCCGCCAGGGGCTGCTCGGGGCCGTGGCCCCGGCGGCGGACCGGCTGCCCGAGCCGGCGGCGGAGCGGCTCCGCCGGCTCGCCGCCTCGGCGGCGGCGCCCCTGGCCGAGGACCTGCGCCAGCGCCTGGCGGGGCTGGCCATCGAGCCAGCGCCGCGGCTGTGGTGGGACGGGGTCGGGACGCTGCGTGCCGCGGTGGAGATGGCAGCGGGGCTGGGCCTCGGCTGGCTCCTCGGCCGTGGCGTAGCGGATTGGCTCACCCTGCCGCCGGTGCCGGCGCCGGCGCTGATCGGCGAGGTCACCTGGCCCCTGGCGCTGCTCGTCGGCGGCGGCCTCGGCAGCGCAGCGCTCGGGGCCGCCGCGCGGCCGTTGATCGCCCTCGGGGCGCGGCGCCACAGCCGCGCCCTGCAGCGGGCGGTGTACCGGGAGGCCGGGGCCACCGGCGGCGAGCCGCTCGCCGAGCTGCACCAGGAGCTGTCGCGCTGCCGAGAGCTGAGCGAGCAGGCCCGCCGGGCCGCCGCCAGCGATCCGGCTCACTCGAGCAGCGGGTAGGTCCCCTGCTCGTCGTGGACCTCGCGCCCGGTGAGCGGCGGATTGAAGACGCACATCAGCCGCAGCTCCGCCTCGGCGCGCAGGTAGTGCCGCTCGTGGCCGTCGAGGGCGTAGAGGACGCCGGGCTCGATGGTGTACGTCGCGCCGCCGATGACCTCGATCTCGCCCCTGCCGGCGATGCAGTAGACCGACTCCACGTGGTTGGCGTACCAGATGAGCAGCTCGGCGCCGGCCTTGATGATGGTCTCGTGGAAGGAGAAGCCCATGCTGTCGCCCTTGAGGAGGATGCGGCGGCTGATGAACGCGTCGGTCTCGACCTCGCGCTCGGAGCCGCGGATGTCCCGGATGTGGCGAACGATCATGGGGGGGCCTCCTAGGGGGGTGGGTAGGGCCGCCGGCGTCGGTGGCGGCACGGCGCGCCCGGGGCGCTGCCCCGGGCGCCGCAGGGCGCTGGCGTAGGGGGTCAGGCCAGGCCGCGCTTCTGCATCGCCTCGCCGAGGGCGCGGTCGATGATGGCCAGGCCGGTCTCGAGGTCGGCGTCGTCGATGATCAGCGGCGGCAGGAGCTTGAGGACATCGTCATCGGGCCCGGAGGTCTCGATGATCATGCCGTGCTCGAAGGCCATCTCCGAGACGGCGCTCGCCAGGTCCTTGTCCGCCGTGAAGCGGATCCCGCGCATCATGCCCCGCCCGCGGTGCTCGCCGCCGGCGGCGGGGTACTTGTCGATCAGCCCCTGCAGCGCCTCGTAGATCCGCCGCGCCTTGCGCTCGGTCTCGCGCTGCAGCGTGTCGTCGCTCCAGTAGAGCTCCAGGGCCCGCTTGGCGGTGACGAAGGCGAGGTTGTGGCCGCGGAAGGTGCCGTTGTGCTCGCCGGGCTCCCAGATGTCGTGCTCAGGCTTGACCAGGGTCAGCGCCATGGGCAGCCCGAAGCCGCTGATGGACTTGGAGAGGGTGACGATGTCCGGGCTGATGCCGGCCTCCTCGAAGCTGAAGAAGGGGCCGGTGCGGCCGTTGCCGGTCTGGATGTCGTCGAGGATGAGGAGCATGTCGTGGCGCCGGCAGACGGCCTCGACGCCCTTGAGCCAGTCCATGCTGCAGGCGGCCATGCCGCCCTCGCCCTGGACGGTCTCGACGATCATGGCAGCCGGCTGGTCGATGCCGCTGCCCTTGTCGTCGAGGAGCCTGTCCAGGTACTCCACCGTGTCGACGCCAGGGCCGAAATAGCCGCAGTACGGCATGCTCTCGCTGTAGGTCAGCGGGAAGCCGGCGCCCTTGCGCTTGAAGGCGTTGCCGGTGACCGCCAGCGAGCCGACGGTCATGCCGTGGAAGGCGTTGGTGAAGGACAGGACCTTGTGCCGGCCGGTGACCTTGCGGACGATCTTCAGCGCCGCCTCCACGGCGTTGGTCCCCGTCGGGCCGGGGAACTGCACGCGGTAGTGCAGGCCCCGCGGCTCGAGGATCAGCCGATGGAAGGCCTCCAGGAACTCCGCCCGGGCCACGGAGGCCATGTCCAGGCTGTGGACGATGCGGTCGCCCTGGAGGTAGTCGATCAGCGGCCGCTTGAGCTCGGGGTGGTTGTGCCCGTAGTTGAGCACGCTCGCCCCGGCGAAGAAGTCCAGGTAGGCGTAGCCGTCGGTGTCGTAGACGCGTACCCCCTGCGCCTTGTCGAAGGGCTTGGGGAAGGTCCGGATGTAGGAGCGCACCACCGACTCGTGCTCGCCGATGGTCTGCATCACGTCTAGGGTCATGGCGTCGTTGCCTCGCCTTCGTTGGGATCGGGCGGCTGCAGGGCTCAGCGGATCGGGGCGATGCGGAAGAGCGCCTCGGCCTCGTGGCCCGGCGGGAAGTGGTCCTCGCGGAAGTACTCGCTGGCGGTGATCTCGGCCCCGCGCTCGCGGGCGATGGCCTGGAACAGGGCGCGGGAGGCGCGGTTGCTGGGGGCGATGGTGGTCTCCAGGACGGTGGCATCGCGGGCGCCGGGCGCCTCGAGGAGGGCGCGCACCAGGCGCTTGCCCAGGCCGCGGCCCTGTCCCGCCGGGTCCACGCCCACCTGCCAGAGGAAGATCGACGCCGGGCGGCGGGGCGGCCGTAAGCCGGTGGCGAAGCCGAGCAGGCCGCCCTCCGCCTCCGCCACGACGCAGGTGTCGGTGAACTCCGCGCTCAGCAGCAGGTAGAGGTAGCAGGAGTTGCGGTCCAGGGTGCCGATGCGCTCGACCAGCTGGTGGATGGCGGCACCGTCCGCTCGGCCGGGAGGGCGGAAGTGGAGGGGGGTCTCTCGGGACAACGGTGCAGCGCCCTTTCCAGCATCTCTCGAGCTATTGCAGCACCGCCCTTGGGGCCGGTCAAGCTGGCGGCGCGATGGCTCGTGCCAGGCGCCCTGGCTCGCGTGGGGAGGGCGCCTGCGGTTATATTTGCCGGCGCAGCCGACCGCCGGAGGGGCTACATGCCGCAGATCGTGATCGTCGCCCTGGAGACCAGCACCGAGGCCTGCTCGGTGGCGGCCTACCGGGATGGCGAGATGCACCACCGCACCGAGGAGGTCCCCCGCCGGCATACCGCGCGCCTGCTGCCCATGCTCGAGGCCGTCATGGCGGAGGCCGGGGTGGCCGCCAGCGCGGTGGACGCGGTGGCCTACGGCCGCGGGCCAGGCGCCTTCGCCGGGGTGCGTCTCGCCGCATCGGTGGCCCAAGGGCTGTGTACGGGCTGGTCTGTGCCGGCGCTACCGGTCTCGACCCTGGCGGCGCTGGCCAACGGCGCCCGCCGCCGCCACGGTGCCGAGCGGGTGCTGGCGGCGCTGGACGCGCGCATGGGGCAGGTCTACTGCGGCGCCTTCGTCGCTGCCGAGGGCGGCGGCATGGCGCTGCAGGGCGCGGAGGCGGCGCTCGAGCCGGAGGCGGTGAGCGGCGGCGGCGCGGCCTGGTTCGGCATCGGCCGGGGGTTCGCCGCCTACCCGGAGGCCCTGCCGGCCACGGGCGCCGGGCGTGACCCCGATGCGCTGCCCCAGGCGCGGGATCTCCTGCCGGCGGCGCTCGCCGACTGGGGAGCCGGCCGGGTGACCCCGGCCGAGGCGGTGCGGCCGGTCTACCTCCGCGAGGGGGTCTAGCCGCTCAGTCCGCCTCGAGGAGGCACGCCCGGAAGCCGTCGGCGAGCCCCTCGAGGAGCTCGAAGTAGGCGTCCGGGCCCGCCTCCAGGCCTGTGCCCAGCGGATCCAGCTCGCCGCTGCGGGCGTCGAGGCCGTTGGTCAGCGAGCGCACGATGGCCGGATCGAACTGCGGCTCGCTGAATACGCAGACGGCGCCGAGCTCGCGGATGCGCTCGCGCAGTCCCTGCAGGTGGCCCGCGCCCGGC
Organism: uncultured Ectothiorhodospiraceae bacterium; assembly: GCA_913055765.1. GTDB lineage: Bacteria > Pseudomonadota > Gammaproteobacteria > Nitrococcales > Halorhodospiraceae > Halorhodospira. The sequence goes on from CAJXKI010000007.1 coordinate 30,116, forward strand.
GGCTGGTTGGGGTTGGGCGTGACAGCGCCCGCGGCCTCAAGCCCGTAGTGGCGCTCGAAGTAGCGGTAGGCGTCGTGGAAGACCACGTACGGCTCGTCCTGGACCGGCTCCAGCCGCCGGCGCAGCCGCTCGTCCAGGGCCTCGATACGGGCCCGCTGGGCCTCGGCGTTGTCGCGGTAGGTGTCGGCGTGCGCCGGGTCCAGGGCGGCGAGGCGCTCCGCCACCGCGGTCGTGATCGCCCGCGCGTTATCCGGGTCGAGCCACAGGTGGTAGTCGCGGCGGTGCGCCCCGGGGTGCGCGTCGTGATCGGCACCCTCACCCTGCGAGCGGTCCTGGCGAGGGCCCAGCACCTCGACGCCGTCGAGCTGGGCCGCCGTGAGCACCGAGCGCGTGCCGCTGTGGGCCGCCAGGGCCTGATTCAGGAAGGTCTCCATGTGCGGCGAGACGCGGACGATCAGGTCTGCCCCGCGTACGGCCCGGGCCTCCGAGGGCCGCATGGTGTAGGTGTGCGGTGAGTCCCCGGCGGCGAGGAGCAGCTCGGGCTCGCTGACCCCCTGCGTGACGCCCGCTACCAGGCTGTGCAGGGGCTTGATGGAGACGACCACGCTCGGCCCGTCCGCTTGGGCGGCGCTGGCCGAGAGCAGTAGCGCTGCGCTGATGGCGGCGAGGCGTGCGCGCATGGTGGGGCCCTCCCGTTCCCAGGCATCTGCCGTTTATGTTATATAGTATCAAAATACGCAGCAACAGCGAGCGCCCCATGGCCAGCCCCGATCAAGCCGTCGTTACCGATGCCTTCGCGGAAGGGCACGACCACCGCGCCTGCCGCGAGGCCGCGCTGGCTGAGGCGGATGCCATCTGCCGCGCCCGGGGCATGCGCTTCACGCGGCTGCGCCGCCGCGTGCTGGAGCTGATCTGGGACCGGGACAGCCCGGTCAAGGCCTACGATCTGCTCGAGCAGCTCCGCGGCGAGCGCGCCGGCGCGGCGCCGCCCACCGTCTACCGTACCCTGGACTTCCTCCTGCGCGAGGGGCTCATCCACCGCGTCGAGTCGCTCAACGCCTACATCGGCTGCGGCGCTCCGGGGCACGCCCACCCGGTGCAGCTGCTGGTCTGCCGCCACTGCTACAAGGTCGCCGAGCTCGCCGACGAGGACGTGGCCCGGCTGCTGCAGCAGAAGGCGAACGCGCGGGGGTTCTGCGCGGACGCCGCCGTCGTGGAGCTGGCGGGGGTGTGCCCGAGGTGCGGTGGATGAGCGGGCAGCGAGCGGGGCAGGGGGAGGTGGGGCCCCTGATCCAGGCCCAGGGGGTGGCGGTGGCCTTCGGCGATCGCCGGGTCCTCGATGGCGTCAGCCTGGATATCCAGCCGGGCCGTATCGCCACCCTGGTGGGCAACAACGGCGCCGGCAAGAGCACGCTGCTGCGGGTGCTGCTGGGGCTCACCCGGCCGGCGGCTGGCACGGTCCGGCGTGCGCCGGGGCTGCGGATCGGCTACGTCCCCCAGCAGTTCGCCGTGGACGCCAACCTGCCCATCACCGTGCGCCGGTTCATGGCGCTTGCCGGCCGGGTCGGGGCGCGGCGCTGGCAGGAGGTCGTCGACGACACGGGCGTGGCATCCCTGCTGGATCAGCCGCTGCAGGCCCTCTCCGGCGGGGAGACGCGCCGGGTGCTGCTCGCGCGGGCGCTGCTGCGGCGCCCCGGGCTGCTCGCCCTGGACGAGCCCGCGGCGGGGCTCGACGGCCGCAGCCAGGGGGCGCTGTACCGGTTGATCGGCGACCTGCGCGACCGCTACGGCTGCGCCGTGGTCGTCATCTCCCACGACCTGAACCTGGTGATGGCGGCCAGCGACGAGGTCCTGTGCCTGGACCAGGGGCGGATCGCCTG
>CAJXKI010000008.1 GCA_913055765.1 uncultured Ectothiorhodospiraceae bacterium
ACGATGTGCATGACCTGGGAGTAGCGCTCCACCGCCATGCGCTCGGTCAGGCGCACCGTGCCGGTCTCGGCGACCCGCCCGACGTCGTTGCGGCCCAGGTCGATGAGCATGACGTGCTCGGCGATCTCCTTGGGATCGGAGACCAGCTCCGCCTCCAGCTCCCGGTCGCGGGCCTCCGTGGCGCCGCGCTTGCGGGTGCCGGCGATGGGGCGCACGGTCACCTCGCCCTCCTCGAGGCGCGCCAGGATCTCCGGCGAGGAGCCCACCACCTGGCAGGCACCGAGATCGAGGAAGTACATGTAGGGCGAGGGGTTGGTGCAGCGCAATGCCCGGTAGAGATCCAGCGGCTCGGCGCTGAACGGCATGCTCATGCGCTGCGAGGGCACCACCTGCATCACGTCACCGGCGGCGATGTACGCGCGGATGCGCTCGACCGCCGCCTCGTAGCCGGCCTGGGTGAAGTTGTAGCGCGGCTCGCCGGCGGGGCCGCGCCCGGAGCGGGGCTGGCCGCGATCCAGCGGCTCGGCCAGCCGCGCCGCCAGCTCATCCAAGCGGGCCAGCCCCTGCGCGTAGGCGCCCGCCTGGCGGGGATCGCAGTGGACCACCAGGTAGAGGCGCCCAGCCAGGTTGTCGAAGACGACCACCTCCTCGGCCTCAACCAGGCAGATGTCGGGCAGGCCCAGGGCGTCCGGCGGGGCATTGCCCGCCAGCCGGGGCTCGACGTAGCGCACCGTGTCGTAGCCGAAGTAGCCCACCAGGCCACCGAGGAAGCGGGGCATCTGCGGGAGCCCCGAGGGCGGGGCCGCACGATGGCGGTGCTGGTACGACTCGATCCACGCCAGCGGGTCAGCGGCCTCGAGCTGCTCGACGAGCTCACCGTCGCGGCGCAGCTCGATGCGCTGGCCGTAGACGGCGATCTCGGTGCGGGCCGGCAGGCCGATGATGGAGTAGCGCCCCCACTTCTCGCCGCCTTCGACGGACTCGAAGAGGAAGGACCGGGGCCCGCGGGCGAGCTTGAGGTAGGTGGACAGCGGGGTGTCGAGGTCGGCGAGCACCTCCCGGATGAGCGGGACGCGGGTGTAGCCGGCGTCCGCGAGGCCGTGGAACTCGTGCTCCTTCATCCTCAGGCGGCTCCGCGCAGCAGGGACGGCAGCTCGGTGATCGCCTCGATGATGCCGTCGGCGCCCAGCGCCTCGACGGCCACCCCGCGGCGGTAGCCGTAGGGGACGCAGACCACCGGGATGCCGGCGTTGCGGGCGGCCTCCACGTCGGTGGCCGAGTCGCCGACCATGAGCGCGGTGCTCGATGCCGCGCCGAGGCCCTCCATGGCCAGACGCAGGGGCTCAGGGTCCGGCTTGCGGGTGTCGGTGCTATCGCCGCCGACCACCGTGTCGATGGAACCAGCGGCCCCCATGTGCGCCAGGATGGCGTCGGCGAGGTGGCGCGGCTTGTTGGTCACCACCGCCAGCCGCATCCCGGCCCGGGCGAGCTGCGCAAGGCCCTCGACGGCGCCGGGGTACGGTCGGGAATGGACGTAGACCGCCTCGCTGTAGTACGCGATGAAGCGTTCCAGGGCGCCGTCCAGCGCCTCCTCGGGCGGCTCCTCGCCGTCGCGGCCGCCCATCAGGGCGCGGGCCACCAGGCGCCGTGTGCCGTCCCCGGTCCAGTCGCGCACCTGCGCCTCGGAGACCGGCCCCTGCGCCCGCTCGGCCAGCACCCGGTTGACGGCGGCGGTCAGGTCCGGGGCACTGTCCACCAGCGTCCCGTCGAGATCGAAGAGGATGGCGCGGGTCTTCGAAGGGTCCATGGGCGAGCTTTCAGGGCTAAATCTCCAATCTACCCGCTGGCGCCACCCGGCCGCAAGCGCGCCGCCCAGGCCTCCCGGCGCCGCCGGTGGGCGGATCACGCGACTACGGGCTGGTCGTAGGCGATGGGCAGCTCCTCGAGCTCGTCGAAGGTCACGAACTCCCAGGCCTGCTCCTGCTCGAGGAGCTTGCACAGCAGCCGGTTGTTCAGGGCGTGGCCCGACTTGTGCCCGTGGTAGGCGCCGATCAGGCTGCTGCCGAGCAGGTAGAGGTCGCCGATGGCGTCAAGGATCTTGTGCTTGACGAACTCGTCCCGGTAGCGGAGGCCGTCCTCGTTGAGCACGCGGTAGTCGTCGACCACGATGGCGTTGTCGAGGCTCCCGCCGAGTGCCAGCTGCGACGCCCGCAGCGCCTCGAACTCCTTCATGAAACCGAAGGTCCGCGCACGGCTGACCTCCTTGACGAAGGAGGTCGAGGAGAAGTCGACCTGGGCGCTGGTGTGGCCCGCCTGGAAGGCCGGGTGGTCGAATTCGATGGTGAAGCTGACCTTGAACCCCTCGAAGGGCTCGAAGGCCACCCACTTGTCGCCGTCGACGACCTGGACCGGCTCGAGGATACGCACGAAGCGCTTGGGGACCTCCTGCTCCTTGATCCCCGCGGAGCGTATCAAGAACACGAACGGCGCCGCGCTGCCGTCCATGATCGGCACCTCGGCGGCAGAGAGGTCGACGTAGCAGTTGTCGATCCCCAGCCCGGCCAGCGCCGAGAGCAGATGCTCCACGGTGGAGACGCGGGTGCCGGCCTCATCGATGAGGGCAGTGGACAGGCGGGTATCCCCTACGGCCGCGGCCGTGGCCTTGATCTCCCGGCCGAGGTCCGTGCGCCGGAAGATGATCCCGGCGTTGGCCGGCGCTGGGCGCAGGGTCAGGTAGACCTTCTCCCCGGTGTGCAGGCCGACGCCGGTGGCGCGGATGCTGTTCTTCAAGGTGCGTTGGCGGATCATGCCTCGACTCGGCTCCACTGCTCATCCTCGGTGTATCCAGGCGTGATCTGCGGGGCGACACGCCCTGCCCCCGTCCGGGCGGCAATACGTCGCGCTAGTCTACTACAGCCGCCCCCCGAGGGGTTAATGCGCTGCAGCACAGGGGCGGTCAATCCGCCTGCCGCCGCAGGAACGCTGGGATGTCCAGGTACTCCATATTCCCCTCGGGGTCGGCCTCCTTGCGCTCCTCGTTAGCGGTACTGTTCTGGCGGAGCACCGTCGGCCGGTCCAGCTGCGAGTAGTCCACCTCCCCGGTCTGCTTGCGGGCCACCTGCTCCGCCGCCTTCGCCGGGGCGGCCGCCTCCTGCGGTGCGGAGCCGAGGCCGGTAGCGACGACGGTCACGCGCAGCTCCTCCTCGAGCTCCGGATCGATGACCGCGCCGACGACCACCGTGGCCTCGTCAGACGCGTACTCGCGCACTGCGTTGCCGACCTCGTCGAACTCGCCGATGGAGAGGTTGTCGCCGCCGGTCACGTTGACGAGCACGCCGTTGGCGCCGGCGAGGTTGAAGTCCTCCAGCAGCGGGCAGGCGATGGCGCTGTCGGCGGCCTCGCGGGCCCGCCCCTCGCCGGAGGCGACGCCGTTGCCCATCACGGCCATGCCCATCTCCGACATCACCGTGCGCACGTCGGCGAAGTCGACGTTGATCAGCCCCGGGCGGGTGATCAGCTCGGCGATCCCCCGGACAGCCCCGTGGAGGACGTCGTTGGCCGACTTGAAGGCGTTGACCAGGGTCAGGTTCTTGCCGAGCACCGGCAGCAGCCGCTCATTGGGGATGGTGATCAGGGAGTCGACGCTCTGCTCGAGCTCCTTGATCCCTTGCTCGGCCACGCCCATGCGCTTGTTGCCCTCGAAGGGGAACGGCTTCGTCACCACGGCGACGGCGAGGATGCCCATCTCCCGCGCCACCTCGGCGACCACGGGGGCGCCGCCGGTGCCTGTGCCGCCGCCCATCCCGGCGGTGATGAAGACCATATCCGCCCCGTCGAGGACCTCCTGCAGGCGCTCCCGGGACTCCTCGGCGGCCTCCCGGCCCGTGATCGGATCCGCTCCGGCGCCTAGGCCCTTGGTGACCCCGGAGCCGAGCTGCACCGTCACCCCGGCCCGGGTGGTGGCCAACGCCTGGGCGTCCGTATTGGCGTAGATGAACTCGGCGCCCTCGATATCGCTGTCGACCATGTGCTGGACCGCGTTACCGCCGCCACCGCCGACACCGATGACCTTGATGACCGCGTTCTGGTTGGCGGTGTCCATGAGCTCAAACATAGCGCTACCCTCCTTACCGATCTCTGGCGCTCCTCCGCACTGGAGGCTATTAGAAATATCCCTTGAACCAGCTCTTCATCCGTCCCCAAAGGGCGTTCACGCCGCCCCCCTGCCCCAGCGCCGGAGGCAGGCCGCTATCCCGGTTGTGGGCGCCGAAGGCGAGCAGCCCGACCCCTGTGGAGTACATCGGGTTGCTGACCACGTCGGATAGGCCGGTGACGAACTTCGGCACCCCGATGCGCACCGGCAGGTGGAAGAGCTCCTCGGCGAGCTCGGTGACCCCCTCCATCTTGGAGCTGCCGCCGGTGAGTACGATCCCGGCCGGGATCAGGTCCTCGAGGCCGCTCTTGCGCAGCTCCGTCTGCACCAGCGCCAGCAGCTCCTCGTAGCGCGGCTCCACCACCGAGGCCAGCGACTGCCGGGACAGCCGCCGCGGCGGCCGGTCGCCCACCGAGGGCACCTCGATGCTCTCCTCCGGGCTCGCCCGCTGGGACAGGGCGCAGGCGTAGCGGACCTTGATGTCCTCCGCGTGGTGCGTCGGCGTGCGCAGGGCCACCGCGATGTCGTTGGTCACCTGGTAGCCGGCGATGGGGATCACCGCCGTATGCCGGATAGCGCCGCCGGTGAAGACGGCGATATCGGTGGTACCACCGCCGATGTCCACCAGGCAGACGCCGAGCTCCTTCTCATCGTCGCTGAGCACGGCGTAGCTGGCGGCCAGCTGCTGCAGGACGATATCGTCCACCTCGAGCTGGCAGCGGCGCACGCACTTGGTGATATTGTCCGCTGCCGAGACCGCCCCGGTCACCATGTGGACCCGGGCCTCGAGCCGGACACCGGCCATGCCCAGCGGATCCTTGATCCCCTCCTGGCTGTCGATGACGAACTCCTGCGGGATGACGTGCAGGACCTGCTGATCCGCCGGGATCGCCACGGCCTTGGCGCCGTCGAGTACCCGCTCCAGATCGGCCCGCGTCACCTCCCTGTCGCGGATGGCCACCATGCCGTGCGAGTTGAGGCTGCGGATGTGGCTGCCGGAGATCCCTACGTAGCCGGAATGGATCTCGCAGCCGGCCATCAGCTCGGCCTCCTCGACGGCGCGCTGGATCGACTGCACTGTGGAGTCGATATTGACCACCACCCCCTTCTTGAGCCCGTGGGAGGGGTGGCTGCCGACCCCGATCACCTCCAGCTCGCCGTCCTCCTTGGTCTCGCCGACGATGGCGACCACCTTGGAGGTACCGATGTCGAGGCCTACTAGCAGGCTGTCTTCCGTCTTCCGAACCATGGTCTGCTCCGCGTTCAGTCCGCTTCCTCCGCCGCTCCCCAAGCCGCCGCGAACCCATTGGGGTAGCGCAGGTCGACCCGCTCCAGCGGAGCCTGTTCCTCTTGCCGCAGCATCGGCAGCACGGCCGCGAAACGGGCCGCACGCTCGCGAGGCCGCTGGCGCCCCAGGGCCACCTCCACCCCCTCGGCGAGCTCCGCGTGCCAAGAGGCCCGCGGCGACAGCCGCAGCGCCGCCACCTCGAGCCCCTGCGCCCCGAGCCGCTGCCGCAGGTCCTGGAACAATCCAGCCACCTCGCGCTCGCTGCCTGCCGGGCCGCTCAGCAGCGCCAGCCCCTCAGGGATGGTGGCCGCCGGCGGCTCGAAGCGCTTGCCGCTCGTGTCCAGCAGGCCACCGCCTGCCCAGCGCGCCAGGGGCTGGCGCTCGACCAGGGCGACCTCCAGGACACCCGGCCACGCCCGGCGCACCTCGGCGCTGGCCACCCAGGGCAGCGCCTCCAGCGCCTGCCGGGCGCCACCAACATCCACGGCCAGCAGGCTGCGGTGCAGGTGCGGCGCCAGCGCCTCGCGAATCCGGCCGCCGCTGACCCGCTCCGGCGGCTCGGTGACCGCCACCCGCTCCAGGGGCAGGAACCGGCCCTGCTGCACCGCCTTGGCGGCGGCGCCGGCCCCAGCCACCGCGACCAGGGCCACCGCAGCGCCCCAGAGCCAGCCCCGCAGGCCGGGTAGCGCCGGCAACCGCGGCCGACGGCGCTGCCGAGCGCCGAGCCGATCACGCCCCCTGGCCCTCGTCACGGCAGCGCCTCCTCGAGGATGCGGGCCACCAGCTCGTCGAAGCCGATACCGGCCTGGGCCGCGGCGATGGGCACCAGGGAGTGGCCGGTCAGCCCCGGGATCGTGTTCACCTCCAGCAGCCACCAGGCGCCGCCGGCGTCGCGCATCGCGTCCACACGCCCCCAGCCGTGGCCGCCGACGGCCTGGAAGGCCTCCCGGCAGAGGGTGCTGAGATCCGCCTCCTCCGCCGCGCCGAGCCCGCTCGGGCAGTGGTGCCCGGTATCGTGGGCCTGATACTTGGCGGCATAGTCGAAGAAGGCGTGGGACGTCTCCAGCCGGATCGAGGGCAAGGCCCAGTCCCCGAGCAGCGCCACCGTATACTCCTCGCCCTCGACCCACTGCTCGGCGAGGATGTCGGTGTCGTAGACGGCCGCGGCGCGATAGGCGGCCGCCAACTGCTCCGGACCGTCCGCCCGGGCCATGCCGAGGCTCGACCCCTCGCGGACCGGCTTGACAATGACCGGGTAGCCGAGGGTGTCTGCGACATCCGCCACCTCGGGGCCGAGCAGGCGGCCCCGAGGCGTGGGCAGGCCGTAGCCCTGCCACAGGCGCTTGCAGCGCCACTTGTCCATGCCCAGCGCCGAGCCGAGTACACCGCTGCCGGTATACGGCACGCCGAGCAGGTCGAGCAGCCCCTGCACAGTCCCGTCCTCGCCGCCACGGCCGTGCAGGGCGATGAAGGCCGCATCGTAGCCGCGCAGCCCCTCCAGGGCGCGATCCCGCGGATCGAAGGCCTCGGCCTGGTAGCCCCCGCGCTGCAGGGCGCCGAGCACGGCCTCGCCGCTGCGCAGGGAGATGTCACGCTCGGCGGAGGCACCGCCCATGAGCACGGCCACCCGCCCGGCATCGTCGCGGCCAGGGATCCCGCTCAAGGCAGCGCCTCCCCGACGATATGGACCTCAGGCTCCAGGTGCACCCCGTGCACCGCGGCGACCCGGCGCTGGACGTGCCGCATCAGGGCCTCGATATCCGCGGCACTGCCCCCCTCGTTGAGGATGAAGTTGGCGTGGCGGATCGATACCCGCGCGCAACCGCACTGCGCCCCCTTCAGGCCAGCGCTGTCGATGAGCCGGCCGGCCGCATCCCCGGGTGGATTGCGGAAGACGGAGCCGCAGGTCGCCTGGCCCACCGGCTGCGCGGCGTTGCGCCGGCGCAGCAGCGTGCGCACCCCCTCGCGCAGCTCGGCCACCGGCGCCGGCTCCAGCGCCCAGGTAGCGGCGAGGAAGGACTCGCCGAACGGGCCGTGGACCCAGCGGTAGCCGACCTCGAAGTCGGCCGGCGTACGGTGCCGGATGCGCCCAGTGCGGTCCACCGTCTCGACGGCGACAAGCCGCTCCCAGGTCGTCCCGCCCCAGGCACCGGCGTTCAGGGCCAGCGCCCCGCCGACCGTGCCGGGGATCCCAGCCAGGAACGCCAGCCCACCCAGCCCAGCGCGCACCGTCTCGCGAGCCAAGCGGCCGCAGGCGACGCCGGCCTCGGCCCGGACCCGGCCGTCGGCGACCGCCAGGCCGTCGAGCCCGCCCTGGGTGAGCAGCACCGTGCCGGGGAAGCCGCCGTCACGGACCAGGAGGTTGCTCCCCAGGCCGCACCAGAGCAACGGCTCCCGGGCCGGCAGACCGGCCAGGAAGTCGGCGAGCTCGGCGGCCCCCGCAGGACGGTAGAGCCGCCGCGCCGGGCCGCCGACCCGCCAGGTGGTATAGCCGGCCATGGGCTCGTGCTCGCGGAGCTCGCCCAGCTGCGCCCGCTGGCGCCTCGGTGCCGCCGTCATCCACCACCTCCCGGGGCCATCTCCCCGCTCAGGCGGGCCGGCAGGCCGCCGATACTGCCTGCCCCCAGGGTCAGGACCACGTCGTCAGGCTGCAGCAGGCCGGCCAGCAGGCCCGGGATCTCCGACAGCCCCTCGGCGAAGATCGGCTGCACGCCACCCCGATCGCGCACCGCCGCTGCCAGGGCCCGGCCGTCGGCACCGGGCAGGGGCGCCTCGCCAGCCCCGTAGACCTCGGTCAGCACCAGCGTATCGGTGCCGCTGAGCACCCGGGCGAAGTCGTCGAGGAGCTCCCGGGTGCGGGAGTAGCGGTGCGGCTGGAACACGACGACCTGGCGCCGCCCCGGCCACGCCTCCCGGGCCGCCTGGAGTGTCGCCTCCAGCTCCCGGGGGTGGTGGGCGTAGTCGTCCACCAGCGTGGCGGCGCCGCCATCCGCTAGGGGGATATCGGGGTAGGCCTGGAAGCGCCGGCCGATACCCTGGAAGTCCGCCAGGGCGCGCTGGATGGCCGCCACCCCCACGCCCAGCTCCCTGGCCACGGCGACGGCGGCGGTAGCGTTGAGCACATTGTGCCGCCCTGGGAGGTTGACCTCCACGCCGAAGGACGCGCCGTCGCCCTCGTGGATGCGGAATCGGGTCCGGCGGCCGGCAGGCTCCATGGCCTCCGCGCGGATATCGGCGTCGGCGGCGAAGCCGTAGGTCAGCACCGGGCGGGCGAGCTCGTCGCGCAGCCGCCGAGCCTCCGGGTCGTCGAGGCACAGCACCGCCAGGCCGTAGAACGGCAGGTGGTGCAGGAAGTCGATGAAGGTCCGGCGCAGCGCCTCGAAGTCGCCGCCGTAGGTGTCCAGGTGATCGGCATCGACATTGGTCACCGCTGCCATCACCGGCTTGAGGTGGAGGAAGGAGGCGTCGCTCTCATCGGCCTCGGCCAGCAGGTACGGGCCGGTGCCGAGACGGGCGTGGGCCCCGGCGCTGATCAGCCGGCCACCGATGACGAAGGTGGGATCCAGCCCGCCCTCGGCGAGGCAGCTGGCGAGCAGCGACGTCGTCGTCGTCTTGCCGTGGGTGCCGGCCACCGCTATGCCCTGGCGGAAGCGCATGAGCTCGGCGAGCATCTCCGCCCGCTGCACCACCGGGATGCGAGCCCGGCGCGCTGCCTGGACCTCGGCGTTGTCCTCGGTCACGGCGGTGGAGACGACCACGGCGTCCGCGCCCTCGATGTGCGCCGGATCGTGGCCGAGTTGCACGGCCACCCCGAGCCCGCTCAGGCGCTCGACCACCGCGCCCGAGCGCACATCGGAGCCGGTAACCGTAAAGCCCAGGTTGTGCAGCACCTCGGCGATCCCGCCCATCCCGGCCCCGCCGATGCCGACGAAGTGGATACGGCGCACCCGGCCGAAGGTGCCGCGACCAGCGGGACACGGCTCGCGAGCGGGGGCGGCTGCATCAGCCATGGGCCACCTCCTCACAGACCGTCGCGATCCGCTCGGCGGCATCGGGGCGCGCGGCGCTGCGGGCCACGCCGGCCATCCCCGCGAGCCGCTCGCGATCGGCGAGCAGGCTCGGCAGGAGCTGCGCCAGGGCCCCCTCCTCGACCTCGGCCTGGGGGACCACCCGGGCGGCGCCGACCTCGCGCAGCTGTGCGGCGTTGGCGGTCTGGTGGTCATCCGCCGCCCAGGGCAGCGGTACCAGCACCGCAGGGACCCCGGCCGCGGCCAGCTCGGCCACGGTGAGCGCGCCGGCGCGGGCCACGACCAGGTCGGCCCACCCGTAGGCGCCGGCCATATCCTCGATGAAGGGGACTACCTCAGCTCGCACGCCGGCCTCATGGTAGCCCGTACGGGCCTCCTCAAGGGTGGCCTCCCCGGCCTGGTGCAGGATCTGCGGCGCCTGGCCCGCCTCGGCCACGGCCCGCGGCACCGCCCGGTTGAGGGCCCGGGCCCCCTGGCTGCCGCCGAGGACCAGCAGGCGGGGCGGCCCCGTGCGGCCGGCGTAGCGCTGCTGCGGCGCCGCCAAGGCGTGGATCGCCGCGCGGGCGGGATTGCCCGTCCACTCGCCGCGCCCGCCCAGGGCGCCCGGGAAGCCGGTGAGCGCCCGCTGGCTGAGCCGCGCCAGGGTGCGGTTGGTCAGGCCGGCGCGGGCGTTCTGCTCGTGGACGACCAGTGGCCGGCGGCCCAGGCGCGCGGCCAGCCCCACCGGCCCGGCCACATAGCCGCCCATGCCCAGCACGACATCCGGCTGCCAGCGCCGCAGGGCCCGGCTGGCGACCGCTACGGCCCGGCCCAGGCGGCCGGGCAGGGCCGCGAGGGCACGCGGCCCCTTGCCGCGCAGCCCACCGATCTCCAGCCACTCCGAGGCCAGGCCGGCGGCGGGCACCACACGCCCCTCGAGGCCCTGGCAGGTCCCCAGCCAGACCACACGGTGGCCGCGCCGCTGCAGCACCTCGGCCACCGCCACCCCGGGGTAGACGTGGCCACCCGTGCCGCCGGCGGCGATGGCGACGGTCAAGGCGCTCATGGCCGCTCCTCCGTGTCCACGGGGCGCTGCCCCTCGGCTCGCGCCTGCGCCAGCTCGTAGCCGCAGCGCAGCAGCAGCCCGGCCATGGCGCCGGTGACCACGGCGCTGCTGCCGCCGTAGCTGAACAGCGGCAGGGTGAGCCCCTTGGTGGGCAGCAGGCCGGTGGCCACGCCCATGTTGATGAACGCCTGCAGGCCCAGCGCCAGTCCCAGCGCCCAGGCGAGGTAGCCGGCGAAGGGGAGCCGGTGGCGGTGGCACCGCCAGCCCAGGGCCATGGCCCGCCAGACGATGTAGGCGAACAGCAGCACCACCGCCGTGACCCCCAGCAACCCCAACTCCTCGGCGAGGATCGAGAAGACGAAGTCGGTGCGCGCCTCGGGCAGGTAGAAGAGCTTCTGGACGCTGCCGCCGAGCCCCACCCCCAGCCAGCCGCCCCGGCCGATGGCGATCAACGACTGGGTCAGCTGGAAGCCCGTGCTGAACGGAGCCGACCACGGGTCCAGGAAGGAGGTCACCCGCTCCCAGCGGTACGGCGAGTAGAGCACCAGGCTCGCAGCCACGCCGGCCAGGACCGCGACCAGGGCCGCGAACCGCCACAGCGGCACCCCGGCCAGGTACAGCATCCCCCCCACCACGGCCATGAGCATCGCCGCCGTGCCGAAATCCGGCTGGCACAGCAGCAGGAAGGCGCACACCGCGGCGACCGCCACCGGCGCCAAGAAGGCCCACATCGAGGTATGCAGCTGCCGCTGCCGGCGCACGAGGAAGCCGGCTACGTAGATCGCCACCAGCACCTTCACCGGCTCAGCCACCTGGACATTGAGCACGCCCAGCGGCAGCCATCGCCGCGCGTCGTTGACCTCCTGCCCGACGCCGGGGATGAGCACCAGCAGGAGCAGCCCCAGGGCCACGAGGACCAGCACGGGGCCGTTGCGCTCCCACAGGCTCAGCGGCGCCTGCAGCGCCGCCGCCGCCACCCCGGCGGCGAGGACGACGAAGAGGGCCTGGCGCTCGAGGTAGTAGAAGGGATCCCCGGTGGCCCGCTCCGCCACGGAGGTCGAGGTGGAGGCCACCATAACCAGCCCCAGCAGGGCAGCGGCGATCAGCGCCACCACCAGGCGCTGGTCCAGCGCCGGCCACAGCGGCAGGCGCGCGGCGCGATCGGGAGCCCCGGCGACGTAGTCAGCCATGCGCCACCTCCCTGAGGACAGCGTCGCGATAGGCTTGGCCCCGCTGCTCGAAGCCCGTGAAGGCGTCGAAGCTGGCGCAGGCCGGCGCCAGCAGCACCGCATCCCCGGGGGCGGCCCAGCGGGCGGCCCGCGCGACGGCGTCGGACATGCCGGCGGCGCGCTCGGTGGGTGCGCAGCCGGCGACGGCCGCCTCGATGGCGGCCGCGTCCTCCCCGATGAGGATGACCGCCCGGGCGTGCTCGGCGCAGGCCTGGGCCAGCGGCCGGAAATCGGCCCCCTTGCCTTGCCCGCCGGCGATGAGCACGACCGGCCGCTGCAGGCCCTCCAGGGCAGCCACGGCGGCACCGACGTTGGTCGCCTTGGAGTCGTTGATCCACTGCACGCCGTGCCACTCGCCCACCGGCTCCATGCGGTGGGGCAACCCGGTAAAGCGCCGCAGGACGTCCCGCTGTGCGGCCGCCGCAATCCCCCAGGCGTCGGCCAGGGCCATGGCGGCCAGGGCGTTGGCGCAGTGGGCACGCCCCGGCACGGGCAGCTCGGCGGCGGCGAGGCGCCGCTCATCGCCAACGGTCAGCCACGCTGCGCCTCCCGCCTCCACTAGCCGGTAGCCGGCGGCGCCGCTCAGGGCGAAGGCGCGCACGCCGGCGCCCTCCTCGGCCATGGCCGCGACCCACGGATCGTCGGCGTTGACCACCACCGCCTCCGCGCCCTCGAGGACGCGCGCCTTGGCGGCAGCGTAGGCGGACAGGCCATCGTAGCGGTCCATGTGATCGGCGCTGACGTTGAGCACGGCGGCGGCTCGCGGGCAGAACCCAGGGCAGGCCTCCAGCTGGAAGCTGGAGACCTCCAGAACGTAGCCGTCCCGCGGCGCCGCCTCGAGGAGCTCCAGCGCCGGGGTGCCGAGGTTGCCGCCGACGGCGACATCCTGGCCGTCGGCCTGGGCCATCTCGCCGAGCAGGGTGACCACGGTGCTCTTGCCGTTGGAGCCGGTCACGGCGCAGATCGGCGCCTCGGCGGCCTCGGCGAAGAGGGTCAGCTCCCCGACCACCGGCCGGCCGGCGGCGCGCAGCTCAGCGAGCACGCCGTAGCGCAGGTCCAGGCCGGGGCTCACTACGACCCGGTCGGCGCCGAGCAGAGTCGCGCGGTCCAGATCGCCGGTGACCACCGGGACCTCGGGCCACTCCGCCCGCAGCTGCGCCAGCCCCGGCGGCTCGGCACGGCTGTCGACCACGGCCACCGCCTCGCCTCGGCGGCGCAGGTGGCGGGCGCAGGCCAGCCCCGTCGCCCCGAGCCCGGCGACGGCGGTGTAGCTGCTATGGCGATCGCCTGCTGCCATCAGCGCACCTTGAGCAGCGCCAGGGCGACGAGGACCAGGACCACGGTAATGATCCAGAAGCGCACGATGACCCGCGGCTCCGGCCAGCCTTTGAGCTCGTAGTGGTGGTGGAGCGGCGCCATGCGGAAAACCCGCCGGCCGGTCAGCCTGTAGGACAGGACCTGGATCATCACCGAGACCGTCTCCATGACGAAGACCCCCCCCATGACGAACAGCACGAGCTCCTGGCGGACGGCCACGGCGATGGCGCCCAGGGCCGCGCCCAGGGCGAGCGCCCCGACATCGCCCATGAAGACCTGGGCCGGGTAGGTGTTGTACCAGAGGAAGCCGAGGCCAGCGCCGACGATAGCGCCGCAGAGGATGACCAGCTCGCCGACCCCCGACAGCGCAGGGATGTTCAGGTAGTCGGCGAAGACCTGGTGGCCCGTGGCGTAGGCGTACACCGCCAGCCCCCCGGCGACGAGCACCGTGGGCATGATGGCCAGGCCGTCGAGTCCGTCGGTGAGGTTGACCGCGTTGGAGCTGCCGACGATCACCACCGTGGCCAGGGCGATGAAGCCCACGCCGAGGGGCACGGTCCACTCCTTGAACAGCGGCAGCACCAGGCTGGTCTCGACGGGATCGGCGGCGGTGGCGAAGAGGAAGCCGCTCGCCAGCAGGGCGGCGAGCACCTGCAGCCCGAACTTGTGCTGCGCCCGCAGCCCCTGGCTGTCCTGGCGGATCAGCTTGAGGGCGTCGTCGGCCCCGCCGATGGCCCCGAAGGCGAGGGTGATGAACAGGACCGTCCAGACGTAGCGGTTGGTCAGGTCCGCCCACAGCAGGGTGGAGGCGGCGATGGCGAGGAGGATCAGGGCGCCGCCCATGGTCGGGGTCCCGGTCTTCTGCAGGTGCGCCTCGGGACCGTCATCCCGGACCTGCTGCCCGATCTGGTGGAGCACCAGGCGCTGGATCACCGCTGGGCCGACCAGCAGGGCGATCCCCAGGGCGGTGAGCACCCCGAGGATGGTCCGGAACGTGATGTACTGGAAGACGTTGAAGCCGGAGTGGAACGCCTCCAGCAGCATGGCCACGTGGTACAGCACCTAGACGACCTCCCCTCGCTCAGGATCCTCGGCAACTAGCGCTCGGGCCACATGCTCCATGGCGGCCGAGCGCGACCCCTTAACCAGCACGGCGGCATCAGCCGTCAGCTCCGCGGCGCACGCCTCGATCAGCGCCCGATGATCCGGGAAGCTGCGCCCGCCTACGCCGAAGGCCTCCGCCGCAGGCGCCGCCATGTCCCCCACTGTCCATAGCCGGGCCACGCCGGCGGCCCGCGCCCATTCGCCGGCACGCCGGTGCCACTGCGCCGCCTCCTCGCCGAGCTCACCCATCTCCCCCAGCAGCAGCCATCCGGCCCCGTCGAGCTCGCGCAGCACCTCGACGGCCGCCTGCAGGCTGCCCGGATTGGCGTTGTAGGTATCGTCGATCACCCAGCCGCCGTGGCAGCCGGCGCGCAGCTGCAGGCGGCCGGGCACGGCCCGGGCCGCAGACACCGCCGAGAGGATGGCGCTCGGCGGGGCTGCCAATGCCGCGGCGCAAGCGGCTGCAGCGGCGATATTACTGGCGTTATGGGCGCCGAGCAGGGGCGTCGGCGCCGCCGTCCAGCCGCTGCCGAGATCCAGCTCCAGGCGCTGCCCACACCCTCGGTAGCGGATCTGGCCACTGTCCGCGCCGAAGGTCAGGCAGCGCCGCTGCCCGGCCAGCTCGCGCCACAGCCCGCAGAAGCCGTCGTCGGCGTTGATCACGGCCACGCTATCGCGCGCCAGCCCCTCGAATAGCTCCCCCTTGACGCGGGCGACCCCGGCGATGGAGCCGAACCCAGCCAGATGCGCCGGGCCGGCGTTGGTGACCACCCCGACATGCGGGCATGCCCAAGCGGTGAGCTGCGCGATCTCGCCGGGGGCGTTGGCGCCCAGCTCGATGACGGCGTAGCGGTGCTCGGCATCGAGCCGGCAGAGCGTCTCGGGGACGCCGAGCAGATTGTTGCGATTGCCGTCGGTGGCTAGGGTCGGTCCAAGCTCGCCGAGCATGCCGGCGAGCAGCTCCTTGACCGTGGTCTTGCCGTTGCTGCCGGTGACCGCCACCAGGCGGGCCGAGCTGCGGCGCCGAGACGCGACGCCGAGCGCAGCCAACGCCGCGGCCGGATCCGCCACCAAGACCGTGGGCAGCGCCGCTACCGGCCTTTGCCCCAGCATCGCCACGGCGCCGCGGGCGGCGGCGTCGGCGGCGAAGTCGTGGCCGTCCGCCCGGGCACCGGGCAGCGCCACGAACAGGGATCCCGGCCCAGCACGCCGGCTGTCCAGCGCCACGTCACGGACAGGGGCCGCCGGCTCGTCCCCGGCCACCCGGCCGCCGGTGATCGCCGCGACCTCGGCCAAGCCTAGCGGGTCCATGGCGCCTCCTCCTGCCCGCCCAGCAGGCGCGCAGCCGCATCTCGATCGGAGAAAGGGGCGCGGCCATCGGGGCCTTCCTGGACCGCCTCGCAGCCCTTGCCGGCGACGAGGACCGCATCCGCCGGACCGGCGGCCTCGACGGCCGTGCGGATGGCCTCACCGCGATCGGCGACGATCTCGGCGGTATCGCCGGCCCCGGCGGCGATCGCCTCGCGGATCGCCGCCGGGGGCTCGGTACGCGGATTGTCGTCCGTGATGACGACGCGATCGGCCAGGCGGGCGGCCACCTCCCCCATGAGGGGGCGCTTGCCGGGATCCCGATCGCCGCCGCAGCCGAAGACCACCGTCAGCCGCCCCTCGGTGTGCTCGCGCAAGGCGGCCAGCGCCTGCTCAAGGGCGCCGGGCGTGTGGGCGTAGTCCACCACGACCAGGGGGGCGCCGTCCCCGGCAGGGAGATGCTCCATGCGCCCCGGCACCGGCTGCAGGCCGGCCAGGCGCTCCAGGACCGCATCCAGCGGACGCCCCAGGGCGAGGGCCGCGCCCAGGGCGGCGAGGGCATTGGCGACATGGAAGCGGCCGAGCAGGGGCAGGTGGACCGAGCGCCGGACGCCCCCTAGCCGCAGCTCCACACGGAGGCCATCCGCGAGCGGGGTTACCGCCTCCGCCGCCAGGTCAGCGGCTGCCCCCTCGGCGCTGTAGGTGAACACGGCGCCAGCGGCGCGCTCGTAGAGGCGCTGCCCGAGGGCATCGTCGAGGTTCAGCACCCGCGCGCGCAGGCTGGGGAGCTCGAATAGCCGGCTCTTGGCCTCGGCGTAGGCCTCCATGGAGCCGTGGTAGTCCAGGTGGTCCCGCCCCAGCTGGGTCAGCACCGCCAGATCCACCGCAGTCCCGGCCAGGCGCCCCTGCTCCAGGGCGTGGGAGGAGGCCTCCATGGCCACCCCGCTGGCCCCAGCATCCCGGCAAGCGGCGAGGGCCTGCTGCAGCGCCGCGGCGTCGGGCGTGGTCAGCTCGGCGGCCTGGAGCCGGCCGATGCGGCCGTATCCCAGGGTGCCGATCACCCCCCAGTGGGCATCGGGCTCGCCGAGCAGCTGCGCCGCGAAGTGGGTCACCGAGGTCTTGCCGTCCGTCCCCGTGACCGCGATCACCTCCAGATCCCGGGACGGCTCGCGGTGAAGCCGGCCGGCGATCGCGCTCAGGTGGCGCTGCAGCCCGGGCACTGCGACCAGCGGCACCCCGGCCGCCTCGGCGGCGCTCGCTGCCTCAGCCGGCTCCTCAACGCCCTCTGGATCCCAGGCTACGGCGGCCGCGCCGGCCGCGAGGGCGTCGCCGATGAAGGCCAGGCCGTGGCGGCGCTGCCCGGGCAGCGCCGCGAAGAGCTCCCCGGGCGCGAGGCGCCGCGTGTCGAGGCTCATGCCGTGGAGGGGCACCGCCGGCAGCGCCTCGCTGACCCAAGGCGCCAGGAGCCAGCGGAGCGTCACGGGCTCGCCGGGCGCCGCCACGCTCATGACGCCCCCTCCTCCGCGACGGCCGGCGCATCCCGGGGCGACAGGCCGTCGGGCGGTATATTGAGGATGCGCAGGGCCTCGCTCATCACGCGGGAGAAGACCGGGGCCGCCACCTGGCCGCCGTAGTGCTCCTCACCGCGGGGCTCATCGATGGTGACCGCCATTACCAGGCGCGGGTCCGAGGCGGGCACGAAACCGACAAAGGAGGCGATGTAGTCGTCCTCGGCGTAGCCGCCCGGCCTGCTCTTGTGCACCGTCCCGGTCTTGCCGGCCACCCGGTAGCCGGGGATGGCCGCCTGCGTCCCGGTCCCCCCGGGCGCCACCACGCCCTCGAGCATCCGGCGCAGCCGGCGCGCTAGCTCGGCATCGAGGATGCGGCGCCCCTCCGGCGGCGCCTCCAGCGCCCGGATCGAGGCGGGCCGGATCACCCCGCCCTGGGCTAGCGCGGCGTAGGCGCGGGCCAGCTGCAGCGGGGTCGCCGTGACCCCGTAGCCGTAGGACAGGGTGGCACGCTGCACATCCCTTCGTGGCGGCGCCGGCAGGAAGATCCCGCTGGACTCCCCGGCCAGGCCGCTACGGGTGGGGGCGCCGAAGCCGAAGGCCTGGAGGCCCTCCCAGAGGGCACGCGGCTCCGTGGCCAGGGCTATCTTCGCCGCCCCGACATTGCTGGACTCCTTGATCACCCCGGCGACATCGAGCGAGCCGTGATCGGCGATGTCGCGCACGGTGTGGTCGCCGACCTGGAAGGTGCCGGGGCTCGTCTCGAGCACCCGGTCCTCGCGGATCGCCGCGCTGGACAGGGCCG
This sequence comes from uncultured Ectothiorhodospiraceae bacterium, assembly GCA_913055765.1. GTDB lineage: Bacteria > Pseudomonadota > Gammaproteobacteria > Nitrococcales > Halorhodospiraceae > Halorhodospira. Next base: position 17,786 of record CAJXKI010000008.1, read on the forward strand.
CGGCCACCGTGAATGGCTTGATGAGTGAGCCCGGCTCCTGGGTCCAAGCCGCAGCACGGTTGCGCAGCTCCTCGGCCTCGAGCTCCGAGCGGCGGTGCGGGTTGAAGGAGGGCTGATTGGCCATGGCCAGCACCTCGCCGGTGGTGGCGTCGAGCACCACCGCGCTGGCAGCCGCAGCGTCGTGGCTCGCCACCGCCCGCTTGAGCTCGCGATAGGCGATGTACTGGATGTGCCGGTCGAGGGCGAGCGCCACGTCCTCGCCGGGCTGCGGCTCGCGCAGGAGCCCGACGCCCTCGACAGTGCGGCCGTGCCGGTCCCGGATGACCCGCTTGGCGCCGTCGCGGCCGCTGAGCGCCTCATCGAACGCCAGCTCGGCCCCGGCGAGGCCGCGGCCGTCGATATCTGTGAAGCCGACCACCTGGGCCGCCACCTTACCCGCCGGGTAGAACCGCTGGGACTCCTGCTGCAGGTGGAGGCCGGGCGCCTCCAGGCGCGCGAGCCGATCGGCGGTAGCGGGGGCCAGGTGGCGCTCCAGGTAGACGAACTCGCGATCTCGGCGCGCCTGCAGGTACGAGCGCAGCCCTTGCGCCGAGCGCTCCAGTGCGCTAGCCACCGCCTTGAGGGCCGCCTCGTCGCCGAGCAGCTTCGCCGGATGGGCCCAGGCGGACTGGACCGGCGAGCTGACTGCCAGCGGCTCGCCGTGGCGGTCGGTGATCACGCCGCGGTGGGCCTGCATCTCCACCGTATGCAGGTGGCGCGCCTGCGCCTCGCTGCGCAGGTGCTCGCTGTCGATGACCTGCAGATCGAGCGCGCGCAGGAGGATCGCCACGGGAGCGAGGAGCAGCACGGCCAGCACGCTGATGAACCGCCAGCGCGGCGGCCCCTCCAGCATCGGCTTGCGGCGGGCGTTACGGCTCACCACTCCCTGTCCCTCCTCAAGGGCGCTCCAGGATCACGATCTCGCTGCGCTCGGGCAGCTCCATGCCGAGCTCCTCACGGGCCAGGCGCTCCACGCGGCCGTGCTTGGCGAGGGCGCTCTGCTCGAGCTGCAGCTTGCGCCACTCCCCGCGCAGCCGGTCGCGGCGCTCGAGCTCCTGCTGCATGGTGGCGAAGGTGGCGCGGTACTCGTGCTGGACCGCGACCAGCGCCAGGGCGCTCGCCGTCACGGCGGCCGCCACCCCCCCCGCCAGCCAGCCGAGGCGGCTCACGGCAGGCGCTCCGCTGTACGCAGCACGGCGCTGCGCGCGCGCCGGTTGCCGGCGACCTCCTCGGCGCCGGCCTGCACGGGACGGCCGATGGTGCGCAGGCGCGGCTGGCAGCCCTCCGGGGGCACCGGCACCGACGGCGGCAGGTCGCCGACGCTGGCGCTGCGGCGCATGAAGCGCTTGATCCGCCGATCCTCCAGGGAGTGGAAGGCGATGGCCACGAGCCGGCCGCCAGGCCGCAGGAGGTCGATGGCCCCCTGGAGGAAGTGATCCAGCTGCCCGAGCTCGTCGTTGACGGCGATCCGCAGCGCCTGGAAGGTCCGCGTCGCGGGATGGCGGCCAGGCTCGCGCCGAGGCACCGCCCGCTCCACCAGCCGGGCCAGCTCGTGGGTCGTGCGCGGCAGCTCACCGGCATCGCGCGCCATGACGATGGCCCGGGCGATGCGGTTGGCGTGGCGCTCCTCCCCGAGCCGGCGCAGGATGCCGCTGAGCTCGCGCACGCTGGCCCGCGAGAGCAGGCCGGCAGCGGACTCGCCGGTATCCGGGTCCATGCGCATATCCAGCGGGCCATCCCGCTGGAAGGAGAAGCCGCGCTCCGGATTGTCGACCTGCGGCGAGGAGATGCCTAGGTCCACGAGCAGGCCATCCACCGCACCGGCTACACCGATCCGTGACAGGGCCGTCGGCAGCCCGGCGAGATCGCTGTGGAGCACGGTGCAGCGCGGGTCGGCGTCCAGCGTCTGCCGGGCATGGTCGACGGCCTCCGGGTCCCGGTCCGCCGCGACCAGCCGCCCATGCTCCCCCAGGGCGGCGAGGATGCCGCGGGCATGCCCACCCCGGCCGTAGGTGGCATCGACGTAGATACCCGCCGGGTGCAGGGCGAGCGCCTCGAGCGCGGCCTCGTAGAGGACCGGCCGATGCTCCCCCGCCGTCGCTTGCTGCTCCGCCACTGCACCCAACTCCGCTGCGGAAACGAACGCTGCCTCCCCTATAGGGCCAGGCTCTCCAGCGCCTCGGGCATGTCGGCGTCGGCAGCGGCCGCCTCCTGCAGCCACTCGGCCCGTCGCTGCTCCCAGAGGGCGGCGTCCCAGAGCTCGAACTTATTGCCCTGCCCGATGAGCACGGCCTGCCTCGCCAGGCCGGCGTACTCGCGCAGTGGCAGGGGGACCAAGGTCCGCCCGTTCCGGTCGACCTGGAGCTCCTGGGCGTGGCCGATCAGGAGGCGCTTGAGCCGCTTGGCGCCCTGCTGCAGATCGGGCAAGGCGATCAGCTTGCGCTCGATCTCCTCCCACTCCGGCAGGGGGTAGAAGACCAAGCAGTACTCCCGGTAGTCGATGGTCGCTACCACCTCGCCACTGCAGTGGTCTAGCAGGCGATCACGGTGCCTCGCGGGGAAGGCGAGCCGCCCCTTGGCATCGAGGTTGTGCTGGCTGACCCCGCGAAACACCGCGCCTCCCCCTCGCCACGCTGTGCCCCTCTGGCCCACTTCAAGGCACTTTATGTCACTGTAGGAGGGGGGACCTACCCCGTCAAGCGAGCCTCCCTGCCCAGCGCCAAGCTGGACGCGGACTTAGGCGCGGGATCTCAAGCAGGCGGCGACGCCGGCGAGGCGCTGTGACCTTTTCAAGAACAGCAGCTTAGGAGCCTTTCTCGAGAAGAGATATCAGATCTTGCGCTCAACTAATTGATTTTAAGGGATTGACAGGCGATCCTGGCGTGGTAGATTGCCACCCGAGAGCCGGCCGGGCGGCCGCTGCACTGCCCAGCAGTGCAGAGGAAAGTCCGGGCTCCACAGGGCAGGGTGCCAGGTAACACCTGGGCGGCGTGAGCCGACGGAAAGTGCCACAGAGACCAGACCGCCGATGGCCGGCGCCTCAGGCGCCGGCACAGGCAAGGGTGAAAGGGTGCGGTAAGAGCGCACCGCGCGGCTGGTAACAGTCCGCGGTAAGGCAAACCCCACCCGGAGCAAGGCCAAATAGGGGAGCTATGGCGTGGCCCGCGCCGCTCCCGGGTAGGCCGCTAGAGGCATGCGGTGACGTATGCCCCAGAGGAATGGCCGCTCTCGACAGAACCCGGCTTACAGGCCGGCTCTCCCCTTCCTGCTCCCCCCAGGCTCACCCCCGGGAGGAGCCGCGCCCGCCGAGCGCCAGGGAGCGCTGGTATAGGGCGTTCCGGCGCCCGCCCGTCAGGCGCGCCGCGACCCGCGCCGCCTGCTTGACAGGCACCCCCTCCCCGAGGAGGGCCTGCAGCATCGCGTCGGCGTCGACCTCCTCAGCCCGCTCCTCGGCCCCCTCGAGGACGACCACGATCTCGCCCCGCTGCTGATCCGCGTCCGCCTCCACGCGCGCCAGGATCTCGGCGACAGTGCCGCGCAAGACTGTCTCGTAGCGCTTGGTCAGCTCCCGGGCCACGACGGCCGGACGCTCCGGCCCGCAGGCGGCGGCGACATCGCGCAGGCAGGCGGCGATGCGGTGCGGCGCCTCGAAGAAGACGACGGACCGGGGCTCCGTGGCCAGCGCCTCCAGCCGCGATCGCCGTGCCGCCTCGCGGGCGGGCAGGAATCCGTCGAAGACGAAGCGGTCGGCGGCGAAGCCGGCGATCGACAGCGCGGCGGCCACGCTGCTCGCCCCTGGCAGGGGGGAGATCGCGACCCCGGCATCCGCCGCGGCCCGCACCAGCCGGGCGCCGGGGTCGCTGAGCAGCGGCGTCCCGGCATCGCTGACCAGGGCGACGTCGCGCCCAGCCGCGAGGAGGCGCAGCAACCGCGGCAACCGCGAGGCCTCGTTGTGCTCGTGGAGGCTTACTAGGCGCGCCTGGGCCCCGTGCTGCGCCAGCAGGGCCCCCGTGCGGCGCGTATCCTCGGCCGCCACCCACCCCACTGACGCCAGGAGCTCCACGGCCCGGCGCGTCATATCGCCGAGATTGCCGATGGGCGTCGCTACGACCCATAGCGTCCCGCCGCCGTTTGACAGGGGCGCGACAGGCGCCGGATACTCCGATGACTTATCCACAGGCTACTCCGACCGCTGCGATGACCACCCCGACGCGCGCCCTACAGCCCCTGATCGCGGCCGTGCTGCTAGCGCTCCTGGCCAGCTGCGCCACGCCCCCCGGCGAGCAGGCCTCCTCCCCGGAGCAGACGCAGGCGCGCGCGGAGTCGGCCCACGCCTCCGGCAACTACGCGCGGGCCGGCGAACTCTATGATGCGGCAGCAGCCGCCTTCGAGGAAGACGCGCCGAGCAGCCAGGCCAGCCTCGCTGCGGGCCGCAGCTGGCTCCGGGCCGGGGAGGCGGAGGCCGCCGCCGCCTCCCTCGCCCGCGTCGTCCCCGAGGCCCTGGACGAGGCCGGCCGCGTCCGCCTCACCCTGGCGCGGGCCGAGCTGGCCCTCAAGCGGGGCGAGCCGGGCTCGGCGGCGGCGCTGCTCCAGGAGGTGTCTGACCCCCCTGCGAGCGTCCTCTCCGACTACCTCCGCCTGCGCGCCCAGGCGGCCCAGGCCCAGGAGCGGCCCTTGGCCGCTGTCACCCATCGGGTGGCCCTGACGGAGCACCTGGAGACGCCAGCCGAGCGCGCGGATAACCGCGACCGGATCTGGGCGATCCTCAACCAGGCACCGGCAGCGCAGCTCCAGCAGGCGGAACCCGGCGAGGGTGTCGCCGGCGGCTGGATCCGCCTGGCGCAGATCGCCCGCAGCCATCGGCTCGACCCGCAGCGGCTCGAGGCCGCCCTGGAGGCCTGGGAGTCGGCCTATCCGCAGCATCCGGCCCTTGAGCGCCAGGTCCCGGAGCTGCTCGCCCGCTTCCAGGAGCAGGCCCGCCGCCCCGAGCGGCTTGCCCTCCTCCTGCCCCTGAGCGGCGACTTCCGGGACGCCGGCCGCGCCGTCCGTGACGGCATCCTGGTAGGCCACTTCAACCAGGCGGGCCAGCGGCCGAGCATCACGGTCTACGACACCGGCGGCGACGCCGAGCAGGCCCGGGAGGCGCTGGCCCAGGCCCGCGAGGAAGGCTGCGACGCGGTCATCGGCCCGCTGACCCGCGAGGCGGTGGCCGCCGTCGCGGCTGCCCAAGGCGACGCCTCGGGGCCGACGACGCTGGCGCTCAACCGATTGCGCGGCGAGGCCAGCCCCGGTGAGGCCTTCTACCAGTTCGCCCTCAGCCCGGAGACGGAGGCTCGCCAGGCCGCCCGCTACGCCTACCGGCGCGGCTGGCGGGAGATAGTGGTCCTGGCGCCTAGAACAGATTGGGGCGAGCGGGTCGCGGAGGCCTTCCAGGACGCCCTCGACGAGGCCGGAGGCACCGTCCTCCAGCGCGAGGGCTACGACCCTGCGGATACCGATTTCTCGGGTCCCATCCGGGAGGCGCTCAACCTGCGCATCGCTGAGCGCCGCTACCAGGAGCTCACCCGCACCCTCGGGCAACACCTCGAGTACCGGGCGCGGCGGCGCCAGGACGTGGACGCCGTCTTCGTCATCGCCTACCCGGAGAACGCACGGCTGCTGAAGCCGCAGCTGGCCTACCACCACGCCCAGGACGTGCCCGTGCTGGCCACCTCCCACGCCTACAGCGGTGTCGAGCGCCCGGAGATGGACCAAGACCTCAACGGCCTGCGCTTCATGGCTGGGCCGTGGCTCCTCGGCCGCAGCCTCGGGGTACCCGACGGACTGGCGCGCGAGCGCCTGGATGAGCAGCTCAGCGGGGTGATGGCGCGCCACGCGCGGCTGGTCGCCCTCGGCATCGACGCCTACCGCGTGCTGCCCTACCTGTCGATCCTGGCGAGCTACCCCGAGGAGCGCCTGGAGGGCCTGACCGGTACGCTGCGCATGGATGCACAGCGCACCCTCAAGCGGGGGCTGGCCGTGGCGCAGTTCGTGGACGGCCGGCCGGTCCTCGAGGAGGACGCTACGGAGGGCGAGCATGAGCCAGCGTCGACAGCCGACGAGTGACCCGGCACGTGCCGGACGCGACGCCGAGGCCCGCGCCCGCGCCTACCTGGAGGCGTACGGCCTGCGGACCTTGGCGCAGAACTTCCGCACGCGACGCGGAGAGATCGACCTGGTCATGGCGGACGGGGCGGAGACGGTCTTCGTGGAGGTCCGCTACCGCAGCCACCCAGGCTTCGGCGGCGCCGCCGCCTCAGTGGACGCCCGCAAGCGGCGCCGGCTGCGCCAAGCGGCGGCCGCATGGCTGAGCCACCGCCCGGCGCGGGCCCGGTTCGATGTCATCGCTACGGATGGGCGCACCGTAGACTGGGTGCGAGACGCGTTTCGGGATGAAGCCTGAGGCACCCACCAACCCAGCAGCGAGGCCCCATGGACTCCCACGAGCGCGTGGCCCAGCTCTTCCACGACAGCATCCGCGCCAAGCAGGAGGCGCTCGACCGCATCGCCCCCGACATCGTCCGCGCCGGGCGCGCCATGGCCGACGCCCTGGGCACGGAGCGCAAGATCCTGAGCTGCGGCAACGGCGGCTCAGCAGCGGACGCGCAGCACTTCTCCTCGGAGCTGCTCAATCGCTTCGAGATGGATCGCCCTGGCCTGCCCGCCATCGCCCTGACCACGGACTCCTCCACGCTCACCTCGGTGGCCAACGACATCGGCCACGCTGAGATCTTCGGCCGGCAGATCCGCGCCCTCGGCCACGAGGGGGACATCCTGCTGGCCATCTCCACGAGCGGCAGCTCGGCGAACATCCTGGCAGCGCAGCAGGCGGCCGCCGAGCGGGGCGTCACCACCGTCGCCCTCAGCGGCCGCGACGGCGGCCCCCTGGCCGCCTCCCTGGGCAGCGACGATATCGAGATCCGCGTGCCGAGCGAGGTCACCGCCCGCATCCAAGAGGTCCACCTCCTGGCCATCCACTGCCTCTGCGACCTGATCGACCGGACCCTCTTCGGGGGTACGGCGGCCGCTCGCTAACCAGGGGGCACCGGCCCCGAGGGCGAGGGGCGGCGACCGCTACTTGACCACCCGCAGGTTGGGGCGCTTTTCGCCGCCGCCGGGACCCTGGGGCGGGTCGTCATCGGGGCCGTCGCCCTCCGCCTCCGCGGCGGCCGCCTCCTCATCGTCATCGGCCTCGCCGAAGAGCATCCCCTGGCCGTTCTCGCGAGCGTAGATCGCTAGCACGGAGGCCACCGGGACCGCGACCGGGCGCGGCACGCCGCCGAAGCGGGCCTGGAATGAGATCTCGTCGTTGCCCATGCTCAGCCCCTGCACGGCCCGCGGGGCCACGTTGAGGACCAGCCGGCCCTCCTCGGCGTACTCCAGGGGGGCATCCAGATCCTGCCGGGTGGCATCCACCAGCAGGTACGGCGTGTACCCGTTATCGACGACCCACTCGTAGATGGCGCGGATCAGGTACGGACGGCTCGAGGTCATCAACAGCCTCCTGCCCTCCTCAGCGCAGCGCCTGCTCGGCCCGAGCCAGGCGGCCTGGGAGGCGCGCATTGCGAACTGGTGCTCAGCGTAGTGACGGATCGCCGCCGCCTGCCCGGGCAGCTCGAGGCGCCAGGAGCCGCCGCAGCAGGGGCAGGACCGTCAGGCCTATGGCGGTGAGATTACCGCTCTCTAAAGAGCGGCTGTCCCTGTCAGTCTATCACGTAGGGTGCGATGGGCATGCGCCGATGCCTCCGAGGAACCGGCGGCGAGCCTCTAGGAAGGAGCGTACCAATCGCGTTGCAAGCGGTACACCACCGGGCGCACCTCGGCTAGGCCCGCCGGCAGCAACGGCGGACGCGGAGAACGTCCACCGAGCTGCTCGAGGATGGTCCCGCCTCCGCCTCGTAGCGCGCACGGCTAGGCAGGCGGCGCCGATATGCAGGCGGCCCACAGCCGCCTCGCCGGGATGGCAAGGCGGCCACCCTGCTAGAGGCCGGGGACCGCCCCTGCCATCACTTCTTGATGTCCCTCCAGTACTCCTTATACAGGAGATAGAAGACACCCGTGAGGACGATGAGGAACAGGATCACCCAGACCCCCATCCGCTCCCGGTCGGCCCGGATCGGCTCCGCGGCGTAGGAGAGGAAGGCCGTGATCTGGGCCGTCATCTCGCGGTACTCCTCCTGGCTCAGGCGCCCCTCCTCACCCTCGACCGGCTTGAGCTCGACGACGTTGCCGTGGTCGTCACGCACCGCCTTCTGGTCGCCCTGCAGGTTGGCCAGCACGTGGGGCATGCTCGTGCCTGGCTGGACGAGGTTGTTGTAGCCGACGTCGGAGTCCTCGTCCACGTAGAAGGTGTTGAGGTAGGTGTAGATCCAGTCCTCGCCCTGGGCGCGGGCGGTCAGCGACAGGTCCGGCGGGGCCAGGCCAAACCACTCCACGCCGTCCTGCGGGTCCATCGAGGAGGTGATGTGGTCATACGGGTCCTTGTCACCGCGCATGATCTCCTCCTCGAGCCACTGCTGGTCCTCGCCGACATCGTCGGCGAGCCGCTTGTAGCGGAGGTGCTCCAGCGAGTGGCAGCCGACGCAGTACTGGGCGTAGAGCTCCGCCCCCTTACGGATGGACGCCCGGTCGTGGTGGCTCACCTCGGGATCCATCATCTCGACGTCCGGGCCGGCGGAGCCCTGGGCCGGGCCCGCTACGGCGAGCGCCAGGCCCAGACCGAGTACGATGCCGTTCTTCTTCTGCATGCTCATGTCAGACGGTCACCCTTTCCGGAACGGGCTTCGTCTTCTCGAACCCGAAGTAGGTGTAGGCCCAGAGGAAGACGAAGTAGCCGAAGTAGATCACGGTGAAGATCTGCCCCAGTATCACGGGCAGCCCCGTCGGCTCCTGCTTGCCCAGCCAGGTGAGCACTATGAACGTGATCGTGAACACCGCCAGGCCGATCTTGTAGCCCAGCCCGCGGAGCCGGATGGAGCCCACGCGCCCCCGGTCGATCCAGGGCAGGAAGAGCAGGATCGCGCTCGCACCGAGCATCACGACCACGCCCAGCGCCTGGTTCGGGATGGACTGGAGCATGGCGTACCACGCCTGGAAGTACCACACCGGGTGGATGGACGAGGGCGTCTGCAGCGGGTCCGCCTCCTGGAAGTTAGGCGGCTCGATGAAGAAGCCCCCGAAGGTCGGCGCGAAGAACATCACGGCGCAGAACAGGATCAGGAAGATCCCCCAGCCGACGAGGTCCTTCACCGTTATGTAGGGGTGGAAGGCGACCCCGTCCACGGGCTTGCCGTTGGCGTCCTTGTTCTTCTTGATCTCCACGCCGTCCGGGCTCGAGGAGCCGACGTGGTGCAGGCCCACGATGTGCACGAAGGTCAGCGCGATCAGCACCAGCGGCAGGCCCACGACGTGGAAGGCGTACAGCCGGCCTAGCGTCGCCTCGTTGACGATGTAGCCGCCCTGCAGCCAGATCACCAGCTCCTCGCCGACGACCGGCACGACGCTGGCCAGGGAGATGATGACCTGGCCGGCCCAGTAGGACAGCTGCCCCCAGGGCAGCACGTAGCCCATGAAGGCCTCGGCCATCAGGACCAGGTACAGGAGCACGCCGGTGATCCACAGCAGCTCCCGCGGCTTCTGGTAGGAGCCGTAAAGCAGGCTCCGGTACATGTGCAGGTAGATCACCACGAAGAACGCCGATGCGCCGGTGGTATGCATGTAGCGCATCAGCCAGCCCCAGTCCACGTCGCGCATGATGAACTCCACGGAGGAGAAGGCGCGCTCAGCGGAGGGCTGGTAGTAGAACATCAGCCAGATCCCGGAAACGGTCTGGATGACCAGCACCAGGATCGCGAGCGACCCGAACAGGTACCACCAGTTGACGTTCTTCGAGACGTAGTACTCGGACATGTGGTAGCGCCAAGTACTCGTCAGGGGGAAGCGGTCATCCATCCACTGCTGTAGACCGCTGAGACTGAGACGGTTCATCACGCCGCGCCCTCCTGTTCGTCTTCGGTATCCTCGCCGATGACGAGCTCCAAGTCCTCGGCGAGCCTGGATGGTGGCCCCTCCAGGCTGCCGGCTCCGCCCCTGGGGACTCGTCCGCCCTGGGCGGCCCCTTGCCGTATCCGGGCCAAGGGCATACAAGCAGCGAGTAAGCCTCTTACAACGTGCTAGCGGGCGTCAAGGCTCAGGCCCGCAGGCCGCCATACGGTCGGGTGATAGACTATTACATAATTGGTGATGCGTCATGCCTATGCCGGGTTATCCACCTCGACGTAGTGGTGCGCTACGCCGAGGGCCTGGCTGAGCTCGGCGCCGAGGGCCTGGACACCGCTACGCTCCGTGGCGTGGTGGCCGGCCGCGAAGTAGTGGAGGCCGCGCTCCCGCGCGATGTGGGCGGTCGGCTCGGAGATCTCGCCGGAGATGAAGGCGTCCACGCCGAGGTCGGCGGCCTGCTCGATCAGCGCGTCGGCCCCGCCGCTGCACCAGGCCAGGCGGCGTATCGGCCCCGGGCCGGCCGCGACGTGCGTCGCCGGGCGGCCGAAGGCCTGCGCGAGGCGCTCGCCCAGCGCTGCCGGCTCCAGGGGCGCGCTGGGGCGGCCGCTCCACAGCAGGCCGGGGACACCCTTGGCGGTGTGCCGGGCCTCCACCGTCAGCCCCAGGAGCCCGGCGATGCCGGCGTTGTTCCCCAGCTCCGGGTGGACATCCAGCGGCAAGTGGTAGGCGAGCAGGCTCATGCCCGCTCCCATCAGCAGGCCCAGGCGCCGCGCCTTCATCCCCACGACGCGCGGGTCCTCCCCCTTCCAGAAGTAGCCGTGGTGGACCAGCACCGCGTCGGCCCCCAGGCCCCGGGCCGCCTCGAGGAGCGCCGCGCTGGCGGTGACCCCGGTCACCACGGTGGCGACCTCCTCGCGGCCCTCAACCTGCAGCCCGTTGGGCGCGTAGTCCGTATACGCCTCCGGCGTGAGGCGCTCGTCCAGGTATGCTTCCAAGCGGCTTCGATGCACCATGGGGCGTCGATCCCTCGTAGGTAGTGTGATGAGACTAGCAGGCCCATCGCGGTGGCGGCTACTGGGGCGCCAAGGTACGGCGTGGCTCCGTTTCCTGGTGGGCTATACCACCCTCGGCGTGGTTCTGGCCCTGGCCATCGTCTGGCTCAAGCCGAGCCTGCTGGGGCCGCTGGCGCCGCGAGTCGAGGTCAACCAGACCCAGGCCCAGGCCGAGCCGGCCTCCTCCCCTGGCAGCGCGGCCTCAGCGCCGGCCTCCTACGCGGACGCCGTGGCGCGCGCCGCGCCAGCCGTGGTGAACATCTTCACCGTCAAGCAGGTCACGGAGCGGCTGACGCCGCCCGGGCTCGACACCCCCCTCTACCGCCACTTCTTCGGCGAGCCGCCGACCCGGGAGCGGCAGCGCACGGAGACGAGCCTCGGCTCCGGCGTCATCGTCGCCGAGGACGGCTACGTGGTGAC